>JALYST010000062.1 GCA_030854665.1 Actinomycetota bacterium
AGCTAGTGTCCTCTCAGGTTTTCCCTGCTCGGAGCACCAAAACAGCCTCAAAGCGCGCTACGCTTTAGAGGATGGAGGGTCGGAGCGACTCGTGGGAATCGGTCGGCTGGGAGGCAGCCTGGCAGCAGCCTGAGGAGGACGCCGACCGCAACCAGGTACTGCGCCTCGCGCGGAACCTCGCCGAGGCGCGGCAGCGCCAAAACGTCGAGGCCCTGGTTCAGGTCGAGGACCTGAAACGCGCACTGCGCGAGCGAGCGGCCGACGTCGCGCGCCGAGAGCTCGAGGTCGAGCGGCGCACCCGTGAGCTCGAGAAGATCGATGCACGCAGTCACGAGGGACGCCGCCTACGCTTACGGCGATCCGAGCGCCCACAGGAAGCGGATCGCGCTTACGCGGAAGAACTGGTCGCGCGACGCGAGTCGGAGGCTCAGCAGCGGCTCGACGCGCTCGTCCCGCGAGAGCGTGAGGTCGCCGAACGCGAGACCGCGCTGCGCGCGCGTGAGCTCGAGGTAGAGGAATCGGAGACTGCGCTGACGAGTCGCGAGCAAGAGCTCACGGAGTTGAAGTCCTCCGTCGAGCGCCGCAAGCTGGAGTTCGAGAGCTCCTACACGCGGCTCCGCGAAAGCGAAGCTGCGTTCGCGGAACAGCAGACCGAGCTCGAAGAGCAGGAGCGGCTGCTCGAAGCCTCGCGCACGGAGGCCTCGCGGGCGACAGACGAGCTCGTTGCGCTCGCCGCCGCCCTCGAGGCGACCGAGCAGGACGTGGAAGCAGAGCGCAGCCGCCTCGCCGTCGAGGCGCGGGAACTGGAGGCGCGGAGCGACGCCGTCCGGTCCGAGCACGAACGACGCGCCGACGCGCGGGCCCGAGAGCTCGCAGGCCGCGAAGAGGAACTCGCGAGACAAGTGAAGGCGGTCGACGAGCGAGCCCGAGAGGTTGAGGAACAGGCCGAAGAACTCGAGGGACGAGCGAAGGCGCTCGACGAGCAGGAGCAGCGGCTTGCCGCTCGCGAACGAGAGGCGGCGACCGTCAAGCAGCGATCCACCGTGGAGAGTGAGCACAAGCTCGCACTACTCGAATCGCAGCTGGCGGCGCGCGAGGCAACGCTGCTCGCACGTGAGGCGGAGCTCCTACGCGTTCAGGCCGGTCTAGCGACGCAGCAGGAGAGCATTCGACGGCGCGAACGGGCGCTCGAAAACCAAGAGCGTGTGCGGGAGCGAGAAACCGCCATGCCCGCGGTCCCGTACGTCAGCTTCACCGAGGGACTGGACGCCTTCAGCGGCGGCCGACCGCGCTAGGGCCGAGCTAGAAGCTCTCCGCGAGAACTCGCTTGCAGACCTCGACCACCGCGGGGTCGAACTGCGTCCCGGCGCCTTCGTCAAGCCGACGTAGCGCCTCTTCCTTCGGCAGCCGCTCGCGGTAAGGGCGGTCGGTGGTCATCGCGTGGTACGCGTCGCAGACCAGGATGATGCGCGACTCGATCGGAATGTCCTCGCCCTGCTTGCCGTCGGGATAGCCGGTTCCGTCGTAGCGCTCGTGACAGTGGCGCACGATCGGGCGCACTTCTTCCAGGCGGTCGATCGGCGCGATGATCCGCTCACCGAGCTCGGGGTGCTTCTCGACGAGCCTGCGCTCCGCCCCCGTCAACGGGCCCGGCTTGGACAGGATCGCCTCGGGAATGCCGATCTTCCCGATGTCGTGGAAGAGCGCGCCGAGCTCCAGTCGCTTGAGCGAGCGCGTGTCGAGCCCGAGTCCCTCACCGACCTTAAGAGCCAGATCGGTGATCCAGCGGGCGTGTGAGGACGTGTACTCGTCGTTGGCTTCGAGCGCGTTTGCAAGCGCCTCGACGGTCGACAGGAAGGTCTTCTCGAGGCTCTGGAAATTGCCCGCGTTCGTAAGCGCAAGCTTGGCCTGGTGCGCAACGCCTGCGAGCAGGCGCAGGTGCCGCTCGCTGAACTCGCCGTCCTCGGGTGCGGCGACCGCGATGCAACCAAGCCGCCCGCCGTCGAGCGTCAGAGGGGCGATCGCGAACGGCCTCCCCACGCTGACGTCGTTGGCGCCCTTGATCGCATCGCGCTGCTCATCAGTGACGACGAAAGGCTCCTTCCCCGAGAAAAAGGCTTCGGCAGATTCGTGGTCGAAGTGCATCCGGCCGAGGCGCTCGCGGTCGAGCTCGATGTAGCCGTGGGTCGCTCGGACACTCATCTCTCCGCCGGCCCCGTCCTGGAACCACACCGATGCGCGCGGTGACCCGAGCGTTCGCGCGGATCGCTCGACGATGCGGTCAACGACCTCGTCCATGCCCTCGGCCGTCGAGAGCTGGCGACTGAACTCCAGTAGTGCGGTCGCACGCTCCGCTTCGCGACGGGCGGCCTCGTAAAGGCCTGCGTTCTCTAGCGCCACGGCGGCATGGCCGGCGAGCACTTCCAGCAGGCGGACGTCGTCCTCGTCGAACTGGTTCAGCCCGAGCTTCGAGATCACGATGATCCCGACAACGCGCGTCCCGTACGTCAACGGCACCACGACCTGCGACTCATCGACGGCGTCGGTTCCAGGAAGCACGCGGGCGAACTCGCAATTGGCGGCGTCGCTGATCAGCAGCGACTCGCCGGTCTCGGCGACGCGGCCGGTGATTCCCTGGCCGACCTTGCACGCGAGGATCTCGAGCGGCTCTTGAGTCTCGGACGTAAATTGGCCGACGAACGCGATCGGAATCACGTCGTCTCCCTCGACCACGGAAACGCGACAGTTGTGGTAATCGATCAACGAGCGCAGCTCGGTGGCGATCACGTTTCCGATCTGCTGCACGTCGTTGAGGCGGTTGAGCTTGCCCCCGAGGCTCTGCAGCATCTTCATGTGCGCGACGGAGCGCACATCGCGCGTGGAGGGGACTTCCTCACCTTCGGGCCGCTCCAGCTCGGCTTCGTCGTAAAGGACGATTTGGTTCTTGCCCCGTGCCTTCGCAGTCATCATCGCCGCCTCCGCGCAGGCGATCAGCTCGCGCGGGTTCATCGCGTGTTCGGGGCCGCGAGCGAGACCGACGGAGATGGTGATCCGGCCGGCCGGATCGAACTCGGCCGCCTCGACACGTTGGACGAGCCGGTGCGCGAGACGCTCGGCGTTCTGCGCCGACCGCGACGCGATCACGATCGCAAACTCCTCGCCGCCGAGGCGATAGACCACGTCCGATGTGCGCACGGAGTCCTTCAAGGTGTCGGCGAGGCTGCGAAGGATCTCATCGCCGGCACCGTGCCCGAACACGTCGTTGACGCGCTTGAAGTCGTCGATGTCGAGCATGAGGAGTGACACCGCATCGTGCGAACGGCTTGCGTTCGCAAGCGCCTGACGAAGCCGCTCGTGAAATGCGCGATGGTTGTAGAGGCCGGTGAGCGGATCTGTCTGCGCCTGGTGCTCCAGCCGCGCGCGGATCTGGGCGTTGTCGAGCGCAAGCGCCGCAGCGTCGCCGAATCGCTTGGCCAGCTCGAACTCGTCCTCGTCGAAGGATGCGTCCTCGCCGAGCCGGTAGATGTTGAGCGCACCCTTGATCGAGTCGCGCGCGATCAGCGGAATCGTGATCAGCGCCTCGGGCTCGTCCTCCGGTGTCCCTGCGACGGTGGAAGTGCGGGGATCCAGGTGGGCCTTGTTCACGAGCACCGACTCGCGATGCTCGACACCCCAACCGGTCAGTCCTTCCCCGAATGGGCAGGCGTCGGCGAGGATCTTGTCTGCCCACTTGTCGCGGGCCCACACGGGTATCAGCAACCGCCGCGGCTCGTCGGCCTCGTAGATGGTGAGCGAGTCGTGCGGGACGAGCTCCGCAAGCGCGTCTGCGATCCGGTCCAGCAACGCGTCGAGACTCTGCTCCGCGAGCACGTCGTGGAAGACGTCCGCGAGGCGGCGATAGGACTCGACGCGCGCGGTCCCCTGGGACGCGTCGAAGTGATCGTCCCCTTCGACGAGACGCAGTGGCAGAGCGTGATCGCTCACGGGCAGGGTTCGATTCGGTTGCACGTCCGCAGCGGAGCCCCCTTTTTCAGCCGAACACAAAGCAAAGCGAGGACGAAACCGCCTCGTATCCCCCGGTTGAGGGGTTCCGCCCGTGTGCGGGCGGTCATACCCGAGGCATGGCTAAGGCTGAGGCGGCCGGGTCGGCCGCAGACGCCGCCTTGGTCGACGACCTGCGGTTCGTCGCGAATCTGCTCTAGTTAGCCGGGGCTTCTTCCTCGGCCTGCGCGCCCTCGGCTACACGCGCGCGCTGCGCAAGGTCCTGACTCAAATCCTCGGGATCGTTGTCGGTCTCGTCCCAGCTCGGGTTTGGCTGAGGCGCCCCGAACTCGCGCACGGCGTAGGCAAGACCCGCCGCAAGCCCGAATCCCAGCAGAAGTCGCTTCATGTCCAGCCTCCCGTCGTCGTGGTCCCGAAGGACCTACCCTACGACTCCGGGACCGAACTGACGAGTCGCTAGTCGCCCCAGTCGAAGTCGCGGCTGCGGCCCCAGAGGCCTTCCTCGGACTCCGGGCCTGCGACCTGCTCTGCGGTCTCCTCGCCGGGCCAGGCGAGCACGGCGGACTCGGAACTGACGGCCGCCTCCTCGCCGTCCATCGTCTCTTCGAGGCGTGCCTGTTCTTCGGTCTTGAAAAGTGGATGATTGTCGAATGGATCCGCGGCCTTGTAATGGCCGATCGGCATCGACTCCTCGAGTCGGGCGTTCCGCTCCTTCAACTCGAGATGGTCTTGAATGACCTTGGCGAAGATCGACGGCGTCTCAACTTGCATAGAGGCTCCTGGTTTGGGGTCTGGGCAGGCTGCGGGCGAGATTGTAGCCCTTCAGAGGGGGTTTTCCGGCCGAAACTGCCGCGAGGCTACGGCTGGGGGACGGACTCGGGCGCCGTCTCGACCCGGTTCTTGCCTGCCCGCTTGGCCTGGTACATGGCCGCATCGGCTGCTGCGAAGAGCTCCGAGGCTGTCTTGGCCGGGGGAATCGCGGCGACGCCGAAGCTGGCAGTGACGGTGATCGGCGTCCGGTCGACCGCCAAGACGATCTGGCCGGCGAGGGCCACCCGGATCCGCTCGGCCAGTTGGGCGCCGCCCGTCAGGTCGGTCCCGGGCAGGATGAGGACGAATTCCTCCCCACCCCAGCGTCCCGCGAGGTCGACGTCCCGGACGGTCTCCTGGAGGAGCACGGCGAACTCGCGCAGGACGCTGTCGCCGGCGGGATGGCCGTGGCGGTCGTTCACGTCCTTGAACCAGTCGAGGTCTGCGACGACGACGGCCAGGCTGCCGCCGAAACGCTCGACACGCGCGAGCTCGTCCTCCAGGGTCTCCTCGCACTGGCGACGGTTCCCCAGACCGGTGAGGCCGTCGATCAGCGCCTGCCGCTCGACGATTCGGTGGAGGCGCGCATTGTCGAGCGCCACGACTGCATGCGAAGCCAGCGAGACGGCCGTCATGCGGTCCTCGTCGCTGAACTCGTCGCCGAAGAGGAGCAACGAGCCGAAGCTGATCGACCCGGCCTGCAGCGGCACCTCGAGGCGCTGCGAGCCCTTGTCGGGATAGCCGGCCGTGACGAGCGAGCCGCTCGTCCCGACGAGCACGCCCCCGGCCGCGCTGGTCGCCTCGATCGCAGCCTCGACGACCAGGCGCATCAGTTGCTCGGCGTCGTGCGTCGCGCCGAGTGCCTCGCCGAAGCGCGAGGTGACGTCGCGCAGACGTCCGCGCTCTGCCTCGAGCTCGTCGAGACGTGTCTGCAACTGGAAAGCCATCTGGTTGAACGTTCGGCCGAGCAGTGCAAACTCGTCGCGGCCCTGAACGGGCACGCGTTGCTTCAAATCCCCACGGGCAATCGCGTGTGCCGCGTCGACGAGACGCCGGATCGTACGCACGATCGCGCGACCTTCGACATAGGCCACGCAGGCGACGAAGACGAGTGCGGCGACGAGGCCGATGAGCAACTGGTTCGTCGCCTTCCGATTGGCAGCGTCGATGAGCGCCTGGGGGCTGATCACGCCCAGCGTCGCGCCGGGCTGTTCTTTGAGCGTGCCCGCAACGAGAGCCCGGTACTTCGTTCCGCGAAGGGAGACGGTGCGGGTCATGCCGGAACGGAGGTCGAAGCTGCCGCCCACGCCGGGAGGCCCGGCCACGATCTGGCCGTCCTCCACCAGGAGGACATGGTCCGCGCTCTCGAGCCCGGAGCGGGCCTCCAGGCGGTTCACGAGGGCCCGGTCGAGCGGTACTGAGGCGATTACCGCGCCCCGAGCGCCTCCGGGCCCGACGACGGTGACTTGCCGCGTGGCCGCCGTCTGGTCTTGGTTGCCGACCCGAAAGCCCCCAGGCGCCTCCACGGCTAGCTGAGGCTTGCCACTGAGCATGCGCTCGAGCGCGGCACGATCGCGAGCCAGGAGAGCGCGCTGGAAGGAGGGCTGGCGGGCGAGCCTCCCCGCGGCGTCATCGGCCGAGGTCAGCGCCTCCTGGTAGGCAGCCAGGGTTGCCCGAAGCCCGGCCTGCAGGCGCGCGTCGACCCGCCGGGCCTCGCTCTTGGCCGCGACGGTCGAAAAACCCCAGAAAGCGGCCGCCAGGGGGAGCAAGGACAGCAGCAGGAAATAGGCAACGAGCTTGACCTTGAAACTACCCATGGGTTCCCTTCACCTTTTGTCCCCGACTGCCGATACCCTGGGACGAGATATCGACAACGTAGGGGAGAACCATGAGGGAAAAGTGCGTGCGCGTCCTAGCCGCCGCGCTGATGACGGGAGCCATAGGTTTCGCACTCGCGATGCCCGCGTTCTTCGGCACGGCGCATGACGCCGGTCGATCGCTCACAGCGCCGCCATCATTCCTCCAGCGCTCCGTGCACGTGGTGGCGTCCGCGCCGTCGCGTTCTGCTCGCGATGGGCGGCTCGAGGGGACGAATCCAATCCGGCCGGGCAGTGGATCCGGCTCAACCCGCAACGGCAGCACTCCAGCATCCAGTCGTCATTCCACGACACCCGGACGGTCGAAACCAGCTCCGAAGCCGGCCCCGAAGCCGACCCCAGCACCGACCCCGGCACCGACCCCAGCGCCGGCACCCGCGCCGGTCCCCGCTCCCGACACGCGCGGGTTGGCAGGCAACACGCCTCCGCCGGCGGTCTCGCCGTCCGCGCCGAGCCAACCGGCTGCGAGCACCGGCGGCAAAGGCAAAGGAAAGGGAAAGGGCAAGGG
>JALYST010000112.1 GCA_030854665.1 Actinomycetota bacterium
CGATCGCCGAGTCGTTGCGGGCGCACGTCCCCTTCGTCGTGACCTTCGCGACCCCGCGCTACTGCTCCAGCCGGACGTGTGGCCCGGTCGTCGACGTTGTCGATCAGATCCGCCGTCGCTTTGCCAACAGAGCCATCCGTTTCATCCACGTCGAGATCTATCAGGACAACGATCCGCGGAAAGGAGAGAATCGCTGGGTGCGAGAGTGGCGGCTTCCGTCGGAGCCCTGGACGTTTCTCGTCGGCCGCGACGGCAGGATCAAGGGCAAGTTCGAGGGATCGGTCTCGGTTCGCGAGCTCGAGTCGGCTGTGCGAGACCTTCTTCAGTAGTAGGTCCTGTTGTCCACGACATTGGTTCGAACGGCTCATGCGCGTGACCTGAGAACCTGAAAGGCTTTGCCAGGATTGTCCTCCGCAGGTGGAGAGCCCGTGCTTGTCAGCGTTCGCGAGGTAGCGGATCAGCTCGGTGTGCACCCAGAGACCGTCAGACGCCTGATCCACGACGGCCGGCTCGATGCCGTGTGCGTCGGCCGTGTCCTCCGCGTGCATCGCGAGGCTGTCGACCGCTTTCTCGCGCGGCAGCGAGTGAAGCCGACACGTTTCCAGGCCTAGGCAGCGGGAGATATCGCGCTGATGGGCGTCAGGGCAGAGCGCTTTAAGCGTGCGTTGTACGTCGGGCGGGTCGCCAAGAGAAGCGGGCTGCTACGCGTGCTGCGCGAGCTCGGCGTCAGGGGTAACCGCCCGGCGACGCGGGAAGGCGCCCGCGAATTCCGTCAGGCGCTCGAGGAGCTCGGCACGACGTACATCAAGCTCGGGCAGCTTCTCTCATCGCGCCCTGACTTGCTTCCGGACATCTACATCGACGAGCTCGAGAAGCTCGTCGACGATGTCCCCCCCGTCCCGTTCCCAGAGATCGAGCGTGTGATCCTGGAAGAGCTCCCTGGGGACATCTTCGTCCGTATCGATCCGGAGCCGCTGGCGACCGCGTCGATCGCGCAAGTGCACACGGCGCTGCTGAACAGCGGCCGGGAAGTAATCGTCAAAGTGCGCCGGCCGGGGATCGAGGAGCGGATCGAGCTCGACCTCGCGCTGCTGCGCTCGACTGCCGAGTTGTTCGAGCGGCATTCCGAGCGGGCACAGCTCCTGCAGGCGCGTGCGCTTGCCGACGAGTTGGAGGTGCACCTCGTCAGCGAGCTCGACTTCGTGGAAGAGGCGAACAACACCGAGATCGTCGCCGGCATCCTCGCTGAATTCGAGTTCCTCGTCGTTCCCGAGGTCATCAGGCCTTACGTGACCGAGAAGGTGCTCGTGCTCGAGCGGATTCAGGGAAAGCGGGTGGGCGCCGACCACGGACTGGCCGCGGAACGTGCCGAGGAGCTGGCGCGCCAGTTCTTCAGTTCGTACGTCTACCAGGTGACCGTCGAGGGCGTGTACCACGCTGACCCGCACCGCGGCAACGTCCTGCTCACCGACGACGGCCGGCTCGCCCTCGTCGACTTCGGCTTGCTCGGCCGCCTCGACGAGGACACGCGACGGAACCTCGCGCTGCTGCTCCTGGCCGTCGCGCAGAACCGCGCCGACGATGTGGCGGATCTTCTGTTCGGGCTTTCCCGCACGAGCCTCGGGTCAGACGACTCCGGATTCATGCAAGAGATCAGGCGCAAGCTGCCCCGCTATCACGGCCGTCCGCTCGCGAAGATCCGAGCGGGCGCGGCGCTTGCCGATCTGCAGCGCATCTCGTTCGAGCACGGGATCGGACTACCGACCACGTTCGCGCTCGTGGGTAAGACCCTTTCGCAGGCGGATTCCATCGCCCGCGTCCTGTATCCAGAGCTCGACCCCATCGAGTTGCTCGAGGAGGACGCGCTCGGGATGATGCTGAAGGAGGCTGAGCGGCGGCTCGAGCCGAACCAGCTCTTTGCGTGGCTGTACACCCAGCTCGAACCGCTAGGACGCATGCCGCGCCGGGTCGGCCAGTTGGTGACCAAGCTTGACACCGGCACGTTCAAGGTCGGAATCGTTCCGACGGATCTCGAGGATCTCGAACGAGTCCTGCGCTCGACCGCGAACCGGATCGGCGGCGCCATCATCGTCGCCGCGCTCCTGTTGTCATCTGCGCTACTAGCGCGCGTGCACGATCTGCGCTGGATGGCCTTCGCCGGCTTCTGCTGCGCGTTTGTGCTCGGCCTCTATCTTCTCTGGAAGATCATGCGCACGCCTGGCGAGCTCTAGGCGCCGAGATCTCCGGAGTCCACACGCTCGATCACGACGTGGGGTAGCCGCGCGTAGGGACTGAGGCGCAGCAGAGCGCGCACGACCTCGGCGCAATCCTCGGGACGGATCATGCGGTCCTGCGGGACGGGGGCCCACGCGGCCATCGGTGTGTCGACGAAGCCGGGGCTGAGCGCGGTCGCGCGGACGCCGTGCTTCTCCTCGGTGGCGTTGAGCGACGCCGTGAAGTTGATCACGGCCGCCTTGGTCGCCCCGTAGACCGACAGCGGTCCTGCCGGGCCCGTTCCGGCAATCGACGCGATGTTGACGATCAGGCCGCGCGCTTCACGCAAGAGCGGAAGTGCCGCCGCCGTCACGAGGATCGTTCCGCGCAGGTTGACGTTCAGCTGCAGGTCGATGTGCTTCGTGTCGAGCTCGTCGACGGGGCCGGCTATTCCGACGCCGGCGGAGTTCACGAGCACGTCGAGCCGTCCGTGTTGCTCGCGATGCTCGTCGACGAGGCGGCGGCAGTCCTCCGCTTTCGCAACGTCGGCGGCGACGGCATGGGCACCGAGCGTCTCCGCCGCGACGTCGACCTTCGCGCGTGTCCTGGCCGCGAGTGTCAGGGCGAAGCCGTTCTCGCGCAGCATGCTCGCGATGGCGAAGCCGATACCAGAAGAGCCACCTGTCACGAGCGCCGCCCTGTCCACGAAGCCATCTTTTCAAGTCGGAAGGTGCCGCGCCGACCGTGCAGAACTGGGGGCGGGGGAACCGAAAGGCTCCTCCTCTCCCCTGAAAGCTGCGGGGGAACCGCCTGGTTCCCCCGTGGCCAATCCTCTCGGCAGGCGGGAATAGAAGCGGTCACCAGGTCGTAACAACGGGCAACCGACCGCAGTCTGTAGACGAAAGGCCCACAGACCCCTACATTTCGCGGTTCAACCCTCGGGAGGGCTGCTTTGGACACCAAAACAGGGCGCGTCAAACTGACAGACCTCGCCTCGTGCGGAGGGTGTGCCGCGAAGTATTCGGCGGCTCGTCTCGAGCAGCTGCTTGCCGGCTTCGTTCCCGTCGAGGCGGAGAACCTCCTCGTCGGACTCGCGCCCGCCGACGACGCTGCCGTGTACCGGTTGGACGACGAGCGGGCGCTCATCTTCACGCTCGACTTCTTCCCGCCGGTCGTGGACGACCCGGGGGACTACGGCGCGATCGCCGCGACGAATGCGCTCAATGACGTGTTCGCGATGGGAGGAACTCCGTTGCTGGCGCTTTCGATCGCTGCGTTCCCGGAGGAGCTACCGATGGAGATGCTCGCGGAGATCTTCGCCGCTGCGGACGCGCAGGTGCGCGCCGCCGGCGGACTGCTGGCAGGCGGCCACACGATTCGCGATGCAGAGCCCAAGTACGGTCTCGCGGTCGTCGGCACGGTGCGTCCCGACGGGATCTGGCCTAAGAACGGCGCGCGCCCCGGCGACTCGCTCTTCCTGACCAAGCCGCTCGGAACAGGACTGATCATGACCGGCTACAAGCAGGGCAAGGCCGGCGACATGCAGCTCGAGCGTGCCATTCGCTGGATGCGCACCTTGAACAAGGATGCTGCCGAGGTGCTGCGCCCTCTCGAGCCCAACGCGGTCACGGACGTCACGGGCTTCGGGCTCTTCGGGCACGCCCACGAGATGGCGGACCGCAGCGGCGTCTGCATCCGTCTCGAGTCTGAGCGGTTCCCGGCCATCGACGGCGCCCTGGACGTCGCGCGCAAGGGTGTGCGAACGAGCGGCGACCCGCGCAACCGCGACTTCGCTGCAGCACACGTGACGATCAACGGCCTCTCCGACACGCTTGCCGCGCTCGGCTACGACCCGCAGACCGCGGGCGGACTGCTCGTGTCGCTCCCGGCGGAGCAGGGTGCCGCTCTCGAGGCCGAGTTCGGGGCGCATCGGCTTTTCGTCCGCAGGATCGGTCGCGTGGAGGAGGGCGCCGGCGTTTTAGTCGAGTGAGCGTCGGGATGATCCACGGGCGGTTCCAGCCCTTCCACAACGGACACCTCGAATACCTCCGCGGAGCGGCGGCGCAGTCCGACGAGGTGTTCGTCGGGATCACCAATCCCGATCCGGAGCGCATCAAGGAGGAGTCGAGCGATCCGCTCCGCCATCTGCCGGAGTCGAATCCGTTCACGTACGTGGAGCGGTTGCTGATGATCGAGGCCGTCGCCGAGGACGAGGGCATTCGCGCGCATGTGATCCCTTTCCCGGTCAACGAGCCCGAGCTGTGGTCCGCATATGTGCCGGCGGGCGTCACGCAATACCTGCGACTCTTCTCCGAGTGGGGTGGGACGAAGCTCGAGCGGATGCGTGAAGCCGGGTACCAGGTGGTGGTGCTCGATGAGGGCATCGAGAAGGAGATTTCCGGGACCGACGTGCGGGCGGCGTTGCGCGCCGGCGGTGACTGGGAGGCGTTCGTTCCGCCCGGCGTGACACGCGTGATCCGGTCGCTCGAGCGCGTCTCGGTCTGAATGCATCCGATCGTCGTCTTTCTGCTGGACGGGCTTGCCGACCGCGCACACGAGTCGCTCGGTGGGAGGAGCGGGCTTGAGGCTGCGAGGACCCCGAATCTCGATCGCCTTTGCTCGGCGGCTTCGTGCGGCGTCTTGTATGCGATCGGCCCGGGACGTGCGCCTTCCAGCGAGGTCGCCCACTGGTCGATGTTCGGTTACCGGCCCGACGAGTTTCCCGGCCGCGCCGTCTTCGAGGCGCTCGGCCGCGGGCAAGAAGTCAGTGCCGAGGATGTCTTCGCATACGCCGCGCTTCGGCCGGCTGAGCGCCGTGACGACGGTTGGTGGCTCACAGGGCGACCGGATCCCGATCGCGATGCAGAGGACGCGGAGCGACTCGTCGCGCTGTGCGACGGGATCACGGTTGACGGGTTGTCCTTCTCACTCGCCCACGTCTGGCGAGGGGAGGCGATTCTGCGCATCGCTGGAGGCGCGGATGAGCGCGTGACCGACAGCGACGCCTTCTTCCGCGACCGTCATCCGGTGCTGCGCCCGCAGGCGCTCGTTCCGGAGGCGGAGCGCACGGCGCGTGCCGCAGAGGAGTGGAGCCGCGAAGCGATGCGACGGCTGGAAGGTGAGCGCTTCAACGTGATCACGCTGAAGTGGTGGGGCAGGCCGCGCAACGTTCCGACCTTCGAGCAGCGGCACGGGCTTCGGGGGACCTTCATTGCGAGTTCCGCATTCCTGCGGGGCCTTGCGCTTGCAGTCGGCCTCGCTGCGCGGGAAGAGCCCGAGACTTCCGATGCCGCCGCAGATCTGCGTGGCCGGGTTCGGCTCGCGCAGGAGCGACTCGATGCGGGGGACACGTTCGTCTTCTGCCACGTGAAGAGCGCAGACGCCGCGGGTCACACGAAGGACCCTCGACAGAAGCAGGAGATAATCGAGACTCTCGACGGCGCACTCGACGACTTGCCGGCAGACGACGCGATCGTCTGCATCACCGGGGATCACGCGACACCCGCGTCCCCGGACGTCATCCACTCCGGCGATCCCGTCCCCTTCGTCGTCGCAGGCCCGGGGGTGCGCGCGGACCGCGTGAGCGAATTCGGAGAGTCGACCTGCGCCGAAGGGATCCTCGGTCACCTGCGCGGCCCGGACATGATGCCCGTGCTCCTGAACGCCGCCGACCGTCCGCTGTTCCTCGGCTCGCGCCCGACGCCCTTCGACGGAGCTGACGGCTATCCGTCGATTCTCGATCCCCTCTGAATAGACTCGAGCCCGTGCACGCCCAGCCCACGGCGCTCGCTCGGCTTCGGGCAGTCGTCCTCGCCCCTGCCCAGATCTACCCACTCGTGCTCGCGCAACTCGGCGCGCTGTGGCTGATCGTCGGCACCGGGGCTGCGGTGCGGCTCACCGACTCCGGACTGGGCTGCCGGGCGTGGCCCGGCTGCGAAGCAGGGCATCCGCTACCGGCGAAGGACGCGCACGCGTTCGTCGAGTTCGGCAACCGTCTCGTCGGCGGCGTGACGATTGTCGTCACGCTGCTCGCCTGGCTGGCCGTGCGGCGGGTGCCCGGCCTGCCACTTTGGGTTCGGCGCATTGCACTCGGGGTGTTCCTCGGGACGCTGGCGCAAGCGCCGATCGGCCTCCTTGCGATCGCGACCGATCTGCGCTGGCCGATCGTGATGGTCCATCTACTGCTGTCGATCGCGTTGCTCGCGGGCGCCACGATTCTCGTCCTCGAAATTCGCAGGGCGGCGGTCGGCGGGGTCGAGCCGCTCGTCCCCCCGGAGTTACGTCGGCTCGGGCTCGCGTTCGCGAGCGCCGGCTTCGTGCTCATCGTCAGCGGAGCGCTTGCAACCGCATCCGGCCCGCACTCCGGCGGCGGCGAGGCCGACAAGATCGACCGCTTGGGACGGCTGGAGCCGATCGTCTACGTCCACGCGGCGATCGTGGGGATCTTCCTGCTGACGTTCATCTTCAGCCTGGGCTACCTCGCCGCGCGCCGCGATCGTGCGCCGCGCCTCTTCAAGTTCGGGGTGGCTCTGTTCGTGCTCCTGCTCATCCAGATGGGGCTGGGAGAGCTGCAGTGGCGCACGCATCTCCCGTGGGGGCTCGTGCTCCTGCACGTCTTCCTGGCGGCCACCGTCTGGGTGGGCACGGTCGCCCTCGCGACGCTGTTCTTCCGGCCGAACGTAGACTTCGCCGATCGCTGACGAACTTCGCATCGTCGCTCGGCCCAGC
>JALYST010000210.1 GCA_030854665.1 Actinomycetota bacterium
CCGAAGGGCTGGGAGATCCTCGACGAGGCGGGTGCAACGCCGCTCGATCCGAAGGCGGCCGAGCACTTCTACGACCGCACCTGGGCCGAGCCCTCGCTCGACGTGAACGGCATTCGCGGCGGCAAGCCCGAGTTCGTGAACACGACGCTGATCGTGGAGGCCGAGGCGCGCTTCACCATCCGCCTCGCGCCGGGTCAGGACCCCGAGACGATCGCCGCGACGGTGGAGAAGTTGATCCGTGCTGCGATGCCCGACGAGGCAGAAGTCGAACTGATCCGCGAGAACTCCGCAGCGCCCGGCGTCTTCGCTCCGGACTCGAAAGCGATCCAGCTCGGGATGGAGGCGTTCAAGAAGGCGACCGGCGTTAGCCCGTTGCTCGTCCGCGTCGGCGGCACGCTGCCCATCTATCCGGCACTGGCCGCGAAGGGGATCCCCACGATCGGGACCGGGTTCGCGCTGCGCGAGAGCAACGTGCATTCGCCGAACGAGCGGCTGCGCGTCCAGGACATCGACCGTGCAGTCGCCGCCGCATCGGAGCTCTACCGGGGTCTGGCCGCTCTTGGCTGATCCGCGCTACCCGACGCCGATCGCCGCCGAGCTTGCTGAAGACGTGCTCGACCGCTTCCTGCGCTACGTCCAGGTCGACACGCAATCGGACGACGACTCCGAAACGTACCCGAGTACCGCTAAGCAGCTCGATCTCGGCAAGATGCTCGCCGAGGAGCTGCGCGAGATCGGGCTCGAGGACGTCGAGCTCACCGAGCACGGCTATGTGTTTGCGACGCTGCCCGGGTCGGCGGGTCCGACAGTCGGACTGATCGCGCACATGGACACGAGCTCCGACGAGTCCGGCACGAACGTGAAGCCGCAGGTCATTCGGAATTACGACGGCGCCGACATCGTCCTACCCGGAGATCCGCGCAAGGTGCTGCGCGCGAGCGAGAATTCGATCCTCGCCGACCGTGCGGGCCACGACATCGTCACGACGGACGGGACGACGCTTCTCGGCGCAGACGACAAGGCTGGCGTCGCCGAGATCATGGGCGCGGTCGCGTACCTCGCGGCGCACCCGGAGATCGAGCACGCTCCCATCCGCGTCGGCTTCACCGTCGACGAGGAAGTGGGGCGCGGCGTCGACCACTTCGACGTCGAGCGGTTCGGCGCCGACTTCGCCTATACGCTCGACGGCTCGGAGATCGGCCGCATCGACGACGAGACGTTCTGCGCCTCCGAGGTGCGCATCCGGATCGAGGGCCACAGCGTCCATCCCGGCACGTCCAAAGGGAAGATGGTGAACGCCATCAAACTCGCCGCCCGGATCGTCGAGCGGCTGCCGCAGGACGAGCGCTCGCCGGAGACGACGGAGGGACGTGAAGGGTTCGTCCATCCGACGCGGATCACCGGCACGACCGCCGAGGCGGAGGTGCGGTTCATCGCACGCGACTTCGATGCGGAGAAGCTCGAGGAGCACGAGCAGCTCCTCCGCTCACTCGCGGACGACGTTGCCGCAGAAGAGCCGCGCGCGCACGTGACGGTGACCGTGGAGGAGAGCTACCGCAACATGAAGGAGTTTCTGGACGCGGATCCCGCCGTCACCGAGGCTGCGGATGAGGCTGCGCGGCGCACCGGCATGGAGCCTTGGCGCGAGGCGATCCGGGGCGGTACCGACGGCTCGATGTTGAGCGCGAGGGGATTGCTGACGCCGAACGTGTTCACGGGGGCGCATCAGTTCCACTCCGTGCTGGAGTGGGCGTCAGTTCAGGATATGGCGGCGTCGGCCGCGACGATCGTGGAGCTTGTAAAGCTCTGGGCCGAGCCCGAGTGGTTCAGTCGGTCAGAAAAGAGTGACCGAACCGCCGCATCTCCTCGATGATCGGGAGCAGCGCGGCGCCCTTCTCGGTCAACTCGTACTCCACGCGCGGCGGCGACTCCGCGTAGCTCTGACGGAGGACGAGGTCTTCGTCCTCGAGAGCGCGCAGACGCTCGGAGAGCGTGCGGGGGCTGATCCCGGCGCAGGAGTGCTCGAGCTCGGAGAACCGGCGCGGCCCTTCGGAGAGATCGTGCACGAGGAGTGCCGTCCACTTGGCGCCGATGATCGCGGCGCACGCTGCGACGGCGCAGGAGGTCGACTCGTGGACCGGGTTCATCGTGCGCATTGCTTTCCTAATTGTAGTCACGGCCGGAACGGTTGAGGAGTTGCCTCGATCTTTGGGATGGCGAAGCGCGCGATCGTGCCGAACCCCGGTGCCGGCTTGCAGGCCTGGGCCACCCCTGCGTCGCAGGCCACCGACAGGAAGATGAAGGCATCCTCGATCGTGAAGCCCCACTCGTCGACGAGGAACCGGGCGGCCTCCTCCGTGACGAGCCTCAGCGCCTCGCCGTAGTCGTCCGCGGTGGCGTGCGGAACCCAGCGGTCCGCGAGCTCGGTCACCGGCCACGTTCCCTGCTTGCCTTTGACGAGGTCGAGGCGGATGTCCACTTCGCCGGCGATCTCCACTCCTGTGAAGCAGACTTCGCCGTCGCCCATCGAGGCGTGCATATCGCCGACCGCGAACATGCCACCCGGCCGCCTCACCGGGAAGTACATGCGTGCACCCTTCCCGTGGAGGTGATCGTCGAGGTTGCCGCCGTGCGTTCCTGCCAGACCGTTGCTCAACGTTTCGCCGTCGGTGGCCACGCCGACGACGCCGACCATCGGCCGGACGGGAAAGCGTACGTGCTCGTTCATGTGGATCCACCCGTCCTCGACGCGGAACAGACGGGTCACCGGCGCTTTGACCTGGTCGATCAGCTGCCCGAAGCCAGGGATCAGGCAGGCGAAGCCGACGTCGATCGGCCGAATGTCCAGGATCTCGGCGACGAGCGAGTCACCTGGCTCGGCGCCTTTGACTGCGACAGGTCCCGTGGCGCTGTTGACCTGCTCGAAATCGATGTCGGTGACGAGGTCGTCCTCGCTCGTGATCTGCCCGGTGAAGCAGTCGTTCGTCTCGAACGTGACGGTCGCGCCGGGCTCGACCTCGAGCACTGGCTCGAGGTCGGGCCCGAACGCCCAGATGATTTCGTCGCGGCCGATCCTGTGGTCGACCGCGATCGCCATTACGCCGGGGCTCCTGCGGGGACCGCGTCCGGTACCACCGTCTCGTCCTCGACGTATACGCGTTCCATGTCACGCAGCCGATCGGGATAGCGGGCGTACAGGTAGATCGTCAGCACGATGCCTGCTGCGACCCAGCCGAGCGCGACCCAGTTCGCGTACTTGATCGGGTAGGTCGGGGGGAACTTGACGTACTCGTAGTAGAGCGGGAAGAAGAAGAGCACGGCCCCCGCCGCCGGCACGATGCCGTGTAGGAACCAGTTGAACTCCGCGCGTCGCTTCGTCCAGTAGTGCCAGATGCACCCGATGCAGATGAGGATGTAAACGACGACGACGACGATCACCGCGAGCGTTGCGATCAAGGCGAACCCGACGAGCGGTCCCCACTTCCAGCCGAGGAGCA
>JALYST010000222.1 GCA_030854665.1 Actinomycetota bacterium
AGTCGATCGTGCAGCGCTTCTCGTCGGGCGGGATGTCGCACGGCTCGCTCTCGGCCGAGGCGCACGAGACGATCGCGCGCGCGTTCAACAATCTCGGGGCCCGTTCGAACTGCGGCGAGGGTGGGGAGGATCCGGCGCGCTTCCGGACCGATCGGAACTCACGCATCAAGCAGATCGCCTCGGGACGCTTCGGCGTCACGGCCGAGTACGCGGCCTTCGCTTCCGAGCTCCAGATCAAGATCGCTCAAGGCTCGAAGCCCGGCGAGGGCGGCCAGCTGCCCGGTCACAAGGTGACGGCCGAGATCGCGCGGCTGCGGCACACTCAGCCGGGCGTGGCGCTCATCTCCCCGCCGCCGCACCACGACATCTATTCGATCGAAGACCTTGCACAGCTGATCTTCGACCTGAAGCAAGTGAACCCCGACGCTGACGTATCAGTGAAGCTCGTCGCGGAGGCTGGGGTCGGGCTCATTGCGGCAGGCGTCGTCAAGGCGCTCGCGGACGTCGTCCACATCGCCGGGGCCGACGGCGGCACCGGCGCGAGCCCCCTGTCGTCGATCAAGAACGCAGGCATCCCATGGGAGCTCGGCCTCGTGGACACGCAGCGCACCCTCGTCGCCAACGGCCTGCGCGGACGAGTGCGCTTGCGCGTGGACGGCGGGATCAAGACCGGCCGGGACGTCGTCATCGCCGCGCTACTCGGCGCTGACGAGGTCAGCTTCGGCACCGCTCTGCTCCTCGCCGAGGGATGCCTGATGGTCCGCACGTGTCACGTAGACAGCTGTCCCGTCGGGATTGCGACGCAGCGCCCGGAGTTGCGCGCGAAGTTCGCGGCGACTCCGGAGATGGTCGAGAACTACCTCCTCCTGGTCTCCGAAGAAGTGCGCCGCCATCTCGCAGCAGCCGGACTGCGGACCTTCGACGAGGCGGTCGGCCGCACGGATCTGCTGCAGCGCCGTCAAGCCGACGGACGCGCCGGCTTGTTGAAGCTCGACGGTTTGCTCGCGCCCTTGCACGGTGACGCGCTCCGTTACGTCGGCGCGGAGAAGCCTGTCGCCGCGGGCGGCGAGCTCGGTGAACGGATCGCCGCCGAGCGGTCCGCGCCGGCCCCGCGCTATCGAATCCGCAACGACGATCGCGCTGTCGGCGCAAGGCTCGCCGGCGCACTCGCGAAGGAGGGAACCGAGAAGTCGTTCCACTATCGCTTCGAAGGAACCGCCGGGCAGAGCTTCGGCGCCTTCCTTTCGGCGGGCATCGAGTTCGTTCTCGACGGCGAGGCGAATGACTACGTCGGCAAGAGCCTGAGCGGAGGCAGAATCGTGATCCGTCCTCCGGCGGACGACACCGGCGACCCGTGCCTCGCTGGCAACACGGTCCTCTACGGGGCGACCGGCGGCGAGCTTTTCCTCGCAGGTTCGGCCGGGGAACGCTTCGCCGTCCGCAACTCAGGCGCGACCGCCGTCGTCGAGGGCGTCGGCAGCAACGCGTGCGAGTACATGACGAACGGCATCGTCGTCATCCTGGGCCCGTTCGGACGGAACATCGGCGCGGGCATGACCGGCGGCGAAGCGTTCGTCCACGACCCGGAGCGGGTGCTCGACGTTCGGCTCAACGGGCAGCTCGTCGTCGCCGAAGAACTCGACGCCGTTGCCGCCGAGCGCCTGCGCATCCTGGTCGAGAGTCACCACGAGCACACCGGCTCGCCCCGGGCCGCCAGGCTCCTGGCCGAGTGGCCCGCCTGCGTTGCCGAGTTCCGGCTCGTCCGCCCCAAGGAGGAGGTTGGCCGGATCGAGGCCGAAGCCGAGGGCACGGAACACGCGGAGGCAGAAGAGGGCGTCGCGATCCCCTAGTTCGGGGGGTTTCCCGCTCCGACTAGGGAGGTAGACTGCGCGCAGTGGCGGTGCAGATGACGACCGACCGGCGACGCGAAGCGGTTTCAGCGTCCGCCGACATCATCGGAGCGAAGTGGACGGCACTGCTGATCTACGACCTCGCTGCCGGCACGTGTCGCTTTCGCGAGCTCGAGCAGTCATGT
>JALYST010000227.1 GCA_030854665.1 Actinomycetota bacterium
GCCTTGACCTGCTTCGCCAGGGCATTGACCGCCGGGTTCGGGTCGTCGCCGAAGACGGAGGCGTACGTCACGAATCAGTAGTTCGTCACCTTCGGGTTGGTCGGCAGCCAGTATGTCCCGTCGCCGGCCCACGAGTTCAGGACCGGGGTGTTGTTCCCCAGTGAACGGAGACCGGTCAGGAGCGTCGACAAGGCCCCGAACGCACCCGCGGTCGATGTCACGATCACGTCCGCCTTCACGTCGTTGAGGCGGCTGACCGCGTTCTGGACGTTGTTGCCGCCGAGCGACTGGTACGTCTCCTTCGCGACGATCTTGCCGCCGAGCTGCTTGAACCGCACTTCGAACGCCTGAACGACGTTCTTGAAGTACACGATGACGGTGTCCGTCGCGAGCGCCGCACTCTTCCAGCCTTTGCTCCATGCGTACTGCGCCATCGCAGAGCCCTCGTCCTGCGCCACGTTGCCGAAGCTGAAGGCGAGGCGACCTTTCGTGCCGAAGCGCTTCGGTCCCATCTGATCCGTGCCGATGCACGGTGCGATTGCGAGGACGCCGCGGTCGATCGCCGCTCTGACGACGGGGGCCGCGAAGTCCACGTCACAGGTCGTGACGAGGACATTGGCCTTCTGGCCCAGCAAGCGCAACGCACAGGCTTTGGCCGTTGCAGGGTCGTTTCCCTGTGTGTCGCACGTGCTGATCTGAAGCTTCCGCCCTTTGACGCCACCTTTCGCGTTGACTTGGGCAACACGCAGCTGCGCCGCCGCAAGGGCCGGGTTGTCGAACGGAGCCATCGCACCCTTGCTGTCGAACGCCCAACCGATGATGATCGGCGCCTTCGCCTGTGCGCTCCGGTGCCCCGCCGTCGCCGCGAGCGCACCTCCGATCAGGACGAGCGCCAGCAGCCCAGCCGTGGCGAACGCCCACCTCCCTCGAGCTCTCATGTACTGCCTCCTCTTGGGGTCGTCCTCATTCGTCGATTACACGGCACCGGGCGATACCCGGTCAAGGGATGGTTGGATTCGCGCCTCCCAGGCTCGCTCGAACGCCTCTTTCCCTCTCCGAGCGAGTTGCTCCGCGGGAACATCCCACAACGAGTCGGGCCATGCGTTCCCGAAGGTGCCGTTGTCGGAGAAGATCTCGAGGTCGTAGTAGCCCTTCCAGCCGGCGTTTTCGAGGGCGCCAAGGATTCGAGGTAGGTCAGCGACACCGTCCCCCGGAAGTACGCGATCGCACCAGCCGCGAGTTCCTCCACCCCAGTCGGCGACGTGAACTCCGACGAAGAGGTCGGCATAGCTCTCGATGTCCTCGACGATCGCCGGCGTCTTCCAGAGGTGCCAGCTGTCGAACTGAATGCCGAGTGCGGGACGGTCGGCGTCTTCCAGGAGGTCGACCGCCTCGGGGATTGACGAGATCATCGTCCAGTCCTCCCCTCCGATGCTGTTGATCGGCTCCAGACCTACGCGCAAACCCAGACCTGCAGCTTCTTCCGCGATCGTCTGCAGACCTGCCACGACCGTGTCGCGATCGTCGCCCGGCCCGGTCAGGCACACGACACCGCTGGGCTTGAACGGCGCCAGGCGGTGGAGAGACGCACAGATCGCCTCGATCCGTTGCTGCGGCTCCTCGGGGCCTTCCATCAGCGGAAGCGGCAGGATCGACGGGATCACGGGAACCGCCGCGGCCGACCCGAGCCCACTCGCCTCGAGCTGCTCGAGCGCTTCCGCGTCACCTCCGTCCGGGAGCTTGATCTCCCACACGCCGATGCCGTCCACGCCGGCGGCCGCGTAGGAGTCGACGTCGGCCGCGAACGTCGATGTCAGGGTCGTGATCTGCGAGATCGAGAAACGTGGCCGAATGCAGGCGATTCTATGCCTGTCCCGGCCGCAAAAACGTGCCGAGCCGCCCGACGAGCCGCTGGGCCGCCGGAGGCTGCAACAGGGCCTTCGCGACGAGGGTTCCGGAGCCCGCGCCGAGGCCGGGGCCGGGCCACGTGCTTGCGCCGATGTGGAAGAGGCCGTCGACCGGAGTCCGGTGCCCGGGCTGCCGAGCGAACGGCCGCCAGAGGAAGTTCTGATCCAAAGCAAGCGAGCCCGAGTACGGGTCGCCATGCTCGAGATTCATGTTTGCCGCCTGGAGATCGGCGGGCGAGAGGACGACCCGACGGAGGATCGAGGACTCGAGGTTTGGGACGTGGCCAGCTATTCGCGCCTGGATCCGATCGGCGTAGCGCTCGCGCAGAGACTCATCCCACGTACCGTTGCCCACGTCGAGCTCCCCCGCCGCGTCCCCTTTGACGTGCCACGGGAGTTCCTGCAGCTGGATCCAGAGGATGCCTTTCCCCGCCGGCGCGCGCGAGTCATCCACTACGAGCGGCTGTCCGACGACGACCGTCGCTTCAGCCGGCAGCAAACCACGATCCGCCTCGTTCACTGCTCGTGAGACCGCATCGAGCCCGGGCGTGAGATGAACGATCGCAGTCTTGTCGAGACGGTCATCACCATCCCAGCGGGGCGGTTCCGACAAGGCGAAGTGAATCTGCATATCGGAGCGTCCGAAGCGGAATCGTTTGCCCGCGTCGGCGACGTCCGGCGGGACGTCGGCAGGATCCAGCAGGCGTCCGTACAGCTGCGTGGGCGTGACGTTGCAGATGACTGCACGTTCGGCTCCGGCACTGTCACCGCCTGCAAGCCGGACTCCGGTAGCACGACCGTCCTTGACGAGAACCCGGTCGACGTCTTGGCCGGTCTCGCAAACGCCGCCGTGATCCCGGATCAGACGAACGAGGGCGTCGACGAGACGCGCGCCGCCGCCGCGCGGAACGGGCATCCCTCCGGCTTCGATCGCAAACGCGATCACGCGGGTCATGAATCCCGACGCGGCTGCATCGGGACCGAGTCCCGTATGGAGGACCCATGGCGCCAGGAGCCCGTGCGCGTGCTCGGAGCGGAACGTCGTCGTCAGCCAATCCCGACTGCTCTGGACGACCTCGGCGCCGAACTCCGTGAGATGGCGGCGCCCAAGACGGCGGTACGCCTTCGCCCCGAGGCTCAGTCCAGCGGGTGACCAGAGCTCGGTGCCGAGCACGCCGAAGACGAGCTCCGCCTGCGCGCCGAGGCTGCCGATCGTCTCACTCCAGGCCTCGCCGTCACCTGCGGCATGACGCTCGAGCTCCGCTGCGTTTTCCTCGGTGTTCGTGGTGAGGAACGCGCTCGTGCCGTCCGGGAACAGCGCGCCGGTCGGGTGCTCGGTGTTCAGGTACGCGAGCCCGCGCTCCGCGAGCGCGGCGCCCAGTTCTGCATGTCCAGGCCCGCCCACCCAGAGTGGATGCCACGCGCTGAACACATCGTGGTGGAAGCCCGGCTCGGTGAGCTCGGCTGTGCGCACCGCTCCGCCGAGCTCCGCCTCGCGTTCGAGGACGGCAACGCGCCAGCCGGCACGCGCCAGAAACGCGCCGCATGCGAGCGAGTTGATGCCGCTGCCGACGAGGACGGCGTCGTAGTCAGCCACGCGCGAGCTGGCGGAACTCTTCGTCGGTGACGAGGCCGCGCTTCTTCGTTCCGAGCTCCTTAACGCGCGCGAGCAGGTCTCGCTGCGCATCTTCGGCCAGATCGAGCCCGAGTTCCTCCGCCTTGATGCGGATCGAATCGATCCCGCTCTTCTTGCCGAGCACGATGCTGCGCTCCGCGGCGACGAGCTCGGAGGAATACGGCTCGATCGCGGGCGGATCGTGGAACTGGCTTGCAACCGCGCCCGACTCCCGGCGGAAGAGATTGTCGCCGACCAGTGGCTTGAACGGCTCGAGCTCGTAGCCGGAGAGCTCACGCAATCGCTCCGAGAAGGCGCGCGCCTTGTCGAGGCGAAGATTCGTTTCCACGCCGTAGAGCCCTAGCAGCGCCAGCGCGATCTCAGGGAGGTTCGCGTTGCCCGCCCGCTCGCCCATGCCGTTCACGGTCCCCTGGATCCAGCTGGCGCCGGCCCGCACAGCAGCGAGAGCGGCAGCGGTGGCAAGGCCGAAGTCGTTGTGACCGTGAAAGTGGATCGGCACGTCCTTACCCAGCCAATCCTTCGTGCGCCCGACGAGGTCGGCCACCGCTTCGGGACTGGCGATCCCGATCGTGTCGACGACGACCGCCTCTTGCGCTCCCGCTTCGATCGCCGTCTTGTAGACCGTCTCGAAGTAACCCGGGTCTGCACGCGTCCCGTCCACGCCGAAGAAGGCGACCGTCACGCCCTGTTCGACCGCGAACGAGATCGCGTAGACGATCCGCTCGAGCATCGCCTCATGATCGACTCCGAGCGCTTTCAGCTTCAGATCTGAGATCGGCGATTCGATCACGCTCGCCTGAACCCCGAGCTCGACGAGCGCCTTGACGTCCGCCTCCACCGCGCGCGAGAAGCCCCAGACCTCGGCGTTCAAGCCGGCGTCGCGAATGAGCTCCACGGCGCGCCAGTCGTCTTTCGAGACGCGTGGGAAACCTGCCTCGATCCGCTCGATCCCGAGCTCGTCGAGACCGCGCGCGAGCTCGAGCTTGTCCTCGGGGCTCAACACGACACCGACGGTCTGCTCGCCGTCGCGCAATGTGGTGTCGTAGAAGCCGACCTCCGCGGCGAACCCATGCGGGACATTGAGCTCTCCCGTCCAGAAAGCGTCGCTAGAAGACAACGGTGCGGTTCTCGTGGACGATCACACGATCCTGGAGGTGCCATCGAACCGCGCGTGCGAGGACGATGCGTTCAATGTCGCGCCCAATCGCCGCCAGCTCGCCCGTCGAGTGGCGATGCGAGACGCGGGTGACGTCCTGCTCGATGATCGGACCCTCGTCCAGCGCTTCGGTGACGTAGTGCGCAGTGGCGCCGATGATCTTGACGCCCCGCTGCGCCGCCCGTGCGTAAGGCTCAGCGCCGGGAAACGCGGGTAGAAACGAATGGTGGATGTTGATGAACGGGACGCCAGCTCCTTCAAGAAATTCCCCGGACAGGATCCGCATGTATCTAGCCAGGACCACGAGCTCCACCTTGCCCGCGAGCAGATCGAGCATCTCACCCTCGGCCGAGCGCTGATCATCCTTGACGGGCACATGCGTGAACGGAACGTCGAAGGTCGCGACGTCGGGCTCGTGATCGGGGTGATTCGAGATCACGTGCACGATTTCGCCCTCGAAGTCGCCCCGGCGCGCACGCCAGAGCAGATCGAGCAGGCAGTGGTCTTCGCGCGACACGAGGACCGCGACTCGGCGTGGCTCGTCGGGATACGAGAGACGCCATTCCATCTCGAGCGGTTCGGCCACCTCGGTAGCGAAAAGGTGCTCGAAGTCGTCGGCCGATGTCCCCTCCAGCTGAAACGCCATCCGCATGTAGAAGGTCCCGCCCTCGGCCTCGGTGGCGTACTGGTCTGCTTCGACGATGTTCGCGCCCTGTTCGTACAGAAATCGCGAGACGGCGGCGACGATCCCTGGGCGATCGGCGCACGAGATGAGGAGGTGGGTGGCGCTGCGGCCGCTCATCGGAAGTCGTCCGGGTAGGGGGACAGCTTCTCAGCTCCTTCGAGCGTGATGAGGAAGTTGTCCTCGATGCGGAGCCCGCCACCGCCGTCCCAATAGGCGCCGGGCTCGATCGCGAGCACCATGCCCGCCTCGATCGTGCCGTGGCCCGCCTGGTGTGCGTAGGGCGGCTCATGCGCGCGCGCGCCGACGCCGTGTGCGATCGGATGGCTGGGCTGACCGGGGTACCCCGCCGCCGCGAGGCCCTCACGGATCAAGACGTCAAGCTCGGGCAGGCTCGCACCGGGACGGCAGTGATCCAGCGCGCGGCCGTAGACGTCGAGCAGAACGTCGAGCAGCTCCTCGTAGACCGGGTCGAGCTTTCCCGGGCACACGTTCTTCGTGTGATCGCACCAGTAACCGTCCGCGCAGACCCAGATCTCGAAGAGCGTCGGCTCGTTCTTCTGCACCAGCCTGTGTCCCGTTGCCGTGAAGGTGCGAATCCCCGGCCCCGACCAGACGAGCGAGAAGCCGAGCGCCAGCTCCACCTGCCCCTTCCAGCCTGTGCCCTCCCCGTGCACGAAGCTTTCCCAGAGGGCAGCAGCCTCGCTCTCCTTCATCCCTGGCTCGAGCCCAGCGGCCACGTGCTCCATGGCCGCCGCAGCGATCTCGTTGGCCAGGCGCATGCGCTGGACTTCCTGCTCCGTCTTCAGTGCACGCGCGCGCGTGAGGAGCGGTGTGGCATCTGCAGCCTGCGGAAAGGCGTCGAACCAGGCCTTCGTGAAGGTCGTCGGCTCGCCCACCATCCGGTCGGAGGCCTGGGTGCCCAGAGAGAGCTCGAGGCCGACCTTCTCGAAGGGCCTGGCTGCCTCCTGGACGGCCTCGAGCGTGCGCGAGAGCGGCGGACGCGGGTCCCTCGGGTCGTACCCGGGCACGAGCACGACGCCCGTCGTCCAGGCGCTCGCGGCCGCATCGGCAGCGGACGGCTCGATCGTGATCA
This sequence comes from Actinomycetota bacterium, assembly GCA_030854665.1. Taxonomy (GTDB): domain Bacteria; phylum Actinomycetota; class Thermoleophilia; order Gaiellales; family Gaiellaceae; genus 3-1-20CM-4-69-9. Next base: position 6,478 of record JALYST010000227.1, read on the forward strand.
GCACCGGGGGCCCCTCGCGGGGGAAGACCGCGGCGTCGTAGCCCTTCATCCCCCAGAAGTTCGTCAGGTAGAGAACGTTGTCCGGAGCCCGGACAACGAGCGCGTCGAGTTCCTCTTCAGCCATCAGCGCCTGGACGCGGTCGAGCTTGGCGTCATCTCGCGGCCAGTTCACCAGGAGACGCGTGGCGGCGGCGGCTCGCCGTGGGCTTCCTGCCAGGAGATCACCGGGTTGCGGAGGACGCCGATCTTCTCGATCTCGGCTTCGATCACGTCGCCTGGCTTGAGATAGAGCGAAGCGGCGTCCTCGCTAAAGCCCGCCACTCCGCTCACGGTCCCGGTCGAGACGACGTCGCCGGCCGAATACCCGAGCGCCGAGTAGTGCGACAGGATCTCCGGGATCGTCACGGACATGTTGCCGCTGTGCGAGTTCTGCCTGCTCTCGCCGTTGACGCGCAACTCCATGCGGAGGTCGTGCGGATCGCCGATCTCGTCGGGAGTGACGATCCAGGGCCCGAGCGGGCAGAAGGTATCGATCGCCTTGCAGAACGAGAACACGCCGGAGCGCATCTCGCGGCGCTGGATGTCGCGCGCTGTGATGTCGTTGAAGATCACGTAGCCGCCGATGTAGTCCGCCGCTTCTTCGGGACCGAACCACTTGCCGGACTTCGAGATCACGACGGCAAGCTCGAGCTCGTAGTCGAGCTCCTCGGTCAGGTGTTCCGGATAGACGACCGGCTCGTCCGGGCCGACGATCGCATCGACATTCTGGAAGAAGACGATCCAGGGCGCAATCTCGTGCGACCAGCCGACTACCTTCGACTCCTCCTCGTGCTCCCGGAAGTTGCCGGCCGTGTGGATGAACTTCTTCGGAATGATCGGCGCACGCAGTTTGACGACGTCGAGCCCAGGCTCATCGCCGGTGGGGCGCACGTCTCCCCCACGTTCGAAGTACTTCCTCATCGACGGGACGTCGAGCTCTACGACCGTCTCGTCGCGCAGCTCACCGACGCGCCCGTCGTCGAACGTCACGAGCTTCATTTCGACCCCTCCCTCAGCCAGTCCACGACATCCTGAGCATTCCGATCCGGAGGAAACACCGGATAGAAGACCTTTACGATCCGGCCCCGCTCGGCGACCAGTGCCAGTCGCTTGTACAACGTCAATCCCTTGACGTCGAAAGTGGGCAGCCCCGGATCACGCGCCAGGTCGAGCCACTCGTCGCTGATGACCGGAAACGGCATGCGGTTCCGCTCGGCGAACTCGTTCTGGTCCTCGAGGCTCTGCGCGCTCAGGCCGGCGACGCGAGCGCCGAGTGAGCCCAACTCTGCGTTGCGGTCCCGGAACGCACAGGACTGCGGTGTGCAGCCGCGCGCTCCGGGAATGTCGTCCCAGCCGGGGAGCAGGGCCCGGCCGGGCCGGCCGGAACGCGGATAGACGTAGAGCACCTCGAAGTCCCGCACGTTCACGGCGCCGTGCGAGGACGACAGCACGAGATCGGGAAGCTCGCTGCCGGTCAGGTGGTCGGCGGCCCCGTCGTCGACGGGAACCGGCAGGCCCTCGGGGAGGACATAGGGGTCATGCACGATCACGCAGCCTCCGCGCGTCGCTTCACGGCTCGGAGCACGGCCACGCGGATGAGCCCGCTGAACGGACGGACGATGCGCCAGTAGCGCTCGAACTTTCTCCGCGACACCGAATCAGGGATGTGGACTCGCGTTTCGGTCGCCAGGCTGCCCGGCAGCGCGCGGAAGTCGATCACCGCCGTCGCTGCAGCCTCCGGTCCCCGGCCACGCAGCCGCCAGAATTGACCGCTCAACGTCAGGACGAGTCCCTCGCCCGGCACGTCCTCGAGGACGGTGGCGCGCGGAACCATCGTCGACAGTACCGTATCCTCCGCCCTGCGCAGGCCGAGGCCGCGCGCCAGCAGGAGTGCGCGCACGAGCGGGACCTCCTTGAACGTCAGCTCACGTAGGGCTCGGTCGGCACGGACGGGATCAACGGTGACCGAGACCGCGTGCCGCGTCGAGAAGTCGTACGCCGGGAGGAACGCGTCGAGACTCTTCATGCAACCTCGCAGACGCGCCGGGCCACCAGGGCATAGACCTTTGCCGTCTTCACCAGGCCGTCGATGTCAAGATTCTCGCCGAGCACAGGATCAGGCAGGCCACTCGAGGTGCCGTAGTTGACGCTCTCGATCCCGTAGCGGGTCAACGCGGATGCATCGGAGAACCACCGGACGGTGTCGCGTTCCGGCTTCGAGCCGAAGACTTCTGCATGCGCCTCATCGATCGCGCCGATGAGGGGGTGATCCTCCGCGATCTCGGAGCCCGGCGCGGTGACGTAGATCTCCGACTCGATCTCATGGTCGGGGAAACGTTCGCGGAGGCCACGAGCGAAGTCGCCCAATGCCGTACGTGCGTCAGCCATCAGCATCGTCGGCGGCACGCGGAAGTCGACGAAGAGGTCCGTCCGATGCGGTGTCCGGGAGACGCGCCAGGCGAAGCCGCCGCTGATCGCGCCGATGTTGACGATCCCCTGCTTGCCCCCGTACATTGTTCGCTCCTCCCATTCGGGAGCGAATTCCAGCACCGCGTCGAGGACGTCACGCATCCGCACGATCGCGTTCTCGTTCCGCCGGCCTTCGCTGAACGCCGTATGGATGAACGGCCCGCTGGTCGAGATCCTCATCCAGAGCGAGCCGTAGTGACCCAGCACGATCTTCTGCTCGGTCGGCTCGCCGAGGATGCACATGTCGGTCACCGCGCCGTGCGACGTCAGGAAGCGTGACCCCGACGCATAGCCGCGGTACTCGCTTCCGACAAAATCCGGGTGCCACTGCGTCTTCTCGATCTCGCCGGAGACGCAGGCGATCATGACTTCGCCACGCAGGCGAACGCCCGCGTCCCGCAGCGCAC
>JALYST010000281.1 GCA_030854665.1 Actinomycetota bacterium
CTCTTCGGGTGGCGCACCGCGACCGCCGACTTGCGTTGGAATCACGGCTCATGAGATTCTGGAGTCGGGCCGTCGAGAAGGTCTTTAAGACTTTCAGGAGGGTTTGAAAGTACTCCCTTGAGGTCCAGCTGAAGCCCTCTCACCTACTGACGCTTCCACAACCTCCGTGACACGAACGCGAGCATCCGCTTCGACAACGACATCGTTTACGTGTCGAAGCAGCTCGGGCACTCGTCGGTGAAGGTGACGCTCGACACCTACGCCCACCTGATCAGTCGCAAGCGGCGGGTCGCGGAAGCGAAGGAGCGCGGGAAGGATCGCTGGCGCGACAAGTTCGCGAAAAGCACAGGTGGCGACCGACGGCTAAATCCCGGTGCCGACGACAGCGCGAACGTCGCTTTCCTGCACGGTTCGGCGGCAGGTGGCGACAGGTAGCGAACGGCCCGGCCCACTCGACAAGCTGGGGGTCACTGGTTCGAGCCCAGTACCGCCCATTCGCTTTGATGACGAAGGAACAACGAAGTGCCCTGCAAACGGGCACATCGTTCTATTCCGATCGCTCCGTGAGCGAGCTGGGCATCGGGCCACGCGCGCCCCACTTCGACCACCTCATCTTCCGGCCTGAGTGGAAGCGGCCTTCTTCGAGGGCCGCTTCCTAACAGTCAGGCTTTCCTGCAGCCAGTCACTATTTCGGGCTGAGAAACCCTTCGAACCGCGCCTTCGTGTTTCCGTTAGGCAGCGCGACGCCAGCTCCGCGTCCGCCTCCGGCAAGTCCGGCATAGGCGCCCGTGCCACTGATGACCTTCCAGGTGCCGGTGAAGACCGCCAATCCGTCCGGGACGTCGACATACCCGATCCGGCTGCGGGCCACGAGCGTCCCCCGCTTCCCGGTGAGCGTCATCTGCGGGTTGTTGATGTCGATCGCCTGCCCGTCACGCACGATGTGACGCTCGGTCCAGCAACAGAAGGTGGCGGCGCCGCTGTCGCTCTGGATCGCTCCGGACGTCAGGGCGGTCAAGACGAACGACGATGCATTTGCTCCCTTCACGGAGATCGCGACTCGCTGCTTGCCTACGGCCGGTCCGGCCGCCGCGACGGCCGCGAGCGTGACGGCAATTGCCGCGAGAACCGCGACTGCTGTCAGCTTCCTGCTCATTGCTCTCCTCCTCGCTTCGAACGACGACATTCCGACGCAACCGTCGCCGCCGGGGCTGAGGAGGGCGTGAGGTTCCGCTGAGGGGTGCGAACGGCGCTAACCGGGACAGGTGAAGCCGCCGTCAGGAGAAGGGGCGGCCGTCAACCAGAGGCTTCCCGAGCCGATCGCGATCGAGGTCAAGCACGGCCCGTAGGCGTCCACTGGAGACCTCGTGACACGGATCGTGCGAATAGGCCCGTTCTCGACCTCCTGGCGAAACAAACTTCCCGTCTGCCACGTGTACCACCAGAGCGCACCGAGTTCGCCTCTGTCCTCCCCCCACTCGGGCGGACAGCAGCGGAGCTCCGTGTTGTTGATCGCCATCGTGGAAGGATCGACCGAGATAGTCGCTCCGGGAATGCCGTCCAGCCTGACCCAGATGTCGCCGCCGCGAGGCATGATCTCGGGCCTCGAGGCGCGAGAGCTGCCGAGGACGATGTGTCCGTCCCGCCTGGCCGTCCGCGCATCGATCCGGTACAGCGTGGCGTCGGCGGAGTCGACGACCCAGACCGCGCCGTAGCCGACGGCGATCGAGTCGACCGGCGTGGAGGCGGGGAACCTCGTTCTTGCGTCGATGCCTCCCGTCGCCGGATCGATGCGCAGCACCTGGTAGTCGCGTCTGCCTCGACCCACGACCCAGACCCCGTCTGCGCCCGCCGCGACTCCCGTCGGCGTGACGTCGAGGTGGTACCGGCGCATCCCGCGGCCTCGCGGCAGCAACTTCGTAAGGAGCGGCCTGTCGCCGAGGGCACCGTTGACGAACCAGGCAGCCGACGCGTCCGCTACGAGCACCGGTCCGGCGAACCGGCTGAGGTCGACGGGCCAGCGAGGAACCGACGTCGTCTTCCGGACGCGGTTCGTCCTCGCGTCGATCTCGGAGATCGACAAGCCGTCCTGGTTGTAGACCCAGACGCTGTGTCCACCTACCGCGGCCGCGGTAGGCGTTGCCCCCACGCCGACGACGGCGCTGACCCTGTTCGTCTCAGGGTCGATGCGGGCGACCGTGTTGTTCCGGGCGAACAGTGGGGCGGCCGCTCCGGAATGACCGCCGGTCACGAGAGCGGCTGCGATCGCGGCGGCGGCACCAACGAGGATCGCCGACGCGAGGAGGAGCGCGTTGCGTCGACGCAGCGGCGATGAGCGGCGGAGCTCGAGCGCCTCCTCGGCCGCGGTGATCAGCGCGGCGCAGGTCGTGTAGCGGTTTTCGGGCTCTTTGACCATCGACTTGCGGATCACCGCGTCGATCGCTTCGGGTAGGTCAGGTCGGCGCTCACTTGCGCTTGGTGGATCCTCCTCCAGGTGCGCCCAGGCCACTGCGAGCCGCGAGCCGGCGAACGGGGTCTCGCCGGTCAGACACTCGTACAGGAGACAGCCGAGCGAGTAGACATCGGCGCAGCCGTCGACAGGCCCGCCTTCGATCTGCTCGGGTGCGAGGTAGGCGGGCGTTCCCATGGAGCGGCCCTCGCCCGCTGGGCCGCCCTGCTCGTCGACTCGTCGGGTCAGTCCGAAGTCGGCGAGATAGACATGCTCACTCGCATCGAGCAGCACGTTTGAGGGCTTGACGTCCCGATGGACGAGACCTTTCGCATGTGCGGCATCCAGGGCGTTCGCGACCGCGCTGCAGATCGCGAGCGCGCGGGCCGGGTCGAGCGCACCCTCCGCCTGAAGGAGCGCCCTCAGGTCTGTTCCCTCGACGTGGCGCATCGCGAGATAGAGGCGACCGTCGATGTCGCCGGCGTCGTGGATCGGCACCACGTTTGGGTGCTCGAGCGACATGGCGAGCTCCGCTTCGCGTGAGAAGCGTTCGCGGAAGCGCTGGTCGAGCGCCAGATCGGGAGCCATCAGCTTCAGTGCGACTGTCCGTTTCAGCCGCAAGTCGTAGGCGCGGTAGACGACGCCCATCCCACCACGACCGATCAGCTCGTCGATCCGATAGCCGACAAACTCGGAGCCGATTCGGATCTCTGCTTGGACACTCACAGCATCAACCGTCCTCCTGCTCCGAGCATAAGCCGCTGCAGGCGTCGGCAAGAACGTCGACGCCGGCTCTGAGGCACCGCTGAGCCTCGGCTGAGCCGGCAACGGGGTGTTAGCGTCGCCGCAGTCGACGACGACGGCGAGAGAAGGAGAAGACGTGGAGTTTCGCATCCTGGGACCGCTCGAAGTCGTCGAGCAGGGCCGTGCGCTCCCGCTCGGCGGCGCGCGGCAGCGGACGGTTCTCGCACTCCTTCTGACGCGAGCCAACGAGGTGGTCTCGGCAGACCGGCTCATCGACGAGCTCTGGGGCACACAGCCGCCCAGGTCGGCCGCCAACGCGCTGCAGTATCACGTCTCACAGCTCCGCAAGGCGCTTGCTCCGCACACGGCGATCGTCACGCAGGAGCCGGGTTACGTGATCCGCGTCGGTCCGGACGAGCTCGACCTGCTCCGCTTCGAGCTGCTCGTGGAAGAGGCGCAACAGGCGGCGCCCGAGGTGGCGGCACGAAAGCTGCGCGAGGCTCTCGCTCTCTGGCGCGGGCCGCCGCTCGCTGACGTCGCACACGAGTCCTTTGCGCAGATGGAGGTTCTCCGACTCGAAGAGCTCCACATGGGGGCGCTCGAACAGCGGGTCGACGCGGACCTCGCGCTCGGTCACTACGCGGAGCTCGTTGGTGAGGTTCAGGTGCTCGTGCGCGAGCACCCGCTTCGTGAACGGCTACGAGCGGCGCTCATGCAAGCGCTCTACGGCTCAGGTCGCCAGGTCGAGGCACTCGAGGTCTATCGCGAGACGCGACGGCTGCTCGTCGACGAGCTCGGCATCGAGCCGAGCCCGGCCCTCCAGGAGCTCGAGCAGGCGATCCTTCGCCATGACCCGGCCCTGACCTCGCTGGAGAGTCCTCCCAAGCCACGACAGCGGTCGATCATGCTCGTCGCAACCGACCCGCGGCGGCTCGACGATCTCCTTGCAATCGCGAAGCCGCTTGCTCGCCGTCCGATACGCGAGCTGATCCTGACTCGGCTCTTGCGCGACGACGGTGAGCTCGCGTCCGCGAGTGCCACGCTGGCAGAGCACCGCGATGCTCTCGCGCAGGAAGGCGTGCCGTCCCGGACAGCCGTCTTCACCACCGGAGAACCAGGCACGGATGCTGTGCGACTCGCGACCGAACACGACGTCGATCTGGTGCTCCTCGACGCAGCCCCGGGGCTCCTCGAGAGCGGCTGGCCCGACCCGGATCTCGCGGCTGTCCTCGAACGCGCACCGTGCGATGCCGCCGTGCTCGTCGGGGGTGGAGAGTTGGCCACCGGGCCGGTCGTGACGCCGTTCGGAGGAGTCGAGCACGATTGGTCCGCGGTCGAGGTGGCCGCCTGGCTCGCACAGTCGCTCGGGACGACGCTCCGGCTCCTTGGAACCGAGGCGAATCCCGCTCTCGGGCGCCGCGACGCCAGCCGGCTGTTGTCCCGTGCCTCGATGCTCGTGCAGCAGGTGGTCGGAATCGTCACCGAGCCGTTCCTCATTCGCCCTGGTGAGGAGGGTGTCCTCGAGGCGGCACGCGACGCTCGCCTGCTCGTCGTCGGCCTATCCGACCGTTGGCAAACCGAAGGCATCGGCCGGGCGCGGCTCGCCGTGGCATTGGGACTAGATGTGCCAACGCTGTTCGTCCGACGCGGCCTTCGACCGAGCGGCGTCGCCCCCAGCGAGACGCTGACGCGCTTCACCTGGACGCTCGGGCCCGGACGGATCCTGCCGCCCGAGGCATAGCGAACGCCGACCTATTGCTTGGTGTTGCGCTTCGTGAGACTCTGGAGGAGGGTCTGAAGATCGTGGTTTGAAAGATGCCCAGTTAGGACCATCGCACAGAAGCCCGAGGAGAAGGAAGCAGTCGGCATCTGCACTGGCCCTACGGCTTCGCGTCGCGCTCGAGCAAGGTGACAGCGCGGTTGCCGTAGCCGACCACCCGGACTCAGCGCGCATCAGCCCCTAGACGCCCATCCCGCCCCCCAAAAGGGGCATTTCAGGGCTGAGATGAACTCCTATATTCCGACCACCGAGTGGGTCACTGGCGTGTTTTGCCCGGCGGTCGAGGTGGAGTTCACAACCTAGAAAGGCGGCAACAAACGTATGAAGCGACTTAGGTTTCGCGGCCTGACGCTCACCGCATTCGCCGCGATTGCGGTGGTTCTGGTCAGCGCGGCGTCCGCCGGAAGCGGCGTCCAGCAGATCGATTCGCCAGCGTCCTCCCCTGACGCTGCGCAGCCGGCCAACGAGTCGCTGAAGTATTGGTTCGTCGAGTTCCCGAGCGCCCCTCTGGCCGACGGAACCTCCGACGAGCAGGTCGACGGAGACGGCTCGGCCTTCCGGAGCGAGGCCAAGTCGGACGGGATCAACTACACGGAGCGCTTCCGCTTCCGCTCGCTCTGGAACGGCATGTCCGTCGAGGCCAAACCCTCCGCGATCGAGAAGATCCAGAAGCTCGCGTCGGTCAAAGCGGTCTATCCGGTCGAGATGCAGGCGCTGCCTCCCTCTGCACCGATATCTCCCGATCTAGCGAGCGCGCTGCAGATGACGGGCGCCGACGTCGCGCAGAATGAGCTCGGCCTGAGCGGTCGGGGCGTGCGCGTAGCGGTCCTGGACTCGGGCGTCGACTACAACCATCCGGATCTGGGCGGCTGTTTCGGGCCCGGCTGCCGTGTGGCCACGGGATACGACTTCGTCGGCGACGCGTACAACGCCGACACGAACCCGAATCCGGTTCCCGACCCCTACCCGAACGACTGCGCCGGCCACGGAACCCACGTTGCCGGGATCATCGGCGCCAACGGCAAGGTCAAGGGGGTCGCCCCCGGGGTCACGTTCGCTGCCTATCGGGTGTTCGGCTGCCATGGGACGACGTCGGCTGACGTGATCCTCTCGGCGATGGAGCGCGTGCTGCGCGACCGCGTCGACGTCTTGAACATGAGCATCGGTGCGGCCTTCGACAACTGGCCGCAGTCGCCGATCGCTGCGGCCGCCGACAAGCTGGTGAAAAAGGGCGTCATCGTGGTGGCCTCGATCGGGAACAGCGGCGGCAGCGGCCTTTACGCGGCCGGCTCGCCGGGCGTGGGCGAGCGCGTGATCGGTGTGGCGGCCTTCGACAACACGAAGCTCAACTCAACGCCGTATTTCACGGTCTCGTCCGACAACACGAAGATCGGCTACCTCGTCGCCGAAGGCGCGCCGGCACCGCCGACCTCGGGCGCTTTCAAGCTGGCAAAGACCGGAATGCCGACGTCCGCCGCCGACGCCTGCGCCGGGCTGGTACCTCACAGCCTCGACGGCAAGGCCGTCTTGATCCGCCGCGGCGCCTGCGCATTTCGCACCAAGGCCCTCAACGCCCAGGCAGCGGGGGCAGCGGCCGTCGTCTTCTACAACAACACCGCCGGCTGGATCAATCCGACGGTTGCGGGAGTCCCCGCGCTCACGATCCCGGTCGTCGCCGTCTCGGACTCCGAGGGAGTTCTGCTGAACGGCAGGATCGCGTCCGGCGTCACGACGATCACCTGGACGAGCAACGCAGATTCGTTCCCGAATGCAGTCGGCAACCTGATCTCATCGTCGAGCTCATTCGGTCTCGCCGCCGACCTCAGCCTGAAGCCCGACATCGGTGCTCCCGGCGGCTTCATCTACTCGACGCTCCCACTCGACCAGGGTGGCTACGGCTCGCTGAGCGGCACTTCGATGGCTGCTCCGCACGTGGCCGGCGCCGTCGCGCTGCTGCTGCAGTCGCGCGCAGACCTCCGTCGGAACGGGAACGGCAACGACAACGGGAACAACGACAACAGCGATGACCAGAGCTGGCGAAGCGGTAAGGACGACCAGCGGAACCTCGCCCGCGCTGCAGAAGTCCGGGACATCCTGCAGAACAGCGCGGATCCGAGGCCTTTCCGGGGTATGCCCACCGGTCCGTTCCTGGACAACGTCCAGCGGCAAGGCGCGGGCATGCTCGACGTCGTCGGAGCGATTCAGGCCACGGCGACTGCCCTGCCTGGGAAGCTGTCGCTCGGCGAAGGTCAGGGCGGCGTTCCGATCACGCGCCGGATCAGCATTCAGAACGACGGCCGGACGAGCGTGACCTACGCGCTCTCCCATGCTCCTGCCCTTTCGACGGGCCCGAACACCTTCGCGCCGACGATCGTCACGGGTTTCGCGGACGTGGCGTTCAGCTCAGCGGAGGTAACGGTTCCGGCCGGACGCTCGCGCTCTGTGGATGTGACCGTCACGCCAAACGCGGCCCTCGACGATCTCAGCATCTACGGCGGCTACATCGTCCTGACCCCCGTGGGCGGAGGCGCAAAGCTGCGCGTCCCGTACGTCGGCCTCAAGGGCGACTACCAGAGCATCCAGGTCCTCACCCACCCCTTCGGGCTGCCGTGGCTGACCGACGCGAACGTGGGCGGGCCCCTCGCTGAAGCGACGTTCACGCTGGCCGACGGAGATCTTCCGTACATCGTCTTCCACCTGCACCACCAGGCACAGCGGCTGACGGTCGACGTCGTCACCGATTCCGGCGAGACGCTCGGCCGGGCGATCGACCTCAAGTACCTGCCTCGTAACAGCTCGGCGTCGGGCGCGTTCGTCCTGACCTGGGACGGCACCTACGTGTCCGGCAACGGCAAGCGGCCGAGGAGCGCGCCCGATGGCCGCTACAAGCTGAGAATGCAGGTCGAGAAGCCGCTGGCCGAGCGGGACAACCCCGCCCATGTCGAGACGTGGCTGTCGCCCTCCTTCACGATCGCCCGGCCCTAGCAAGAACGCGCAACTGCCGACCAAGAGAAAGGCCCCGCGGTTGCGGGGCCTTTCTCGTCTGCTTGTAGCCGGCGAGCTAGCGGCTCGTCCGGCGGCGCCGTGTTGTCCGGCGCTTGGCAGTGCTGCGCTTGGCAGTCGATCGCTTCGCCGTCGAGCGGCGAGCGGTGCTGCGGCGCTTGGTGGTGCTGCGCTTCTTCGCCGTGCCCCGCTTCTTCGCGGTGCTGCGCCTCTTGGCCGTGCTCCGCTTCTTGGTGGTGCTGCGGCGCTTGGCCGTCCCACGCTTCTTCGCGGTGCTGCGCTTCTTCGCGGTGCTGCGGCGCTTGGTGGTGCTGCGCTTCTTCGCCGTGCCCCGCTTCTTCGCGGTGCTGCGGCGCTTGGTGGTGCTGCGCTTCTTCGCCGTGCCCCGCTTCTTCGCGGTGCTGCGCTTCTTGGTCGTGCTGCGCTTCGCTGTGCTCCGCTTCCGCGAAGCGGTCTTACGCTTGCGTGTCCCCGTGGACTTCTTGGCCGCCGTCTTGCGCTTCCGGCGTCCGCGGCTCGAAGACTGCACCTTGGAGAGGGTCTCCTCTTCCGGCTGCTGCTCTTCTACCTGGGGCTCTTCGCCGACCAGGCTCTCCTGCGGTTGTTCGTCTTCCACCTGCCTTGGGAACTGCACTTCTTCGTTGCTTGACATCTGCCCTCCTGATTCGGAGATTTCCTCTACGAACGGCGTACTTGATACTTGGCCATCATTCGCAGCGCCTCGTCCAGATCCTGCCGTGGAACGAGGGTGATGCGCTGCTTCGACGCCACGTCGCGAACATTCATGTGATCGGGATCTCTCCCCTCTGCTGGGAACCGCGTCGCGAACTCACGGTCGGTCAGCGTCCCGATCAACCTGTCGTCCTCCACGATGGTGAGAGGCCGACATCCTCCTCCTGCATCATCTTCGCGGCGTACGCAACTGACTTCTCTGCGGCGATGGTGCACGGATTTGAGGTCATGACGTCTCGTATGTTTTGAGGCATCTCTCCTCCTAGCGATTCGAATCGCACGTTGCGTACCCCGGACGATTCCCTACGAAACGATGAAAATACAACACGTGTCGTACGGACAACGTATCCGCGATCTCGCATTGTCGTTTCCGGAGGCATATGAGGACTCGCCTTGGGGACATCCGGTTTTCAAGGTTGGCGACAACAAGATGTTTGCAGCAATGTCGGACGGAGAAGTTTCGGTAACGCTCACGGTGAAGCTCACGCCTGAAGAGAGGGAAATTGCGCTGCATTTCCCACATGTCAGCGTTGCGCGGTATGTCGGCCGCTACGGGTGGGTCACGACGGAGGTCTCAGATGACGAGACGCTCGAAAGTGCTCTGGAATGGTTGCGAGAGAGCTATTGGCTCAAGGCGCCGGCGAGGTTGCGCGGCGCCGTCGAAGAGACTTGACAATTCTCGCGGGGGTCGTACGTGGGCGCCTAATCGGCCCCCGGATCGTCGTCGGACGGCTGGTCCTTGTCGGTCGGATCAGGTACCGGTGACTCGTCGATTTCGTCGTTTCGGTCGTCCTCGCGCGGGTGTTCCTTATCCTGTTCTGTCATGAAGGTCGTCCTACCCGATAATTCCGAACTCGAACTTCCGGAGGGTGCGACCGGGCTCGACGCTGCGCGGGCGATCGGGCCCAATCTCGCCGAGGAGGCCGTCCTGCTGCGGGCGAACGGCCGCGTCCAGGATCTCCGCTCGCCACTCGAGGCCGGCCAGCCGATCCAGATCCTCACGACGCGTGACAAGGACGATCCGGACGCGCTCTCGGTCCTACGCCACTCGTCTGCGCACTTGCTCGCGGAGGCGGTCCGACGCCTCTACCCCGGCGTGAAGATCGCGATCGGCCCGCCGATCGACAACGGGTTCTACTACGACTTCGAGTTCCCGGAGCCGATCGGCGAGGAGGATCTGCCGCGGATCGAGGAAGAGATCCAGCGCGAGCTCGCGGAGGGTCGCGAGTGGAGCAGGGAGGAGGTTTCCACCGCCGAGGCGCGCAAGCGCTTCGAGGCGGAGGCCGAGCCGTACAAGGTCGAGCTCGTCGAAACGGCGGAGGGGCCGATCTCCTTCTACACGCAGGGTGAGTTCACAGATCTCTGCCGTGGTCCCCATTTGCAGAACTCGAAGCCGATCAAGGCGATCAAGCTCACGAGTCTCGCGGGCGCCTACTGGCGCGGCGACGAGAAGAACAAGCAGCTCACGCGCATCTACGGAACGGCGTTCTACTCGCAGGCCGATCTCGATGCCTACCTCGAGCAGCTGGAAGAAGCGCGCCGCCGCGATCATCGCAAGCTCGGGCAGCAGCTCGATCTCTTCCACCTCGCCGAGAACTCGCCGGGCTCGCCGTTCTGGCACCCGAAGGGGATGGTGATCTGGAACGAGCTCGAGGATCTGAGGCGCCGGGAGAACGCGAAGCGCGGCTACGTCGAGGTGAAGACGCCGCTCCTCTACGACATCGACACGTACATCACGTCCGGGCATTACGAGAACTACGAGGAGAACATGTTCTTCGTGAAGGGCCACGAGGACGAGAAGGCGATGGCCCTAAAGCCGATGAACTGCCCGGGGCACATGCTCCTCTTCGGCAGCCGCCGCCGCAGCTACCGCGAGCTGCCGCTGCGCTACGCAGAATCGTCCACCCTGCACCGCGACGAGCGCGGTGGCACGCTGCACGGCCTCCTGCGGGTCAAGCACGTCACGCAGGACGACGCCCACGTCTTCGTCACGGAGGAGCAGATCCAGGAAGAGATCGACGGGATGGTCGAGTACGCCCGGTACCTCTACGACCTGTTCGGACTGACCGCGCGCGCCGAGCTCTCGACGCGGCCGGAGAAGCGCCTCGGCACCGACGAGCAATGGGACCGTGCAGAGGCGGCTCTCGAGGCCGCGCTGAAGCGGCACGAGATGGACTACGTCATCAGCCCCGGTGAGGGAACCTTCTACGGCCCGAAGATCGACCTGCACATGACCGACTCACTCGGGCGCTCGTGGCAGATGGGAACGATCCAGCTCGATTACCAGATGCCGACGCGATTCGGTCTGACCTATTCCGGAGCCGACAATGCGGAGCACGATCCCGTCGTGATCCACCGTGCGCTGCTTGGGTCACTCGAGCGCTTCACCGGGGTCCTGATCGAGCACTACGCCGGGGCCTTCCCCTTCTGGCTCGCGCCGGTGCAGATCCGGATCATCCCGGTCGGCGAGGACCATCGCGAGGCGGCCGGCGCGCTGAAAGAGCAGCTCGGGGACTACCGGATCGAGATCGACGAGCGGGACGAGACCGTGGGCAAGCGAATCCGAGACGCCGAGATCGAGAAGATCCCCTACGTCATCGTCTACGGGGACAAGGAATCCGATCAGTCCCTGGCTGTGCGGAAGCGGGGCGGGGAGCAGTCGACCCTCAGCCTGGACGGGCTCCGTGCGGAAATCTCAGAGGTTGCTACCCTGTAGACCTGCAAGCAGGAGCGCCCACGTTCCTCACCTCGCGAGCTTGAGCTCAGCGTGGTTCAACCGAGTCGCAAGGACGAGGATTTTGGGCCGCTGCGTGCAGCGGTTTTTTGTTCTCCCGTGCCAGACTTCAGTCTGGCACGGGCGTAAATTCAACAGAAAGGATCGAACTTAGTTTGGTGATAGCCCTTTGAGGCCGAGGCGCACGGTTGAACCGCCTTCGAGGCCAGCTCCGCAGGCACGGATCAACGACTCCATCCGCGCCTCGCAGGTCAGGTTGATCGACGACGATGGCTCACAGCTCGGGATCAAGCCCACGAAGGAAGCGATGCAGTACGCCTTCGACAAAGGGCTCGACCTCGTCGAGGTTGCCTCCCAGGCCGATCCGCCGGTAGCCCGGGTGATGGACTACGGGAAGTACCGGTACGAACTGGAGCAGAAGGCCAAGCTCGCCCGCAAGCACCAGACGCAGATCAACGTCAAGGAGATCAAGCTCAGGCCGAAGATCGGGGTTCACGACTACAACACGAAAAAAGGCCACGTCGAGCGTTTTCTGAACCAGCGCGCCAAGGTGAAGGTGACGATCATGTTCAGAGGCCGCGAGACCACCCATCCCGAGCGTGGCCGCGATTTACTGATGCGGCTCGCGGAGGACGTCCAGGAGATCGGGATGGTGGAGTCGCAGCCACTACTCGACGGCAGGAACATGACTATGGTGCTCGCGCCCACAAAGAATGCAGGAGTCAAAAGAGATGCCCAAGACGAAAACATCGAGCAGCGCGAAGAAGCGGTTTAAGGTCACCGCCGGCGGCAAGCTGCTGCGCCGCCAGGCGATGAAGAGCCACAACCTGACGAAGAAGACCTCGAAACGGAAGCGGCGCTTCAGCAAGGACCAGCCGGTGGCGGAGGCCAACGTGCGCGCCCTGAAGCAGATGCTCGGCAAACGCGCGAGGGGGTCGTAAATGCCGAGGGTGAAACGTTCCGTCGCCTCCCGCAAGAAGCGGCGCAAGGTTCTCGACCAGGCCAAGGGCTACTGGGGGCTGAAGAAGTCCTCGTACCGCTACGCGAAGGAGCAAGTCGACCACTCGCTCACCTACGCGTACCGTGACCGCAAGAACAAGAAGCGGACGTTTCGGCGCCTCTGGATCATGCGGATCAACGCGGCCGCCCGCGCGAATGGGCTTTCGTACAACCAGTTCGTCGCCGGCTTGAAGAAGGCGGAGATCGAGCTCGACCGCAAGGTGCTGGCCGATCTCGCCGTCAGCGATCCGCAGGCCTTCGGCGCGATTGCCGAGAAGGCCAAGTCGGCGCTCGGCTCCGAAGCGGCCTGATCACCTCTCGCGAGAACGAAAAGCTCAAGCTCGTCCGGAAGCTGCACGACCGCAGCTGGCGCGACAAGCTCGGGCTCTTCGTCGCCGAGGGTGAAGATCTCGTGGACGCGGCGCTCGCTGCCGGGATCCAGCCGGCCGAGCTGCTCGTCGCTGGAGAAAACGTCGAGCCGGCGCTCCTTGCGGAGGTCTCGACGCTCGGGCACCCGCCGCGGGTGATCGGCGTCTTCCGGCGAGACGATCTGCCGCGCACGCCTGTGCCGCAGGCCGGGCTGGCGCTCTGGCGAGTCGCGGACCCGGGAAACGTCGGCGCGCTCATCCGTTCGGCCGCTGCCCTCGGGCCCGCCTTCGTCGCGCTCTCGGAGGGCTCGGCGGATCCGACGGCCCCCAAAGCCGTGCGCTCTTCCATGGGAGCGCTCTTCAGAGTCCCGCTGGTCGGGTTCGACGAACCATCGGGACACCGCGTCGCGCTCGTCGCGCACGGAGGCGTCCCCTTGGCGGAGCTCGATCTCACCGACGCGACGACATTCGTCTTGGGGGCAGAACGCGAGGGGCTCCCCCAGGACGTGCTCGCAACCTGCGAAGCACGGGCGACGATCCCGCTGGCGCCGGGCACCGAATCCCTGAACGTCGCAACGGCCGGCGCCGTCGCGCTCTACGAGCTCAGGCGGCGCGCCGGGTGACCCAGACGGTGTCCTCCGCGCCCTTGTACGGGCTGCGGTCGAACCAGCCGTAGCACGCTTCCACCTCGAAGCCGGCTTGCTCCAGCAAAGCGCGCCACTCGTCGGGTGAGAGCCACGCAAGCGCCATCGTCGTTTCGCCGCCCCCGCCGCGGACCGTGAGCGTGAGCGTCCGCTCCTGCTCGTTCCACGACGCGCATTCGAAGATCCCGGGCTCGCGCTCGAGCCAGCGCTCATGCGTGTCGGCGATGTCCTTTGCGGCAGGCGCGAAGACGTCGAAGACGAAGTGGCCTCCGGGCAAAAGGAGGCGTCCCACACTCTCGAGCGCACTGCTTCTGTCCTCGTCCGTATGCATGTGCAGCAGCGAGCGGAACGGACAGATCACGAGTGGCACGCGTTCGCTCACGGGCGGCTCCCGTAGATCGCCGACCCGCAGGTCGAGCTCTACGCCCGCGAGCGCCGCACGGCGGGCGCACACGTCCAGCATGCCGCGCGAGGAATCGATCCCGATCACGTGGATCCCGTCGGCGGCAATCGGTACGGCGATCCGTCCGGTTCCCACTCCCAGCTCGACGATCGGGCCGCCTGAGCGGCGTGCCTCCTCGAGGTAGAAGCCGACGTCCTCCACGACGCTGGCGCTCCAGGGGTCGTACAGCTCCGCTATCGCGTCGTAACTGCTCAAAGGTAGATTCGCCCTGTGGACTGGGAGGAGTATGCGAACACAGCTCTGAGGAGTTTTGCGGAAGCGACAACCGCCGGAGAGCTGGCGGAGGCCCACACCGCCTGGCTGGGCCGCAAGAGCGAGCTCAAGGTCGGCCTACGGAACGTGCGCGACCGGGAGACCGGCATGGCGCTGAACGCAGTGCGAGAGCGCCTGGAGGCGGCCTTCGCGGCTCGTGAGGCGGAGCTCGAGCGAGGCGCTCTCGCAGAGCTCGACCAGCAACTCGACGTCACCTTGCCTGGCACACCGCTGCGGCGGGGGCGCCTGCATCCCCTGACACAGATCAGGCGCGAGGTCGAGGACATTTTCCTCGGGCTGGGGTATGAGATCGTCGACACCCGCGAGGTCGAGACCGTCTGGCACAACTTCGACGCGCTCAGCCAGCCGCTGACGCACCCCTCGCGGTCCCACCGCGACACGTTCTACGTCGACGACGACACACTGCTGCGCACACACACGTCGACCGGACAGATCCGCGTGATGGAGGAGCGCCAGCCGCCGATCTACATCGCAACGTTGGGGCGTGTCTACCGGCGGGACACCCCGAGCGCACGCTCGACGCCGAATTTCCACCAGGTCGAAGCGCTCGCAGTCGACCGGGGGATCACGCTCGCGGACCTGAAAGGGACGCTGATGCACTTCTTCCGCGCGATGTTCGACGAGAACCGCGACGTTCGGATGCGAACGAGCTTTTTCCCGTTCACGGAGCCGTCGGTGGAATTCGACGTCACGTGCTTCCTGTGCGCCGGCGCGGGGTGTGCTTTCTGCAAGTACACGGGCTGGTTCGAGATGGGCGGCGCAGGCGCTGTCGACCCAGATGTGTTCGAGAAGATGGGCTACGACCCCGAGGAGTGGTCCGGTTTCGCTTGGGGCCTCGGCCTCGACCGCATCGCCGCGCAGCGTCACGGCATTCCCGACATCCGCATGTTCTGGGAGAACGACCTCCGAGTTCTGAGGCAGTTTTAGACGTGAAGATCCCCGTCAGCTGGCTGCGGGAGTACGTCCCGATCGAGATGCCGATCGCCGAGCTCGCGGACCGACTCGTCATCTCGACGTGCGAGCTCGATGGGATCGAGACGGTCGGCATCGCGGACGTCGACGGGAACCTCGGGCTCTTCCGCGTCGGGCGCGTGCTCGACGCCGTCAAGCACCCGAACGCGGACCGGCTGCAGCTCTGCCAGGTGGACGTGGGTGACAGCAGCCCGCGCCAGATCGTCTGCGGAGCGTGGAACTTCGGAGCGGGCGCAACGGTCGCGGTCGCGTTGCCCGGCGCAGTGCTGCCAAACGGTCTGCAGCTCGAGCAGCGGAAGGTCCGCGGCGAGCTCAGCGACGGAATGATCCTCGCGGAAGACGAGGTCGAGCTCGGCACGGACCACAGCGGGATCATGCTCTTGCCGAACGGGCTCGAGCCCGGTACGCCGCTCGCTGACGTGCTGCCGCTCACCGACACGGTGCTCGAGCTGCAGACGAGCCACAACCGGCCGGACCTGCTGGCTGTCTACGGGATCGCGCGCGAGGTGGCTGCGCTCTACGACCTGGAGCTCTCCTCGCCTCCAGGGGTCGATCCCCAACGGGACGCCGAAGAGGCCGGCGAAATCACGATCGAGGACTTCGAAGCCTGTCCGCGGTACGTCGGCCGGCTCTTCCGCGGCGCGACGATCGGTCCTTCGCCCGTCTGGCTGAGGGCGCGGCTGCTCGCCGCGGGAATGCGGCCGATCTCCAATGTCGTCGACATCACGAACTACGTGATGCTTGCGCTCGGCAACCCGCTGCACGCGTTCGACTACGCGAAACTCGCAGGCGGCAAGATCGTCGTGAGACGCGCCAAGCCCGGGGAGAAGCTGCGCACGCTCGACGGTGTCGAACGCGAGCTCGAGCCGTACGACCTCATGATCGCGGACCCCGAGCGCTCGGTCGCGCTCGCGGGGATCATGGGCGGCGAGGAGACGGAGATCGGCGCGGACACGACGGACATCTTGCTCGAGGCCGCAAACTTCGAGCCGTACACGATCTTCCGCACGTCGGAGCGTCTGCGGCTTCGCACCGAGGGCTCGAACCGCTGGGAGAAGGGAGTCGATCCTTATCTCGCCGAGCAGGCGGCGAAGCTCGCCACGCAGCTCATCGTCGAGCTCGCGGGTGCGAGCTGGGTCGGCCACGCCGACGTTCACGCCGAGTGGCCCGAGCCGCCGGTGGTTCGCTTCCGACCCGAGAGAACCGATGCCGTGCTCGGCATCGAGACCCCTCCGGACGAGCAGCACGCGATGTTGCGGCGGTTGGGGTTCGGTGTCAAGGGGGGGAAGGTGTCGGTGCCGACCTGGCGCGCCCGTGACGTCACCCGCGAGATCGATGTGGTGGAAGAGGTCGCACGTTTCCGCCTCCCCGAGGTGCCTGCCCGCCTGCCGACGCGCCAGGCGATGTTCGGCCGACTGTCCAAGCACCAGCGCATCAGGCGACGGATCGAGGACGTCCTCGTGGGGTTCGGGTACTCCGAGGCATACACCTGGAGTCTGCTACCGGAGGACTCGGCCACAGGTTCCGTCGGTCTGCAGGAGCCTCTCTCGAACGAGCAGGCCGTTCTGCGAACGTCGCTGATCGAAGGGCTGCTCGCGTCGGCGCGGCGCAACGTCGATGCCGGCAACGACGACATCGCGCTCTTCGAGCAGGCGCACGTGTACCTCCCGAGCGGCGACCAGCTGCCCGAGGAGCGCTGGCGCGTCGGCGGCATCGCGGAAGGCGGATTCGTATTCGCCAAGGGCACGGTCGAGGGCCTCTATGCGGCACTCGACGTCGAGCCGAGCTTCCAGCCGGCGGACGACCTGCCCGCGCCTGGCCGCGGCGCCCGCACCGACGAGGGCTGGGTTGCCTCTTTGCGGGATCCCGAGCTGCCCGGCGAATGGGGCGCGTTCGAGCTCGACGTCGATGCCCTCGTCGACCGAGTGCCCGACCTGATCGTCTACGACGACCTCATCACGTATCCCCCCGTGCGCCAGGACCTCGCCTTCGTGGTTTCGGAACATGTGACCGCAGGGGAGCTCGTCGCCTCGGCTCGCGAAGCCGCCGGGCCGGAGCTCCGTGAGATGCGTGCCTTCGACGTCTATCGCGGGGGCCAGGTGGGACCCGGACAGAAGTCGATCGCGTTCTCAGCCACCTTCCAGTCACCTGAGCGGACGCTCACCGACGAGGACGCCGGCCAGTTGCGAAACCGCATCGTCTCGGCCTTGGAAGAAGGGTTCGGCGCCCAGCTCCGTAGCTAGATCGAGGGATGACAAGGCCGCGCCTTGCTCGGGCGGTCACGAGGTCGACGTCCACGCTCTCAAGGGGAAGCGCGGAAAGGGCTGCGGTGGACAGCCTCTGTCGCCGCCGACTCCAGGGCCGAATCCGACTCCGGATCCCGGCAAGCCCGGAGACTCGGCGAACGGACCGACCAACGACAACCGTGGCAACGCGCCGGCGGTGCTTCCGAGCACGCCGTCGAACCCGAGCACGGCGTCGAAGCCCAAGCCGGCTGTGAGCTCCCAGGAGCCAGTTGTCGAGATGGCAGCCGAAGTGCTCAGCGCGACCGGGGCGACCGGCGGCGGAACGCTGCCCTTCACCGGGTTCCCGATCTGGGTCGTCGTGCTGATCGCGCTCGCTTTGATCGTGCTCGGCGTGATGCTGAGGCGAAGGACCGGCCCTTCGTCGTTGTAAATCCGAAAGGCGCGCGGCGCCGTAGAGTCCGGGCATGACCACGCGAATCGTGCTCGTCGCTCTGCTCGCCGCGCTCTTTCTGCCGTCGGCACTCGCCCGCGCCGACAATCCGCGACTCGTGGCAACGGTGGGCAGGAACGACTCCTTCGCGATCTCACTGAGCGACGCGTCCGGAAATCCGGTCACGCACCTCGATCCCGGGACGTACGACGTTGCGGTCCACGACCTGTCGGAGATGCACAACTTTCATCTACACGGCCCGGGCGCGCAGCAGGCAACAGCCGTCGGCAACGTCGAGGAGGTCGTGTGGACGGTTACGCTCACTGACGGCAAGTACGCCTTCGACTGCGCGGCTCACGCGAGCACCATGAACGGGTGGTTCACGGTCGGCGAGGTTGCACCGACCAATGTTGCAGCTTCTGTCGGGCCCAAGCGGACCATCTCCCTGAAGCCGAAGATCACCGTGGTCGGGCCCGCGACGATCACCGTGAACGATCGGAGCCGCGCCGACAACTTCCACCTCGCGGGTCCGGGCGTGACCAAGAGGACCGGTGTCGCCTTCCGCGGGCGCGTGATCTGGAACGTGACGCTACAGCCGGGGACCTACTCGTACCGCTCGGACAAGCACAAGACGATGCGCGGCTCGCTCATCGTCACGCTCCCCTCCTAGCGAGCTTCACGAGCCCGGCGCGCTCGCCTCCGGCCGCTCGAATGTCGGCCTGCCGGTCGAGCTCGGCGTTGAGCTCCGCACCGAAGAGAAGTGCGAACGCCGAATAGTTGAGCCAGAGCAACAGGATCACACCGCTCGCGATCGTCCCGTATGTCTTCGTGTAATTCCCCGCGAACATGACGTAGAGGGCGAAGAGGCCGGACAAGAGGAGCCAGAGCAGCCCGCCGACGATTGAGCCCGGCGTGATCCATTTCCAGCTTCGCTGCTCTTCGTTCGGTGCGAGGTAGTACACGAGACCGAAGAAGAGGAGGATCGCGCAAAACGCGACAGGCCAGCGCGCGATTCCCCAGGTCCACTGGAAGGCGCCGCCAAAACCTGCCTTCTTCGAGATCGCGTCCCCGAGCGCCCCGCCGACGACGATGAGGAGGAAGACGCCTGCCGTTGTGATCCCGCTCGAGACCACGAGGAGGATTGCGATGGCTCGCACCTTCCAGAACGGGCGCGACTCCTGTCGTTTATGCGCCTTGTTCAGCGCCTTGATCACCGAGGTCATGGCTCCGCTCGCGGCCCAGACCGCGCCGAAGAAGCCGATCACGAATGCCGCGGCCGACGTTCCGCCCTGCGAGTCCCGCTGCAGGGTGGTGATGAACTTGATCACCCCGCTCGGCGCAATCGGGTCGAGCAGCTGCTTCACGTCGTCGAAGAGGTGGAAGAGCCCGAGCGCCCCGACCAGAAAAGCCATCGCCGGGAAAAATGCGAGCAGCGAGCTGTAGGCGATCTGCTGGGCCAGGCCCATGCAGTCGTCCTTCATGAACTCCGCGAAGCTCCGCTTGAACGCGGCCAGCCAGTCGGCGAGGCTCAGCTTCTCGGGCGAGCTCGGGGCGTGCCCGGCGGTCGCTTCTCGATCAGTCGCGGTCGACAATGCGGAAGCGGCCGAGCTTTGCTTTCGTCTCGCCCTCGCGCCCGCGCCGGAAGATCAGTCGTGCGGTTGCGCCGACGCCTCCTGCCAGGAGGAAGCCTGCACCGAGCGCGCCGACTGCCACCGCCGGAAGATTGGAACGCAACTTGGCGCTGATATTCGTCGCCTCGCCGATCTCTTCGCGAAGCGTCTCCGCCGCACCGGCAAGCTGTTCACGCTCGGACTCGATGTCGCGGCGGACCTCGTCGAGTGTCCGGCTGTTGTTACCGGCCATTGCTCTTGAGCGCCTCAGCGGTCAGTTTCGCCTCACGGATCGCCTGTTCTGGGACCGGAGGCGACCCCTTCTTGATCTTCGCCAGGCCGAGCACGCCCAACGTGAGCGCGAACGCGAAGATGATCGCGGTGGTGATCAGCAGCGCGAGCCAGGTGGATACGGCCGTCGCGAGTGCGGCCGCGATCGTCGCGAAAGCGAACCCGATCACGAAGAGGAGCATGATCGCCGCTCCGAGTGCGAGCGCGATCCCCAGCCCGAGCGAGACGACCTTGCGCTTGAGCTCCATCGCCGCGAGTTCGAGCTCCAGGCGCACGATCGAGCTTGCGCGCTCCGCGAACTCTTTGACCGCGGCGCCGAGACCGTGAGCCTGGCGGCCGTCAGTCCCTTGGGTGTGCATGGCCCCTCCGGTCGATCCACTTCGCCAGCACGATGCCGGCGGCGAGCGCGGCACCGACCACGATCCAGGGGCTCGGGCCTGCGCGCTTCGTCTTCGCCTTCGGCCTGGCGCCGAGCTGTGGGCTCGACGGTGCAACCGTCCCCTGCCCGGGTCTCAGGTTCGTCGGCGCCTTCCCTTTGGCGCGCGCCTTGATGAGGCTCGGCTTCATCTTGCGAATCAAATCGGCATCCTCGGCGAGTGGTTGTGCAAGCTTCGCCTTCACGCCGCCCTCGCCCGCCAACTGATTAGCGAGCCGCTGGAGCTTGTTCGCCGCATGCTCGACTGTTTGATCGGCTGTCATTTCTTGGTGGGCGGTTCCTCGCCCGTGAGCGTACGCCAGATCCGCGAGGCGGCGCGGCGCGAGACGATCGTCGCGAGCGCGGCGATGGCGCCATAGAGCGCCGACCAGAGGAGCCTCCGAAGCATGACTTCGAGTTCTACCAAGTCCTGGCTCTGCCAAACCTGCATACGTATGCTGGTCTTATGCAGTTGGGGAAGACCGAGCGGCAGCGGCTGATCAAGAGTCTTGTCTCCCGAAAGAGAATTGGCACGCAGTTCGAGCTGCTCGACGCGCTCGCCGACGCCGGTTGTGTTGTCACACAGGCGACGGTCTCGCGCGACATTCGCCAGCTAGGTCTCGAGAAGACGCATGACCCCTTTGGCCGGCCGCGGTACGTGCTGCCTCACGTCGTCGCCCGCCGGGCCGACCCCGCCGAAGTCCTCAACTCGATTCTCGGCCAGTTCGGCCGCAAGGTGACACCGGCAGGAAACGTTGACGTGCTGCAGTCCGAGCTTGGCTCCGCGCCCGCGATCGCGCGTGCACTCGACCAGCTCGAGCACGAACGGATCGTCGGCACGCTCGCCGGGGACGACACCGTCCTCGTCGTCGCGCCGTCGGAGCGGGACGCGAAGTCGCTGGCGCGGGAACTCGCCGAGGTGCTCGCCTAGCGCCGAAGCGTGCGCCGCAAGGCGTGGCGGACTCGCGTCAGGAAGTTGAGACGTTCCCCGTGCGAATGAATCGGCGCCTCGACGGCGGCCTCGGCCCGCCGCACCGCGCCGGCCTTGTCCGGAAGGATCTCGGCGCTCGTCGGAGGCTCCTCGAATTCGTCGAGACGTCCGAGCTGGTCCTTGGTGAGCTTTAGCTGTACGCGCCCCTCCGTGATCGTTCCCACCTGCTCCGATGGGACGTAGCGAGGCTTGCCGAGCAGACTCGTCGAGATGGAGAGCCCGTTGAAGATGTCGTTGCTCGAATCCCCGACGAGCTCGTCGACGGAGCCGACCTCCTGACCCTGCGCGTCGACGACCTTCCAGCCGGGCTCGATGACGAGCCACGAGACCGGATCGCCGCTGTTCATCGGCCGGCCTTTGGCCGATGAACGGGGAAAGGGGCGAAGGGGGAAACCGGGAGGTTTCCCCGCTGCGAAAGTGG
>JALYST010000019.1 GCA_030854665.1 Actinomycetota bacterium
CGATACCCGAGGCGGCCGGCGAGCGTGTTGCTCAAGACGGAGGTGCGCCGCACGAGGTTGAAGGACTGGAAGATCATCCCGATCCGCCTGCGGATCCGCCGCAGCTCGGGGCCGCTCGCGCGGGTCACCTCGGCGCCGTCGAAGACGATGCGGCCGCTCGTCGGCTCGACGAGGCGGTTGATGCATCGAAGGAGCGACGACTTGCCGGAGCCCGAGAGGCCGATCAGGACGACGAACTCTCCGCGCTCGATGTCGAGCGAGACCCCGTCGACCGCGCGTGTCCCGCTCGGATAGACCTTGACCAAGTCCCGGATCTCGAGCACCGCCGCCACGGCGCGGAGTCTATGGAAAGAAGAAGGCCGCCGGTGTGTCCGGCGGCCTTTGCGTCTACATCCGCGGAGTGGCTACGGCGTCTTGGACGGCGACGGCGCAGCCGTCGTCGGGGCCGGCCTGGGCGTGGCGTTCGCGAGTCCCTGCACGTCGATACCCGCGAGCGCAGCGGCCGTCTTCATGTCGTCGTAGAAGGACGCGGTGACCTCCTGCATACCGTCCCACGAGAAGAGAGTGGTGAACACCTTCTTCCCGTCGTCGGTCTTGCTGTAGTCGATGAGTGCGGTCTTTACCTGCGTTGTGACGTCGGCCGGGAAATTCTTACCGACGGCCACGCCATCGTTCGGGATCGGACCGGCGGTGTCGATGACTTTTGTCTTCGTCTTGATGTCCGGCGTCGTCGCGACGAGGCTATCCCGCGCGTCGATGAACATAGCCGCGCCGTCCACGGTGCCCTGGTAGACGGCGAGTGCCGCCTGCGGGTGGCCACCGGCGAAGATCGTGCTCGAGAAGAACGTCTTCGGCTCCTGGCCGGTCTTGTTCTTCACGGCGAGCGTCGGGTACACGTAACCCGAGGCCGAGAGCGGGTCAACGAAGGCGAACTTCTTCCCCTTGAGTCCGTTGAGGTCCGTGATGCCGCTCGCGACGGTCACCAGGATCTGCGACTTGTACGTTGTCGCGAGAGCTCCGGTGTCGTCCTTGCGAAGCGCAGCGAGGACCGGAGTGCCACAGCCTTTGCTCAGCAGCAGGGTCATCTGGAGTGGTGCGAAGAAGCCCATGTCGACGCTGCCGGAGCACATGGCCTCGACCTGAGCTGCGTAGCTCGTCATCACCGTCACGTTGAATCGGAGTCCGGTCGACTTTTCCAGCGCGCTCTTGATCGCAGCGCCGTTCGTGGAGATAGTGGCCGCCTGCGTCGATGGCGTGAACGCGAGTTGGATCGGTCGATCGAGTCCGCCGATGCGCGGTGTCTTTGCCGGGCTAGCGCCCGGCGTGGCGGCACTGTTGCAAGCGGCGAACACGAGACTCGCGGCCAGCGCCCATCCCAACGGGCCGCGCAGCGTGCTACGCATGGGTCCCCTCCTTGTTTGCGGAAGCGTCCCTATCATATTCGGCTGAGTTGACCTTCCTCGCAAAGCTGAGTGCGGCGCAGCGCGCGCACGAAAGCATCCTCTGTGTTGGCCTCGATCCCGAAGCCGCGTCGATCCCCGAATCGCTCGGCCGCGGGCCGCAGGCGGCTGTCCGTTTTCTCCGACGAATCGTCCGTGCAACGGCTCCGCACGTATGTGCGTACAAGCCGAATCTCGCTTTCTTCGAGCGTTACGGGAGCGCCGCGATGGACGTCCTCGCACTCACGTTGCAGGCGATCCCAGCGGACATACCCGTGATCCTCGACGGGAAACGGGGCGATGTGCCCAATACGTCGGCGGCCTACGCCGACGCGCTCTTCGACTCGTTCCACGCCGATGCGACGACCGTCGCACCCTACGTCGGGCTCGATTCGATCGAGCCCTTCACTTCGGGCAGCCGTTACGCGCTCGTCCTCGCGCGGACGAGTAACCCCGGCGCCGGCGACTTCCAGGACCTCGAGGTGGCGGGCCGTCCGTTGTACGAGCGCGTCGTCGAGCGCTGTGTCGAGCGCTTCGCAGCGGACCGGTGCGGATTTGTGGTCGGCGCTACCTATCCCGACGAGGCGCGACGCCTCCGCGCGCTGGCGCCCGACCGCCTGTTCCTCATGCCCGGCGTCGGCTCGCAGGGTGGCGACATTAGCATCGCGCTCCGCGCGGGAATGGATGCGAACGGCGGCGGCGT
This sequence comes from Actinomycetota bacterium, assembly GCA_030854665.1. Lineage (GTDB taxonomy): Bacteria > Actinomycetota > Thermoleophilia > Gaiellales > Gaiellaceae > 3-1-20CM-4-69-9. Next base: position 2,143 of record JALYST010000019.1, read on the forward strand.
CCTGCCGTCGGCCTCGAGCTCCGTCCTCTACGCGAGCCGGGGCGATGATTTCGAGAAGGCCGCGGGAGAAGCGGCGCGAACGCTG
>JALYST010000030.1 GCA_030854665.1 Actinomycetota bacterium
CTGCAGAAGTATCGCGACGGAAAGATGGCGTTCGGGCTCTCGCTCTGGGGTCCCGACTACCCCGATCCGGCCGACTACCTGGCATTCACGCCCGGTGAACTGGTCGGGCTTCGCGCGGGCTGGCCGAAGGGCTCCGACCCGACGGTCGAGAGGCTTGCCGCCAAGGCGCGCGTGACGACGGCCACCAAGGCGCGGCAGACGCTCTACCGGCAGATCCAGCGGAGGCTGAACGCGGCCGGGCCCTTCTTCCCACTCCTGCAACCGACGCAGGTCTTCGTGTCGACGAAGGACCTCAAGAACGCGTTCTTCAACGCGCAGTACCAGGTCGACGTCACACAGGTGTCGGCGAAGTAGTTTGGACGGGATCGTAAGCGACGCCTAGGTGTTCGCGACGAGGGCGGCGGGATAACCGTTGAGTTTGCGCCCGCCGCCCTCCTCGCAGACGACGATGTCCTCGATCCGGACGCTGAAGCGGCCGGGGATGATGATCGACGGCTCGTCGGTGAAAGTCATCCCCGGCTCGAGCGGCGTTTGGTCTTCTTCGGAGATGAACGGCCGCTCGTGGATGTCCAGCCCAATCCCATGCCCCATGCGGTGGCGGAAGTGCTCGCCGAGGCCTGCGTCCTCGATCGGCCGGCGGCACGCGGCGTTGACTTCGGACGCCGGGGTGCCGGCGGCCGCCGCCGCGCGGCCCGCCTCCTGCCCGGCGAGCATGACCTCGTAGATCTCGCGATAGTCGTCCGGAGGATCGCCGCAGTAGATCGTGCGCCCAAAGTCCGAGCAGTAGCCGTCGACGACGCCGCCGAAGTCGAACATGACGGACGTTCCTGCCGGCATCGGAACGTGCGCCGTCTCGGTGAGCGAGTCGAGCTCGCCGTCACCGAGCCCCGTGAAGATGTGTGTCGTGAAAGAGGTTGTGCGCGAGCCGGCCACGCGCAGTTCGTGTTCGACTGCCTCGGCGAGCTCGGCCATCGTCACGCCCGGAACGACGAGTGGCGCGGTAGCCGCCATCGCCTGCTCGACGGTTCCGATTGCCCGTCCCATTGCCTCGATCTCCTCGGATGTCTTCACCCGGCGCAGGCCGTTGACGAGCGTCGAGCCTGTGCGGAGGCGGTCGAAACCCAGGATCCGGCCGAGGTTCAAGACCGTCTTCCCCCAGACCCGGTCGCCGACGGCGATCGTGCCGGTCGGGCCGAGGCCGGCCGCCACCCGCTCGAACATCGCGAAACCGTCGTCGGTCTCGTTGACGATCACGAGCTCGCCCTCAGGCTCCTCCCGAAGGTCGAAGGCCGCGAACATGCGCGGGAACACGAACACCGGAGTGGCCGCTCTGCTGAAGAACGCCCCGGTCACCCAGCCGTTCGCATAGGCAGCCTCGCCGAAACTCGGGATCTGCCGCTCCACGCCCGTCAGGTACTCGAGGTCCGCGGAGGGCGCGAGGAAGAGCACGTCGACGTCCTCCGCCTCCATTCGCTCGGCCAACCGCCCCTGCCGTTGCGCGTAGTCGAACATCCCGTGCGAGTCTAAGCTCGTGGGGATGCGTACGGGGCCTGACGTCGTGGTCGTCGGCGCCGGCGTTGTCGGCCTCTCGATTGCACTTCACCTGGTGCAGCGCGGCGCGTCGGTCACGGTGCTGGACCGCGCTGGAATCGGTGCGGGTGCTTCCGGTGTCCAGCCGGGAGGCGTCCGGCAACAGTGGGGCACCAAGGTGAACTGCCTGCTCGCGCGCGAGTCGATGCGTTTCTACGCTGAGGCGAAGGAGCTGCTGCGCATGCGGGTCGACCCAGGCTTCAATGCCTGCGGATACCTGTTCCTGGCGCACACCGAGGGCGTGCTCGATCGAATGCGCGAGAACGTCGCACTCCAGAACGAGCTCGACATCCCGTCGCGGATCGTTTCGCCGGAGCAGGCTGCCGAGCTCGTATCGGGTCTAGACATCGCGAGCGTCGTCGGCGGCGCCTGGTGCGCCGAAGATGGTTACTTCGACCGGCCGCAGTCGCTGGTCGAGGCCTTCGGCGCGCAGGCTGACGTGCAGATCGCCGACGTGCTCGGCGTTCGAGACGAAGGCGTTGTTCGCGTGGCCACCGGTGATGACCTACACGCCAATGCGGTTGTGATCGCAGCCGGCGTCGACACGCCGCGGCTCCTGCCCGAGCTGCCGATCCGGCCGGAGGCGCGCCATCTCTTCTTCAGCGACCCGATCCGCGAACGGCTGCTCGAACCGCTCGTCGTGTCGCCGGAACGTCGCTTTGCTGCGAAGCAGCTCGGTGACGGCCGTCTCCTTGCGAGTGACCTCGGCGCGCTGGGCGACCCCGGCGTGGAGCTCGACGGATGGCGCGCGAATGTGCGAAGCGCATTCGCGGATTTGCTACCCCAGCTCGTCTTCGTGCCGCTCCCCACACTCGTCGAGGGGATCTACGACGTCACGCCGGACCACCAAGCGATCCTCGGGCGCGTGCGTGACCGCGTCTGGGTCGCCGCGGGCTTTAGCGGCCACGGCTTCATGCTCGCACCGGCAGTGGGGCGGATCATCGCCGAATCGGTCATCGACGAACGCGAGGACCCTGCGTTGGGCGTGCTCGATCCGGGGCGCTTTGCAGAAGGACGTCTCGTGCCCGAGCCTCAGGTCGTCTAGTCGGCTGTGACCGCTGAACGCAGCCGGGGCAGCACCTCGGCGCACAGCAACTCGACTCCCCGCCGCTCCGGAACCCCGTGCGGCGTCCCAAAGTCGACGCGTCCGGCCCCCGCATCGAAGACGGCCTCAACGTGCGCCGCGATCTGTTCGGGGCTCCCGGCAAAAGCGAAACGGTCGAGAACGTCGTCAGAGATCAGCGCGCCCGCGCTCTCATCGTCCCCGGCGGCGACGAGCGCGCGTATACGTCCGACCAGCTCCGGGTCCAGTGAGACGGTCGGGTCGAGCTCGGCGACCACCGCGAGATACATCGCGACCTCACGTCGCGCAATCCTGCGTGCTCGGCCGCCGTCCTCGTCGACGACTGTAACCGCCCCGAGAACGATCCTGACATCCGGATTGCCGATCCGTTCGCGTATGACGGGTACGACGTCCGGATTCGCGCTGCCCCCTACTTTCAACTCCTGCGCTTCCTCGCCGGCGAATGCGGAGAGCCGAGGAGCCCACGTGCCGACGAGGAGCGGCACCTGATCGCGCAGGACGGGGAACCGCAATCGCTGCCCCTGCGGCAGCGAGAACCTGCGGCCCGTGAAACCGGAAACGTCCCCGGCGTGCAGACGGCGCACGATCTCCCACGTCTCGCGGATCGCCGTCACCGGATCCGACTGATCCAGACCGAGCGGCTCCAGCCAGCTCCCTCGCGCCAGCCCGAGGAAAGCGCGCCCGTTCGAGGCAGCATCGAGCGCCGCGATCTGGCCCGCGATCTCGACCGGGTGGACGGTGAACGGATTGAGGCATGACGGCCCGATCCGCACGCGCATTGTCGCCGCGGCTATTTCCAAGAGGGCGGGGAGAGCAGGCT
>JALYST010000037.1 GCA_030854665.1 Actinomycetota bacterium
CTGACGGTCATCGCAGCGCGATGCGCCTCCGGATCGGCGCAGAGCACGAGCGCCGAGTCGTAGGGAACGTTCAGCCACTTATGCGCGTCGGTGATCCACGAGTCTGCCCGCTCTGCGCCGTGAACGAGATGGCGGAGCTTCGGGCTGGCGGCGGCCCAGAGACCGAACGCGCCGTCGACATGGAGCCAGGCGCCGTGCTCAGTCGCTGCGTCTGCGATCTCGTGGAAGGGATCGAACGCGCCGGTGTTCACCTCTCCCGCCTGTGCGCAGATGATCGTCGGTCCGTCGGCTCCGTTCAAGGCATCGCGCAAGGCGGCGACACTCATCCGCCCCTGGTCGTCGGCGGCGACAACCTCCGGCGAGCCGAGCCCGAGCAGGCGTAGTGCGCGATCGATCGTCACGTGCCGTTGCGCGCCCACGAATACCCGAATGCGCGGACCGCCCGCGAGACCGTCGCCGGCCACGTCCCAGCCCGACGCCTCGAGCACGCGAAAACGCGCAGCAGCGAGTGCCGTGACGCTGCCCATCTGCGTCCCGGTGACGAGACCGAGGGACGCATCCTCCGGCAGGCCGAGAAGGTCGCACACCCATTCGCGCACCACCTGCTCGACGACCGATGCGGCCGGACCGCCGACGTAGAGCCCGGCGTTCTGATCCCACGTAGACGTGAGCCAGTCCGCAGCCAGAGCTGCGGGCAGGCCGCCGCCGATCACGAAGCCGAAGTAACGGCCGCTCGGCATCGCCACGATTCCACGGTCGGCGGCGGCAGCGAGAGCTTCGACCACGTCCCGCGGGTCGGTCGGCCCGCCGGGAAGCGCGCCTCCCAGTGCCTCGCGCAACTCGGCAGCAGAGGACGGCGGGAAGATGGGCCGGTCGTCGAGGGACTCGAGAAAGTCCGAGGCGATTTCTGCCGTCCGCTGCAGGAGTGCGCGGATATCGCTCATGGGCTCGACTCTACGCGCCGGATCGCACCCTCTGCCGCCAGCGCCCCGAGTTCGGCATCCGTATAGCCGAGCTCGCCCAGGATCTCGTCCGTGTGCTCGCCGAGTCTCGGTGGCTGCCTCTGGTGGCGGACACGTTCCCCGTCGATCGAGAGCGGGAGGGCGACTGTCGGCTCGGGCATGGATTGGATCAATTCCAGCGCGGCGGTCTGCTCGTGCTGCGCTACCTGGCCCACGTCATTGACAGGTGCTGCGGGAACGCCTGCCTCGTCGAGACTGGCGAGTGCCCCGGCGAGCGTCGCGCCGCCGAGCCGCTCCTGGATCAATGCTGCCAGTTCGTCACGTCGTGTAACTCGATCCGGATTCGTCGCGAAGCGCGGGTCGGTGGCAAGCTCGGGGAGGTCGAGCGCGTCGCAGAGGCGCGCGAACAGCCCGTCGTTTCCAGCGGCGATCATCAGGTCGCCGTCACGTGTGTGGAACACCTGATACGGCGCAATCAGCGGAAAGGCCGACCCATGGCGGCCGGGGACAGCGCCACCAGCGAGGTGCGCTGTGAGCTGGTACGGCAGCAATCCCACTGCTGTCTCGAACAGCGAGACGTCGACCGTGTGGCCGCCGCCGGCGTAGAGCGCCGCGAGGATGCCGAGCGCAGCCCACATCCCCGTTCCCTGGTCGATGATCGACGCGCCGACGCGCACGCCCGGCCGGTCGGGCTCTCCGGTCACGCTCATGATGCCGCCGAAGGCCTGCAGCAACGGGTCGTAACCGGGGCGCTCCCGCAGCGGGCCCGCGCGGCCGAATGCACCGATGTCGCAGTACACGAGGCGCGGGTTCCGTACGCGAAGCTCGGCCGGTCCGAAGCCGAGTCGGACTGCGGTTCCGGGCCGCAGGCTCTGCAGGAAGACATCAGCGGAATCGACGAGCCGAAGCAGCACGTCGCGTCCGCGCTTCACGTCGAGCGCGAGCGAGCGCTTGTTCAGGTTCGCGGCGTAGAACATAACGCTCGAGCCCTCCCAGAACGCGGGTCCCCACGCTCGCGCTTCGTCGCCGCGTTCCGGATGCTCGACCTTGACGACATCCGCGCCGAGTGCACCGAGGATCTCCGTACAGTAAGGGCCCGCCAGCGAGCTCGTCACGTCGATGACCCGCACTCCCTCGAGAGGTAAGAACCCGGTGGCCATACGCGCGCGACCATACGAGAACGAGGACGATCTGCGGCGCATGCAGGCGCTCCAGCAGGAGCTCTGGGCGCTCGAGGGCCCACGGGTGCTGACGCATGCCGGTGATCTCGCGTGGTGGCTGCACCGCGGTCCGGAAGAAGACTGGAGACGGCGGCTTTGGCTCGACGGCGACCGGTGCGTCGCCTGGGCCTGGCTCTGGCCACCGGCATCGCTCGACTCCGAGGTGCATCGCGACCACCGCGGAGGCGCGTTGCACCGCGAGGTTCTGGCCTGGTTCGAATCCTCGACCGACTCGGATGCGCTCGGGACGTACGCCCTGGAAAGTGATGACGACTGTTTGGCGATACTTGGCGAGTGTGGTTACACGCGTCCCGACCCGTACACGTGGTACGCCTACCACGTCCAAGATCTCGACCGAGAGCGTCCTGAACCGGTCGTGCCCGAAGGTTTTACGCTTCGTACCGTTCGGAACGAAGCTGATTTCCATCAGCGGGTCGCCGTGCACCGCGCCGTCTGGGCGCCGTCGCGACTCACGGAGGAGAGCTATCGCAAAGTGATGCGGGCCTGGCCCTACCGGAGTGATCTCGACTGCGTCGTCGAGGCAGCGGACGGAACCTTTGCCGCTTACGTTCTCTGCTGGTACGACGACGACAACCGAGTGGGCGAGTTCGAGCCTGTGGGGACGCACCCCGACTACCGCCGGCGCGGTCTCGGGGCGGCGGTCTGCACCTACGCGTTGAGACGTCTACAGGAAGAAGGTGCGCGGCAGGCGATCGTGTACGCCGAGGGGCGTGACGAGGACGAACCATCGCGCGCGCTGTACGAGAGCGTCGGCTTTCACCTGCATACGCGCGCGATCGAGTTCCGAAAGGAGCGCGAGCAGTGACCGTCGCCTTGCTCCAGGGCCTGATCGACTTGCTGACGGGATCGCTCTGGACGTACCCGCTGCTGCTTGGGATCTGCGCGGGGGACGCGCTCATACCGGCATTTCCCAGTGAGACGGCGGTGATCGTCTGCGGGATCCAGGCTGCACGCGGCCAGCTGTTGCTGGAGTGGGTGATCGTGTTCGCCGCCGTTGGCGCGTTCAGCGGGGACAACGCTTCTTACGCGGTCGGCCGCTGGCTCGGCAGGCCGGCGGTGAAACGGTTCTTCAGCGGGGAGGTTGCGCAGAGCAGGCTCGACTGGGCGCGGGACTTCCTCAAGGAACGCGGCAGTTACGTCCTGATCGTCGCGCGCTTCATCCCGGGTGGCCGCACGGCGACGACCTTTACGGCCGGGCTGGTGCACATTCGCTGGCTGACCCGGTTCGTGCCGTACGTCTTCGCGGCCGCGATCCTGTGGGCCGTGTACGCGGCTCTGCTCGGCTATCTCGGTGGGCGCATGTTCAAAGACCAGCCGATCTACGCCCTGCTGCTGGCCTTTGGAATTGCGGCGCTGATCACAGTGGGAGTGGAGGCCTGGCGCCGTTTTCGCAAGTAGATACGGTGCGTCGGTGAACCGTCTCGCTCAGGAGACGAGCCCTTACCTCCTCCAGCACGCCGACAATCCGGTGGACTGGTATCCGTGGGGGGAAGAGGCACTCACGCGCGCGCGCGACGAGGACAAGCCCATCCTTCTCTCCGTCGGCTATGCCGCCTGCCACTGGTGCCACGTGATGGAGCACGAGTCCTTCGAGGACGAGGCCACAGCGGCCCTGATGAACGAGCACTTCGTCCCGGTGAAGGTCGACCGCGAGGAGCGGCCCGACGTCGACTCCGTGTACATGGATGCCGTTGTCTCGCTGACCGGCCACGGCGGCTGGCCCATGACGGTCTTTCTCACGCCCACGGGCGAGCCGTTCTTCGGCGGCACGTACTACCCGCCCGAACCGCGTCACGGCCTGCCCAGTTTCAAGCAGCTGCTGCAGGCAATCGCTGATGCGTGGCGCGATCGGCGCACGGACCTCGAGCGCGATGCGGGTGCGATCACCGAGCAGTTGCGGCGGACGGCCGAGCCCTCGCGTGAGCCCCTCACTTCCTCGTTGCTGTCGGATGCAGTGCACGGGCTGCGGCGGCAGTTCGACCCGGTGTGGGGCGGTTTCGGCAATGCACCAAAATTTCCGCCCGCGTCGGCGCTCGAATTCTTGCTGCGGCGCGGAGAGCTCGAGCTTGCGACGAAGACGCTGAACGGAATGGCGCTCGGTGGCATGTACGACCTCGTCGGCGGCGGCTTCCACCGCTACTCCGTCGACCGCGAATGGCTCGTGCCGCACTTCGAGAAGATGCTGTACGACAACGCGCTGCTCGTGCCCGCGTATCTCCACGGCTGGCTCGTGTCTGGGAACGAGCGCTACCGGGAGGTCGCCGAAGCGACCCTCGACTACATGTTGCGGGAGCTGCTGCTACCCGAGGGCGGCTTCGCCTCGGCGCAGGACGCCGACACGGACGGCGTCGAAGGGCTGACGTACACGTGGGCTGAGGACGACGACGTCCCGCGTGAGCTCCTCCAGCCGTTCGAGCACGGCCGCTTCATCATCAGGGGCGAGCTCGATCGCGAGACTCGCGCGCGGCTCTTCGAGGAGCGTGAGCTGAGGCCGAAGCCACTCCGCGACGACAAGGCGATCGCTTCGTGGAACGGTCTTGCGCTGGCAGCGCTCGCGGAGTCCGGCCGTCGCCTCGGCCGAGCCGACTATCTCGAAGCGGCGCGTGCTCTCGCGGAGTTCCTCCTCGGCCCGCTCTCGACCCCGGAAGGGCGGCTCTTCCGCAGTTGGCGCGCCGGCCAGGCAAAGCACGCAGGTGTGCTCGAGGACTACGCGGACGTGGCCAACGGCCTCTACGAGCTGCACGTTGCGACGGGAGAGCTGCACTGGCTCCAGGAGTCGCGCCGGCTCGCACTCCTTGCCGTCGAGCTCTTCGGCGACGACGAACGCGGCGGCTTCTTCCTGACGACGAGCGACGGCGAACAGCTCGTCAGCCGCAAGAAGGACTTCGACGACCATCCGACGCCGTCCGGGAACTCGATGCTCGCGTACGTGCTCCTCCGCCTTGCGCGGCTGTGGGGCGACCCAGAACTGGAGCGTCAGGCGGTCGGCGTCTTCCGCTTCGTCGCGCGCCTCCTGCCGCAGGCGCCGTCGGCGTTCGGCCACGCTTTGAACGCCCTTGACCTCCACTTCTCGCCGCCTCGGGAGCTCGCTGTGATCGGCGGGCCGGACACCGATGTCGCGCGCGCCGCTCTCGCCCCCTTCGATCCGAATACGGTTGTTGCCTTCGGCCCGAGCGAGGACGTCCCGCTCCTGCGGGGAAAGGACTTCGTCGACGGGCTCCCCGCGGTCTACGTCTGCGAAAGCTTCGCCTGCCAGGCGCCGGTCACGGAGCCTACTGCTTTAGGCCAAGCTTCCCCTCCTCTGCGTCTCTCGCGCGGCGTGCCTGATAGTCCTCGCTGAGCTTGTAAGCAGGGCCAGAGGGGCATAGGCTCAGCCGCGACCAGCCACGTCGCGAAAGGGGCAGCTATGCGGATCCAATCTTCCGTCACATCGATCTCGTGGATTCCGTCGGAGGCGGTCGAAGGGCTGCCGAAGCTCCCGTTCACGCTGGGTGTCGCCCACTACGACTACCCACCGCCTGACCGCATCGACCACATCGAGACGATGCACCGGGCCGATCTCTTCCGCGAGGCGAACGAGCTCAAGGCCTGGGTCGAGATCGAGGACAACAAGATCGTGGACTACGGGCAGGAGGGCCGCGGGCGGATCGGGCTGACGAGGCTCAAGCTGGGGCCGAAGGAGATCGCCGTCCCGGCTGTTGCCATGCCGACGCTGCAGAACGCCGAGGTCGGGGACGGGTGGGTGCGCTTCACGCAAACCGCGGGTGGTCGCACGGGCATGCCGGCGCCGAGAAGCGTGCGCGGCAAGCCCTACTTCCAGATCAACTCGGCGATCGCCTGGACAACCCTTGCGCTCACGATCCACGCGGACGGCACCTCAGAGCACGAGCTTGCCGGCGCCAGCCCCTTCCCGCGCCACTGGATCTACGACAAGGATGGAGCGCTCGTCCAGAAGAGCGGAGCGATCGACTTCGACAAGTGGTATCGCGAGGCACACGAGCAGAACACGCCCTGGGGCAATGAGGACTCGGCCGCGGTCGTCACCGCCGTCGAGACCGCGCTGGAGCGCGACCTTTCGCTGGAGATCATGGGTGGCGACGGCAAGCGGCGTCCGCAGCGCATTTCCCCGGGCGACATCCTGGTCGAACAGGGCGACGCGAGGGAGGGCTCCAACCTCGTCTACGTCGTTCTCGACGGCGTGCTCGAAGTGCTCGTCGACGGTGAGGTGGTCGGAGAGCTCGGCCCAGGTGCGATCGTCGGCGAGCGCGCGCAGCTCGAGCACGGAACTCGCACGGCGACGTTGCGCGCGAAGACCGCAGCCAAGGTGGTCGGCGTCCCCGGCGAGGAGCTGAACCGCGAGGTGCTCGAGCAGGTCGCCGCAGGACACAGGCGGGAGGATGGCTAGCCGGCACGCAGCGCCGCGTGTTAGGAACCTCGCACCGTGTCACTTACAGAACGAGGAGGCGCTGCCGCGACTGTGACTTCCTAGCAGGCCGACAACCGCGGAGGCGCGCCCCCTCGAGCAAGCAGACCCGCGGCGCGAGGAAACCCTGCACTGACTCTTCTAGGAGATCTCGCAGACGTCGGCGTCCGGTATCGCCGTGATCAGCGCTTCGGTGGCGACCGGGAAGACCGCATGCGGTGTGCCACCGGCGCACCAGACCGTCTCGAACCGCCGCAGGGAGACATCGACGATCGTGCGCACGGGCCGGTCATGGCCGAGCGGCGGCACCCCTCCGATGGCGAAGCCCGTCGCCTCGCGGACCTCTTCCCCCTTCGCTTGCCGCACTCCGGCGCCGAGCTTGTCCGTGTCCACGCTCCGGTCGCCGGCGCAGAGACACAAGAGCGGTGACTCCTCGTCGACGAACACGAGGGACTTCACGATCTGCCCCAGCTCGACGCCGACAGCGTCCGCCGCCTCCTGGGCGGTTCGAGTGGAGTCGGCGAGCTCCCGAACCTCGGCGTCGAGGCCGAGCTCTCGGAGGCGTGCCTGGAAACGTTCTGCGGTGGGATGCATCGGAGCGATTAAGGCGTCGATCTCGGCGGCGCCTCTGTTTTCACCAGCTTCGGGCGGTCGATTCACTCTGAACCTCCCGGCGCCGCGCCATAGGCTATAGCGCTCTTGCCCCTCCTGGAAGTCGACAACGTCTCGAAGCGTTTCGGCGGCATCGTCGCGCTCGATGCCGTCTCCTTTACCGCGGAAGTGGGGGAGATCGTCGGGCTGATCGGGCCGAACGGCGCCGGCAAGACGACGGCGTTCAACGTGATCACGCGTCTCTATACGCCTGACGAGGGTGACGTTCGCTTCGACGGGGAAACACTCCTCGAGACCCCGCCGAACGCGGTCGTCCAGCGCGGAATCGCGCGCACTTTTCAGAACGTCGAGCTCTTCCGAGGGATGACGGTGCTCGACAACGTCAGGGTCGGCGCACATGCTCGAGCAGGCGAGCAGCTGCCCGAGGAGGTCCTCTTCTACGTGAGCCTCAACTCGGTCCGCGACCGCTCGCCCCTGGGGCTCCCATACGCGACCCAGAAGCGCGTCGAGCTGGCACGGGCGCTCGCGTCGGGCCCGCAGCTTCTGCTCCTCGACGAGCCGGCAGGAGGGCTCAGTCACGAGGAGGTCGAGCAGCTGGGGACCTTCATCAAGCGGCTGCGGGACGACTTCGACCTGACGATCCTCCTCGTAGAGCACCACATGGGGCTGGTCATGAGCGTTGCCAACCGCGTGCACGTGCTCGACTTCGGCAAGAAGATCGCGGAAGGGACGCCGCGCGAGATCCAGGCGAACCAGGCCGTGATCGAGGCGTACCTGGGGACCGAAGTGTGAGCGGACTCGAGCTGCACAACGTCGCAGCGCGCTACGGGCCGGTCCGCGCACTGCACGGTGTGTCGCTCCGGGTCGGCGACGGCGAGTTGGTCGCGGTGCTCGGTGCGAACGGCGCGGGGAAGACGACGACGCTGCGCGCCATCTCCGGGACGGTCCGCCGCAGCGGCGACGTCGTTTTCGCGGGGAAGAAACTCCCCCGCCGTCCGGAGGCGACGGCGCGCGCGGGGATCGCGCACGTCCCGGAGGGTCGAGGCACCTTCAGTGAGCTCTCGGTGTGGGAGAACCTGAGACTCGGCGCCTATGTGCGACGCTCGGGCTTCAAGGAGGACGCCCAGCGCGTGTTCAAGTTCTTCCCGCGGCTGGAGGAGCGGCGCGACCAGCAAGCGGGAACGCTCTCCGGCGGCGAGCAGCAGATGTTGGCGCTCGGCCGCGCGATGATGGCCAGGCCGAAACTGCTCTTACTCGACGAGCCGTCGCTCGGCCTCGCTCCGCTCGTGGTCAAGGAGATCTTCGAAACGCTCCAACGCATGAAGACCGACGACGGCATGTCCGTGCTCGTCGTCGAGCAGAACGCAAACCTCGCGCTCGCGCACGTCGCGCGTGCCTACGTGCTTGAGGTCGGCAATGTCGTCGTCGAGGGCACGAGCGACGAGTTGCGTGCCAACGAATCCGTCCGGAAGTCGTATCTCGGTTACTGATGCCTATCTACGCCTTCACCTGGACGGAGTTCGCGCAGCAGCTCGCCGCGGGCGTCCGAGAAGGAGCGATCTACGCGGGCCTCGCCCTCGCGATCGTGATCATCTATCGCTCGACACGCGTCATCAACTTCGCGCAGGGTGAGATGGCGACTTTCACGACCTTCATCGCGTGGTCGTTGATGAACCACGGCTTGTCGTTCTGGACGGCGTTCCCCATCGTGCTCGGGATCGCCTTCGCGGGTGGTGTGGCGATCGAGCGCACCGTGATCCGTCCCATCGAGGATGCGCCGGTTCTGACCATCGTGATTGTCACGCTCGGTCTCGCGCTGCTGCTCAACGGGCTGATGAGCATGATCTGGGGAGGCGGCAACAGGCAGTTTCACGGTCCGTTCTCAACGCGGACGATCGACGTCGCCGGTGTCCCCATCAGCGTGCAGGACATCGGAATCGTCCTCGTGTCCGTCGGGCTGGTCGGCCTGCTGGCGCTGTTCTTCCGTTTCACGAAGCTCGGGCTGGCACTCCGTGCGGCCGCCGTCAACCCCGATTCGTCGCGTCTCGTCGGGATTCGCGTCGGCTGGATGCTCGCCCTCGGCTGGGGGATCGCCTCGGTGCTCGGAGCAGTTGCGGGAATGATGATCGCCCCGGTCGTCTTCCTCGACCCGAACATGATGCAGACGATCCTGCTCTACGCGTTTGCGGCCGCCGTGCTCGGAGGGCTGGAGAGCCCGATCGGCGCGGTCGTCGGCGGGATCCTGCTCGGCGTTACGATCACGTTGCTCGGCCGCTACGTCGGGTTCATCGGCTCGACGTTGAAGCTGCCTGCGGCGCTCATGCTCATCCTCGTCCTGCTGCTCGTGCGTCCAGGCGGGCTCTTCGGTCGGGTCGCGGTGAGACGCGTATGAGATCCCGGCTCTGGCTCGAGCTCTCCGGCTTCGGGGTGCTCGCGTTGGTCCTGGCCGCCCTGCCGCGTTTCGTCGGCGACTTCCGAGCCCGTGAGCTGGCGATCGTCGGGATGTACTTCATCGCACTGCTCGGCCTGTCGATCCTCACCGGATACAGCGGACAGATCTCGCTGGGGCATGGCGCGTTCATGGCGGTCGGCGGCTACACCACTGCGATTCTCAGCGTGGACGGGATCTACGGACATCAGATCCGAGATCTCTGGACGATCCCGATCGCCGGCGTGATCGCGGGGGTCGCCGGACTGCTCGTCGGCGTGCCGGCGCTGCGGCTCTCCGGTCTCTATCTTGCGTTGATCACGTTTGGGATCGCCGTGTCGTTCCCGCAGTTACCGAAGAAGTTCGACCATCTTCTCGGCGGTACGAGCGGCAAGATCCTCAATCTCGCCAAGCCGCCCTTCGGGCTCCCGACCACGACGAACAACTGGATCTACTACCTGACCTGGGGCATCGCGCTCGTCTTGCTCGTGGCGGCGTGGCTGCTCGTTAGCAGCAAGGCGGGGCGCGCGCTCAAGGCGATTCGCGACAGCGAGGTGGCGGCCGCTTCGTCGGGCGTCAGCCTCTCGACGTACAAGACGTTGGCCTTCGGGATCTCCGCGTTCTACGCGGGAGTGGCGGGCTCGCTGTATGCAATCGCCAACGCCTACGTCAATCCGGACGTCTTCCCGATCATCCTCTCCGTCTTTCTCGTCGTCGGGCTGGCGGTCGGCGGCCTCGATTCCCTGGTGGGGCTGATCGCAGGGGCCGGCCTGATCTACTTCCTGCAGAACCACGCCGACAGCGTGGCGCGCTGGATCAACCACCTGCCGGCGTTCGATCTCGACCCGAAGCAGCCCGGCATCCCGAGCATGATCTTCGGCGTCGTTTTGATCGTGGTCATGCTCTTGCTGCCGACGGGCGCGGGCGGCTTGTTGCGGCGTGTATTCGAGCCGCTAACAAGTCGGCTATACACTCGGTCATAGGGTGGGAGTGGGCGCAAAGGTCATCTTTGTGTGCGCGATCGTCGCCGCGGTGGCCGTGGCGTCGGCCGGGGCGCGGCCGGTTGCCACGCCCGGGGTCTCTGCCGACGAGATCCATCTCGGTTCGAGCGTGCCGCTGAGCGGCGAGGCCGCGATTGCCGGCAACGTCGCGCGCGGGATCGAGGCGTACTTCAAGTACGTCAACGACAAGGGCGGCGTGTTTGGTCGCAAGATCACATTCACCTACCTCGACGACGGCTACGACCCCGGGCGTGCAGTGAACAACACGATCCGGCTCATTCAGCAGGAGCAGGTTCTCGCGGTCTTCAGTTCGTTGGGAACGAACAACAACCTGGCGGTGCGGAAGCTCTTGAACGACGCGAAGGTGCCCCAGCTCTACGTCTCCTCGGGCGCGACCACCTTCGGTCGCGACTACAAGAAATACCCGTGGACGATCGGCTACATCCCGCCGTACTCCGAGGAGGGCGAGATCTACGGCCGCTACGTCGTCAAGAACGTCAAGAAGCCAAAGATCGCGGTGCTCTACCAGAACGACGACTACGGGCGGGATCTGCTGGCCGGCCTGAGGCGAGGGCTCGGCGCGCAGGGGAAGTCGATCGTCGCCAAGGTGGGGTACGACCCGACCTCCGCAGACGTCCAGCCGCAGGTGACGCAGCTCAAAGCCTCAAAGGCCAACGTTCTGATGGTCTTCGCCTTCGGGAAGTTCTCGCTGCAGGCCTTCAACGCCGTCTCGCGGCTCAACTGGAAGCCCCAGATCTTCGTCAACGACGTTTCGTCGGCCTCCTCCCTGATGGCAATCGTCCCCCAGAAGGCCGCGAACGGATCGATCTCGATCGTATTCGGCAAGGATCCGGCGTCGCCACTCTGGGGTAACGACAAGGGCATCAAGCTCTTCCAGTCGATCCTCAAGAAGTACGGATCGAGCGTCAACTCGCGCGACCTGAACGACGGCTACTTCGCCGCAGGAATGGCGACCGCCTACACGATGGTGAACACGCTCAAGAAGGCGGGCAAGAACCCGACGCGGCAGAGCGTGATGAACGCGGCCACGCACCTGACCGAGAACGGCAATCCCTTCGTCTTGCCGGGGATCGTCATTCGCACGACGCCGACAAGCAGATTTCCGCTCACACAGGTTCGGCTGCAACGCTGGTCGAACAACAGCTGGCATCCGTTCGGCAAGCTGATCTCGGCCAAGCCGCGCTAGCTACCCGCAAGGCTCCGCCTGGGTGCCGACCATCGCTTCGAGGGCGCGGGCGGCAGTCACTGCGAAATGGAGTGTCACGACTCCCGTGCGGCGCACGCTTAGTTCCGTCATGCCGTCGGGCGTCTCCGTGAGGCACCCCGCCCGCGTGTGCCAGTACGGCGCATACGTCACATTGAGCCGGTAAGTGCCCTTGGCCGGGACGGCGAGCTTGATCGACGTGTACCCGAGCGCGAGGACGCGTGCGGGGGCGGTGATCAGCGGGCGCGGAGAGGAGACCTGGAAGATCGTGGTTGTCGCTGTCCGGTACACGGGTGTGAGTCCTGAGCTCCCGCTTCTCAGCAAACGCGCCTCTGCGCGCGAGCTGTAGTCGGGACGCGCGGAGGTGAGGACTACGTAACGGACGCTGACCCGGCGGAGCCAGGCGATGTACGGCTTGGCCCCGAACTCGCCGTAGAGCACGCGATTCCGTGGAAAGTCCTCCTGGCGGAACCAGCCGCGCGCGAGCGGAATCCGCGCCCGGGCAAGGAAGTTTGCGGGCCAGTGTCCAGCCGTGTCGACCGCTTCCACGCGGTACGAAGGACGGAGGTGGCCTTTCAGGTAGGTGATGGTCGGTGACCAGTACGCGGCTTGCGCGGCCGGATCGTTCACGCTGTGGACGAAGCTGGCTGCGAGCGGTGTCAGATTCCAAGAGAGCGCGAGCGTCAACGCGACGGCACAGAGGAAGCGTGGCTGCCAGCGCCGGAGCGAAAGAGTCAGGATCGCGAGCGGCGCGGCGACGAAGCGCAGACGCGCGATGTTCTCGCCGACCGGTGACGAGACCGTGAAGGCGGCCGTGCAGGCCACGAAGTACACGACGTAAGTCGAGCGAAGCATCCGCGCGCCGGCGACTCTCCAGGTCAGGGCCACTCCAATCAGACAGAACGCGCTTGCTGCGAGGAATTCCTCAGGGGAGAACGGAAAGCTGCCGCGGCCCGGAAACATGCGCCGCATCAGGAACTCGAGCACCGCGATCGCGGCGATCGCTGCTGCGGGTGCGACGAACTTTCGGGGCTCGCCGCGGCGCGCCAGCGCTACTCCAACCAACAGCACGACGAGCAACAGGAAGGCAAGCGGGCTGGCGGCGAGGGTCAGAAGGGTGAAGCATGCGAACCCCCACCCGCGGGCTTGTTGCAGCGACCACAGGGCGAGCAGCGCGAGCGCCATCCCGAGCATGAACGGATACGCGGCGGAAACAACGAGCAAAGCGAATACGACCGCAAACGCCCGGATCGTCCACCGGCTGTGCAACTTCCACTCATGGCACACGACGGCAGAGAAAGCGATCACTGCCAGCATCACGGTGAGAACGGCGAGGAGCCGGATACCGATGACCGCGGCCAGGGGGTAGTACAGGACGCTGTAGTTCACGAAGCTGTAGCGGCCCGCGTACCAGAAGTTATTCCAGAGCACGAAGCCGTGCTGGATGAACAGGGTGCGCTGGTAAGCGTGCGCAGCGAGATCGGTCCCCGGCGGGCCGAACCAGACGAGCAGAGCAGCGAGGAGCCCGGCAGCGGCGGCCGGACCGAACAGATCTATGCGTGGGCGAAGCCAGGGCGTTCGCATCAGCGCATGTTGCCGGTGTGACCGAGGGAATATCTCCCCGGTTGCGGCCACACGGAAAGGCCGTGAGGGCTCGCGCCGACCGGGATGCGTGCGATCAGCCTGCCCGTGCGCGTGTCGATCGCATAGACCGCAGAGCTGTAACGGCCGGAGAGCCAGAGCACCTTGCCGTCCGATGAGACGTCCCCCATGTCCGGGCTGCCGCCGCCGGGGATGTGCCACTTGTGGATGACCTTGCGCGAGCGAAAGGAGATCACCGACACGCTGCCTTCGTTGCGGTTTGCGACGTAGAGCTCCTTGCCGTTCCGTCCGACGACGAGGCCGTGAGCGCCGGATCCCGTGTGAATGAAGCCGATCACCTTGAAGTGGGCCGGGTCGATCTCCCACACGCCGCCTGCGGCGAGGTCGGCGACATAGAACACCTTCGCGTCGGGTGAGGAGCGGACGTCTTGCGGCACCGACAATCTGCGCGGAAGCGTCCGAACACTCAGGACGCGGAACCGGCGAACGTCGACTTTCAAGAGCTGGCCGGAGAACTCGCAACTCGCAATCACGTAGCGGCCGTTCCGGGAGAAGTCCATGTGGTTGACGCCCGCGCAGGGGACGCTCAGCGCGCGGACCAGCTCGAAGGTGTGTGCGTTGCGGAAGTCGAGGCGATGCAGCCGCTCGGCGACCACGATCGCGTAGCGTCCGTCGATCGTGAAATAGAGGTTGTAGGGGTCGTCAACGGGAAACGCCTTTCCCGGCCGGCCGGTGACCGGATCGATCGGCGTCAGCGTGTTGCCGGCGTCGTCGTTGACGTAGAGCGTCTTCAGGTCGTGCGACGGCGTGACGTGCTGCGGCAAAGCGCCAACCGCAAAATGCCCGACCACCTTGTAGGTGCGCGGGTCGATCACATCCACCGAATCGCCCCCGCTGTTGGGGACGTAGACCCGATCTCGGGCCCGGCGCGCGGCCCCGCTGATCATCCCTGCATGGTCGTAGGCGTACAGGTCGAGTGAGGCGCGAGCCAGGCGCCGATGGATGATCTTCGGCTCTTGGAGGCTGGCGGCCTGATTGGGGGTCGCCCCGGCGAGTGGGTTGTCCGCCGAGCGCCGGTTCCAGACGATGACCGCGACCTCGGTGCCGATCAGGGCGACGGCGAGGAGAAATGCAAGGCGCACACCCCGGTCTCGCCTTCCTCGCCTGCTGCTCGTCACCGGCCGACATGATGGCATGAGTCCCGGCGCAGCCCAGGCATTCTTAACGCTGCTCTCATTTCGTGCCGATAGCGTGAGTGACGTGATCAGCGAGCACACAAGGAGCGGTTTCTTCGACGAGCTCGCGCTCGGTCAGCTTGGGTCCATGCGCCGCAGCTACGCCGTCGGGGCCGGCCTCCTCGTGGCCGCGGGGGCCGCAATCGGCCTGACCACGCTCGGGCGGGGGACGCTGAGCACCGCCGCCGCTGACCTCGCCGGTGTCCAGCCTGCCTGGATCGTCGCCGCAGCTTCCTTCTTCGCGCTTGGCCTCCTCGCTTCGGCGGCCGGTTGGCGCGTGGGCCTGCGGGCCTGCGGAGGCACCGCAGGCTTCACTCAGATCTCCGCCCGCTACGCGATCGGCTCCCTCGTGAATTCGGTCGCCCCCGCGCATCTCGGCGGAGCGGTCCGGCTCGGAATGCTGTCGCGCACGCTTCCGGGGAACGATCGGCTCTGGCGCGCAGGCGGCGTCGCTGCTTCGGTCGCAGCCGCGCGCACACTTGTGCTCGCTGCGCTGATCGTCCCGGCGGCCGCGGTCGGCCGGGTCCCGGTCTGGCCTGCACCCCTGCTCGCCCTCGGCGTTCTCGTCGCTCTCGGCATCGGCACACGCCTGAGCGCCAGGACGGCCGGTCGCATCGGCAGCCTGCTCCAAATTTTCCGTTCCATCGGGCGCTCGCCGCGCGAGGGCGCTGCTCTCTTCGGCTGGATCGGCTGCTCGTGCGTTGCGCGGGTCGCTGCCGCGGTCGCGATCGCGATGGCGCTCGGCGTTCCGAATCCCATCTGGGTGGCTGTCGTGCTGCTGGTGGCGATGGCGCTCGCGGGCTTGCTGCCCCTCACTCCGGGGAACTTCGGCGCCGGTGCGGGTGCAGCAACGCTGGCCCTGCATGGAACGGGCGTCGGCCTCGGCGTCTCGCTTGCGCTCGGCGTCGCCTTTCAGGCCGTCGAGACGTTTGCGGGGGTGACGCTGGGCCTCGGAGGCGCCGCCGTGCTGGCTGCGCCGGGAACCAAGGTCCGGCGCTGGTCGCTGGCTGTCTCCGGAACCGCAGCCGTGCTGGTTGCGACCGCGCTCGGCGTCGCCTCGGTCGATCTCATCTGAGTTTCCGTAGCCAGTAGGCGGCGATCTAAGCTTTCCCGATGGAGCTCCTCGCCCGGCCGCTCGACGAGCTCTGTGCCGACGCGCGGGCAATGCGCGACGAGGGGCACGGCCGCCTCGTCACCTACTCGCCGAAGGTCTTCATCCCGTTGACGAAGCTCTGCCGCGACGTCTGTCACTACTGCACGTTCGCGCACCCGCCCCGGCGAGGTGAGCGTGCGTACATGTCGATCGACGAGGTGCTCGCGGTTGCGCGTGCCGGCGCCGCCGCCGGCTGCCGCGAAGCGCTGTTCACTCTCGGCGACAAGCCCGAGCTGCGCTACCGGCTTGCGCGCGAAGAGCTCGAAGCACTCGGATGTGAGACGACCCTCGACTATGTGGGGCGCGCGGCGGAAGCGGTCCTCGCCGAGACCGGGCTCCTGCCACATCTCAACCCCGGAGTGATGACGAGAGATGACACGGCACGGTTGCGGCGGGTGAGCGCATCCATGGGCCTGATGCTCGAGACGACCTCCGACCGGTTGTCCGCGCGCGGCGGCCCGCACTTCGGCTCTCCGGACAAGGTTCCCATCCGCAGGCTCGAGACGCTTGTGGCAGCGGGCGAGGAGCGTGTTCCCTTCACAACAGGCCTCCTGATCGGGATCGGCGAGTCGCGGGCCGAGCGGATCGACGCGCTGCTCGCGATCCGCGAGCTCTCCGAGCGCTATGGACACGTGCAGGAGGTGATCGTCCAGAACTTCCGGGCGAAGCCAGGGACGCGCATGGCGGCCGCGCCCGAGCCCCCGCTCGAGGAACTGCTGTGGACGATTGCGGTCGCGCGCATCCTGCTCGGTTCCCGAGCGCATCTCCAGGCCCCGCCGAATCTGTCCTACGGCGACTTCCCACGACTCCTCGACGCCGGGATCGACGACTGGGGCGGGGTTTCGCCCGTGACGATCGACCACGTGAATCCCGAAGCGCCCTGGCCCGAGCTCGACCGGCTGCGGAAGGCCACGGAGAGCCGCGGCCTCGAGCTGGCACCGCGGCTTCCCGTCTATCCGGAGTGGATCTCCGGTGAATGGATCGATCCCGGTGTCATGCCGGCGGTGTTGCGGGCCTCCGACTCGCTGGGGCTGGCGCGAGAAGACCCCTGGTCGCCGGGCGAAGGCGTGTCAATCCCGTTTGTTCCACGTGACGCGCTGCCGATCGATACACGCGCCGAGCTCGGGGAAGAGGAGATCGCCCGACTCTTTCGCGCGCGCGGCCACGAACGCGACAAGGTGCTTGCCGCTGCCGACAGCCTCAGGCGCGAGGTGTGCGGTGACGAGGTGAGCTACGTCGTCACGCGCAACATCCAGTACACGAACGTTTGTTACTTCCGCTGCGGCTTCTGTGCGTTTTCGAAGGGGAAGCTCGCCGCGAACTTGCGCGGCGCGCCGTATCTCGTACCGCACGACGAGATCGTGCGCCGCTGCCAGGAAGCCTGGGAGCGCGGCGCAACGGAGGTCTGTCTCCAGGGCGGGATCCATCCCGCTTTCACCGGCGACTACTACCTCTCCGTCGTTCGGACGATCAAGGAGGCGGTTCCGGAGCTCCATGTGCACGCGTTCTCTGCGCTCGAGATCTGGCAGGGGGCGGCAACGCTCGGGATGCTGCTCGAGGAGTATCTGACGGAGCTACGGGACGCGGGGCTCAGCTCGCTTCCGGGCACGGCTGCCGAGATTCTCGACGACGACGTGCGGCAGGTCATCTGTCCGGACAAGGTCACGACGGCGCAATGGCTCCAGGTGCACGACGTCGCGCATCGGGTCGGCCTTCGCTCCAACGTGACGATGATGTTCGGGCACGTCGAGGGCCCGCGGAACTGGGCGCGCCACTTCCTGCGCGCACGCGAGCAGCAGCGCTCGAGCGGCGGCTTCACCGAGTTCGTGCCGCTGCCGTTCGTGCACATGGAAGCGCCGATGTGGCTGCGCGGCCAGGCGCGTTCGGGCCCGACGTTCGGGGAGACGCTGCTCGTGCACGCGATCGCGCGGCTGGCGCTGCATCCGTGGATCACCAACATCCAGGTCTCATGGGTCAAGCTCGGCGAGCAAGGTGTTGCGGCCGCATTGCGCGCTGGTGTCAACGATCTCGGCGGCACGCTGATGAACGAGTCGATCTCGCGATCGGCGGGCGCCGAGCACGGGCAGGAGTTCGCGCCGGAGGCGATGGAGGAGCTGATCCGTTCGGCCGGCCGCATTCCCCGGCAGCGCACGACGCTCTACGGCGACGTGCCCGAAGAACGGCGGCTTGCGTCATTCGGCGCGGCTCCGCTGGCTGAGCCGCGGAATCCCCCCGTCAAGGACGCGCGCCTCGTCGCGCCGCCCCGCCTCGTCCGTCCGGGGTTCGCTACTTAGGCTCGAACCTGAGGAGATCGTCGAGTGACTCGCGCCTGCGGATCAGCTCGGCGCGGCCGTCCGCGACGAGTACGGCGGCCGGGCGTGGCACGCTGTTGTAGTTCGAGGCCATCGCAAGCGTGTACGCGCCCGTGGCCGGCACGGCGAGCAAATCGTCGCGGCT
The DNA here is from genome assembly GCA_030854665.1 of Actinomycetota bacterium. Classification (GTDB taxonomy): domain Bacteria; phylum Actinomycetota; class Thermoleophilia; order Gaiellales; family Gaiellaceae; genus 3-1-20CM-4-69-9. Next base: position 18,340 of record JALYST010000037.1, read on the forward strand.
GGGCTCTGGTAGCTCGACGCTGTCGATCAGGACGTCGCCCGACTCGCAGTGCTTGCCCGCAATGCGGTAAGTAGCCGAGACCGGCTCGTCGGCGCGATTCGCCAGCAGCGCTTCGTAGCGCGACCCGTAGAGCTGGGGGCGAGGGTTGTCGGACATGCCGCCGTCCACCGCCGCGTAGGCGACGTCCGTCGTCCGCTTGAGCACCCCGACCCGGTAGAGCGTGAATCCCGCCGTGCCGACGAGCGAGCGGCCCGGCTCGAAGATCACGCGCGCCGGTTCCGTCCAGTGGTCGCGCAGACGAACGAGCAGCTCGTGCGCGAACTCCGTCGGTTGCGGCACGATCTCGGCCAACGAGTGCCGGACCGCAAGCCCTCCGCCGAGGTCGAACACGCGCGGCGCCCAATCCAGTTCCGCCCGGCAGTGGAGTGCGACGTCGACCAGGCGCTCCACCGCAAGCAGGCTCTCGGCGCTCTGCGTGAGTTGCGAGCCGATGTGGACGTGCAGGCCTGCGACGTCGATCCCTCTAGAGAGCGCATCGCGGACGGCCGCGACGGCGTCGTCGGCGACGAGCCCGAACTTCGACTCCGCGTGTGCTGTCCGGATCGCCCGATGCGTTTCCGCCTCGATGCCCGGCGTGACACGGATCAGAACGGTTGCCACGCCGGCTGCCTGCGCACGGGCGGGCTCGTCGAGCGCGTCGAGGACAACCAGTGCCCCGGCACGCGCCGCGGCGCTGAGCTCATCGTCGGACTTGTTGTTGCCGTGGAAGACGATCCGGTCCCCGGGCACACCTGCGCGCAGTGCAAACTCGAGCTCGCCGCGTGTCGAGACGTCGGCCCCAAGCCCCTCGGCGGCGAGCAACCGCAGCAGCGTGACGTTCGGAAATGCCTTCGTTCCGTAGACGACGAGGGCCTCGGGGTCCACGCGCGCGTATGCACGCGCACGCGCAAGGACCGTGTCCCGGCAGTAGACGACGAGGGGGGTGCCGTACTCGCTCGCGAGTGCCGAAGCGCGGACGCCGCCCACCACCAGCTCGCCGTCTTCGACGCTAGCCGTGTCGGGAAAGAGCTCGATCAGTTTGTTGTGCGCGTTACTCGCTCCACCAGCCCTGCACGACGTCGCCGTCGCCGGGGCCGGTGCTCGGGGCACCGACGACCAGGAACTCGGCCCCTTCGTCGCCGGCCTCCATCGACCGCATCGTGTCCTTGTGGACGCGGACTGCGTCCCATTGCTTGAGGTCCTTCACCTCGTCCTCGATCTTCATCCGCGCCTTACCGCTGACGAGAACGTAGACCTCCTCCTGGTTCTTGTGCTTGTGCCCGAACGGCATGCGGAAACCCGGTGCGACCTTGAGGTAGCTGAGCCCGGAGTTCTCCATGCCGAGCGCCACGCGGGCCATCCGAAACTCGAGGTCGTCTCCGAGGCCGAAATTGGGCGCCTGATCCTCGACGTCCTTGAGATTGAGATGTGTGTAATCGCTCATGGTTCCGACTGTACCGCTGCTACGATCCGGACGAGATGAAGGAGCTGCTTCTGTAGGGAAGGGAGCCATCGTGGCGAGGGCCGCGCCAGCTCCCCAAGGCCTCTCACTCGAGAGGCTTTTTCGTTTCTAGAGGACGGTCATGGACGAGTACGACGCACAGACAATCGAGCCGAAGTGGCAGCGGGCCTGGGAGGAGCACCGAGCGTTCGAGGTGCCGAATCCCGAGCCGGGGGCTCCCCGCAACGAGCGCAAGTCCTACGTGCTCGAGATGCTGCCGTACCCGTCGGGCTCGCTGCACATCGGTCACGTCCTCGTCTACACGCTTGGCGACGTTCTGGCGCACTTCTATCGCCGCACGGGCTCGGAGGTCCTGCGGCCGATGGGTTACGACTCGTTCGGCCTGCCAGCCGAGAACGCTGCGATCAAGGAAGGCGGGCACCCACGCGAGATCGTCGAGCGCAACATCAAAGACATCCGCCGGACGATGAAGCGGATCGGGTGGGCGATCGACTGGTCGCGTGAAGTCTCGACCCATGAGCCCGAGTACTACCGCTGGACGCAGTGGCTGTTCCTCAAGTTCTTCGAGGCCGGCCACGCCTACCGCAAGGCCGCGCTTGTCAACTGGTGTCCCAACGACCAGACCGTGATTGCGAACGAACAGGTCAAGGACGGTCGCTGCGAGCGCTGCGGCTTCGAGGTCGAGGCGCGCATGCTTGCCCAATGGTTCTTCCGAATCACCGCGTACGCCGACAACCTGCTCGACGAGATGAAGGACCTGGAGTGGCCTGAGCGGGTGCTGGCGATGCAGCGAAACTGGATCGGCCGGGCGGAAGGCGCCGAGATCCTCTTCAGGGTCGAAGAGCTCGACATCGACATCCCCGTGTTCACGACGCGCGCCGACACGCTCTTCGGGGCGACCTTCTTCGTGCTTGCGCCAGAGCAGCCGCTCGTCGGCCGGCTGGCCGAGCAGTCCCCGAACGGCGACGAGATCCGCGCATACGTTCGCAAGGCCGGCGCCAGGCCGGCTGAAGAGCGCGCTGCCGGGAAGGACAAGACCGGCGTTTTCACCGGGTTCTTCGCCACGAACCCGGTCAACGACGCACGCATTCCGATCTGGATCGCCGACTACGTCCTGATGGACTACGGCACCGGCGCGATCATGGCCGTGCCCGCGCACGACGAACGCGACCGGGAGTTCGCCGAGCGGTTCGATCTCCCGGTCAAGATCGTGATCGACGAGGACGGGAAGCTCGTCGACTCAGCCCAGTTCTCGAGCCTGCCCCACGAAGAGGCGGCCAAGGCGATCGTCGAGTGGCTGGGCACGCGCGGCCGCGGACGTCCGGCGGTGAGTTACCGCCTGCGCGACTGGGGGTGGTCGCGGCAGCGTTACTGGGGCTGCCCGATCCCTGTCGTCTACTGCGACGACTGCGGCATCGTGCCCGTGCCGGAAGAAGACCTCCCGGTGCTGCTGCCCGAGGTCGATGACTACAAGCCCAAGGGGGTTCCGCCGCTGGCGCAGGCCGAGGACTGGGTTCGAGCCCCGTGCCCCCGCTGCGGCAAGGAAGGCCGGCGCGAGGTCGAGACCATGGACACCTTCGTCGATTCGTCCTGGTATTTCCTGCGCTACTGCGATCCGCACAACGATCAAGCGCCGTGGGACCGTGCGATCGGGGATTACTGGATGCCCGTCGACCACTACACCGGCGGCGTCGACCATTCGACGGTCCATCTCATCTATGCCCGCTACTTCATGAAGGTGCTGAACGACCTAGGGTTGAGCGGCCACCGCGAGCCGTTCAAACGATTCTTCGGCAACGGCTTCGTCACCCAGGGCGGCGCGAAGATCTCCAAGCGGGTGGGCGGCGCCGCCACGCCCGACGAGCTCGTCGAGAGGTATGGCGCCGACGCAACTCGCCTGTCGATCCTGTTCATCGGCCCTGCCGACCAGGACATGGAATGGACGTCGTCGGGAGTGGAGGGGATGCAGCGCTTCCTCCGTCGCCTGTGGCGTCTGGTCAGCGACGCGGCCGAGTCTCCGCTGGACGGCGCGCCGGTCGACGGCGCGCTGGCGCGAAAGGCCCACCGCACCATTGCGCGCGCAACCGACGACCTCGGGCGGCGTCAGCAGTTCAACACGCCGATCTCGTCGGTGATGGAGCTCGTGAACGAGCTGGCGAAGGCCCCCGGCGATCCCGCTGCCCGGTTCGCCGCGGAGATGGCGGTGTCGCTGATCCAGCCGTACGCCCCGCACATCGCGGAGGAGTTGTGGCAGCGCCTGGGACACGAGCGGCTGTGGGAGCAGCCGTGGCCCGAGGCGGATCCTGCGTTGCTCGAAGAAGACACGTTCGAGCTGGTTGTGCAGGTAAATGGGAAGGTTCGCGACCGCATCCAGGTTCCGGCCGACCTGCCGGAGGACGAGCTCGTCGCGCGCGCGAAGGAATCCCCCAAAGTGCAGGCGCAGTTGAACGGCGCGGAGATTCGGCAGACGATCGTGGTCCCGCGCAAGCTTGTGAATCTCGTCGTCGGCTAGTTAGAGGCCTCTTTCGACACGGAGCCGGCACAGACACGTGATGCCGCCGTCTCCACGATTGTGGAGATGCCCGAGATCGCCCTCGACCGGAGCCGCCTGCTCGTTACGGGCGTGCTGCTGCTGCTGGTGCTCGTCGTTGCGGGCAAGCTCTTGCTACGGCCTCCTCGCCCAGCGGTGCCACCGCCCGTACGGGTCGCGGCGCCGGCCGGTCACGTTTCCGCGAAGAGGCTGTTCGTCAACGTGGTCGGCGCGGTTCGGCGCCCCGGGCTCTACCGTCTGAAGGACGGGTCGCGCGTCGCAGACGCGGTCACGCGCGCAGGCGGACCCACGCCGAAGGCCCAGATCGAGTTGCTCAACCTCGCTGCGCGGATCGCCGACGGTGAACAAATCGTCGTACCGCGACGCGGGCTCGGAGGTGCTGCCGCCGTGCCCGGCGGCACCGTCGCCGCGGGCCCGGTGCATCTGAACAGCGCCACGGTCGAGCAGCTGGACGCGCTGCCCGGCGTCGGTCCGGTCACCGCGCAGAAGATCCTCGACTACCGTCAGCAGCATGGTGCTTTCGGCGCGGTCGACGAGCTTGACGCGATCCCCGGCATCGGGCCCGCACGCCTCGAGCAACTCCGTGCGCTGGTGGCGCCGTGAGAGAGCGGCTGCTGCGTCAGATTTCGCAGGTCCTGGCCGGGTCGCTCTGCGGCGGGCTGGTTGCAGCGAATCTCGTCCGGACGCAAACCGCGCTCGTCCTCGTCCTGGCGGTGCTACTCGGCAGCGCAGCGGCCGCCTCGCGCGAGTCTCGCCGGCTTGGTCTGCTCGTCGTGGCGCTCGCGTTTGCGGGCTGGTGGTGGGGGAGCGCACGGCTCGATGCTCTCGATCGCAGTCCGTTGACGCCTCGGCTCGAGACCGCCGCCACCGTGCGCATGACCGTCACCGGGCCCGCGCGGCGCGGGAAGTACGACGTGCGCGCACCCGCGATCGTCACGAAGTTCGCCGGGCGAGCGCTGCGCGAGCCCGTGCAGGTGAAGCTTCCGCTCGGGCGAGCGCCGCCGCAAGGCGCCATCGTCGAGGCGCTCGTGCGGGTGACCGCCCCTCGCGGACCGAAGAACGGCTTCGACGAACGCACATGGCTCCGGCGTCACGGTGTACATGTCGTCCTCCTCGTCGACCGCTGGCGCATCATCGGCCGGCGCGGCGGGCTCGGCGGCGTAGCGGATGCCTTGCGGCAGCAGCTGCAACACTCGGTTGCGCGAGGGCTGACCGGGTATCGCGCGGCCGTGCTGGAGGGAGTCGTCCTCGGCGAGGACAGCGGTCTGTCGGACGAGTTGCGGCGTCGCTTCCGCGCCTCCGGGCTCTACCACCTCCTGGCCGTCTCGGGGCAGAACGTGGCCCTCGTCGCAGGCAGCGCGTTGCTGCTCGCCTGGCTCCTCGGCATGCCGCGTCTGCTCGGTCAACTCGGCGCGCTGGCCGCGATCTGCGGCTACGTGCTCGCTGTGGGCGCGCAACCCTCCGTGATCAGAGCGGGTGTCGCGGGCGCACTCGGCTCGCTCGCCTGGCTCACCGCGCGGGCGGCGAACCGCTGGCACCTCTTGCTCGTCGGCGCGATCGTCCTACTCGCGTGGAACCCGTACACGTTCCTCGATGCCGGCTTCCAGTTCTCGTTCGCTGCGGTGAGCGCGATCTTCGTGCTGGTTCCGCGCTTTGTGCGCTTCCTCGAGGGTTACCCGCTCGGGCAGTCGCTTCGGGTCGTCGTGGCCATCTCTGCCGCGTGCGGGCTGGCGACCGCGCCGATCGCCTGGCTCCAGTTCCATTCGGTCCAGCTGTTGACCATCCCGGCGAACGCGCTCGCGGCCCCCGTGGTCGCACCGCTCCTCGGGCTCGCGCTCGGCGCCGCGGCGATCGCCCCGTTCTCCGCGGCAGCGGCCGCGGCGCTCGCATGGCTGAACGGCTGGTGTGCCGCATATCTCGTTGCAGTCGCACAGCTGGTCGGCGGCCTGCCGATCGCCCAGATCAGGTCCACGCGGGCTCTCCTGCTGGTGCTCGCGGGCGCGTTCCTTGCCGCCGCCTATGCTTGTCCTCCGCGATGGCGACAGAGCTGAAGCCCGTCTACCTGATCACCGGCGGCGACCGTCCGAAGATCGAGCGTGCGCTCCGCCGGCTGCGCGACCGCATCGGCGAGGAGGGCGTCGAGCTCCTGTCCGCGAACGAGTCCGCTGGCGACGATGCCGTCGCCGCGTGCAACTCCATGGGCCTGCTCGGGGGCGGCCGCCGGCTCGTCGTCGTCGAGGAGGTCGAGCGCTGGAAGGCGGCGGACGTGAAGGCGGTCACCGCGTACCTGACGAGCCCTGCTCCCGAAACCGTGCTCGCGCTCGTCGCGGTCGAGCTCAAGAAGGACTCTCCGCTCGGCAAGGCGTGCGCCAAGGCGGGTGACGTGCTCGTGTACGACGTCCCCAAGCGTCGCGTGCCCGAATGGGTGACCAAGCAGTTCGCCGAGCGCGGCGTGACCGTCGATCCGGACGCGGTTCGACTGCTCGTCGAGATCGTCGGTGAGGACCCTGAAGAGCTCGCCTCCGAGGTGGACAAGATCGCGACCTGGGCGGGCGGCGACTCCGTCGGCGTGACCGAGGTCCAGGAGCTCGCAGCAGGGTGTGCGGAGGTCCCCGGTTACGACCTCACGGACGCCTGGGGACGGCGCGACCTCTCCGCAGCGCTGACGGCGTGCCAGACCTTGCTCGAACGCTCCGGCGATCCGATATCGCGCACGGTGCCCTCGCTGATCGGTCTGCTCGTCAGCCACGTCGGCCGCGTTCGCGACTGCCAGCTCCTGGCAGAGGAAGGCTTGAGCGCACGCGAGGCCGCCGCCCGCATGAAGCGGCATCCGTTCTACGTCGAGAAGCTGTTCACGCAAGCGCGCAACTACGGGACCGACGAGCTTCGCCAAGCGGTTGTACGCCTGGCGGCGCTGGACCACGCCGTCAAGGGCGGCTCGCGCCTCGCGGTCGATCTCGAGCTCGAGCGCGCGGTGATCGACATCACGCGGTCGCGCGACCCCGTCGCCGGCGCAGCCGGCTAGCCGTAGCGGCTAGCGAAAGCTGGAGGAAACGAGCCGCGCGGCCTGCGCCTTGCGGCGTGCTGCGGTATTCCGGTGCAGCGCGCCCCGGGCCGCGGCGCGGTCGAGGCAGCGCACGAGCTCGCGGTGCTCAGCCGCGATCCGGTCCTTGTCGCCGGCCTGCACGGCCGCTGCGAGCCGCTTTGCCAGCGTCTTCGCGGTCGACTGGTAGCGCAGGTTCTCGAGCCGCTGCTTGGCGGCGGTGCGAACGCGCTTCTTCTGTTGCTGGATGTTGGGCATCGCGTTAAAAGGCCCGCAGTGCGCGGGCGCGGGGATGGTACCAAAGCCCGTCAGCACGGCCTCGGCAGCGAACCTGCGCCGTGCACCGCCCTCCCTATACTCGGCGCGTGGACGAGAAATCGGGCCGCCGGCTCGCAAGGTCGACGGCGATCTTCTCGCTCGCCACCGGGCTTTCCCGGATTCTCGGGCTCGTCCGCGAGGTTGTCGCCTCGTATTACTTCGGCGCCGCGGGAAAGATCAACGCCTTCACGGTCGCGTTCCAGGTGCCGAATCTCGTCCGTGCCCTAGTCGCGGATGCGGCACTGCAGTCCGCCTTCGTCCCCGTTTTCACCGAGCTGCTGGAGAAGGGGGACAGGCGTCGCGCGTGGCGGGTGGCGTCGAGCCTCTTTTGGCTCGTGCTGCTCATCCTCTCCGCGCTCACGGCCCTCTTCATCGTCGTCGCCCCGTGGATCATCGGGCTGTTCGGCGATCCCGGCGGCGACAGGCAACTCGCGATCGGGCTTTCACGTGTGCTCTTCCCGATCGTCACGTTGCTCGGCGTCTCCGGCATCGTCGTCGGGATCCTCAACAGTTACGAGCGCTTCTCGGTTCCTGCGCTCAGCCCGGTCTTTTGGAACCTGGCGATCATCGTCGGCCTCGTCATCGGGATTCCTCAAGCGGACACGATCGACGGGAAGCTCTACGTCTACGCAGTCTCGATCGTGATCGGCACCATGATTCAAGTGCTCCTGCCGATGCCCTGGCTGCGGGGTCTCGACGGACGCCTGCGCGTCTTGATCGACTGGCGAGACCCTGCCGTCTCGCGCGTGCTCAAGCTGATGCTTCCGGTGACGCTCGGGCTGGGGCTGATCAACTTCAACGCGGTCGTCGACTCCATCTTCGCGTCGAGGCTGATCGACCCGAAGCTCGCTCCGACCGCAATTGACAGGGCCTTCCGCCTCTACATGCTTCCCCAGGGGATCTTCTCGGTTGCGATCACCACGGTGCTCTTCCCGTCGCTCGCGCGGCTCGCCGCCCGCAGCGACCAGGTGGGGTTTCGCAACACGCTCGCTCTCGGCCTGCGGCAGATTGCCTTCTTGCTGATCCCCGCCAGCGTCGTCAGTGCGTTGCTCGCGGAGCCGATCACGCGTTTGGTCTACGAGCGCGGCGCTTTCGAGCCATCGCAAACGCCGGTGGTCGCCGGTGCGCTCGCTGCGTTCTCGGCGGGCCTCTTCTTCAACGGGATGATGCTGCTGCTCAACCGCGGGTTCTTCAGCCTGCAGTCGAACTGGGTCCCTACCGCCATCGCGCTAGCAAACCTGGGCCTCAACGTCGTGCTCGACTTCGCGTTCTACCGCTTCGGCACCTGGGGCCTTCCACTCGCGACGTCCGTCGTCAACGTCGCAGGCAGCGGCGTGTTGCTCGTCCTGATGCGACGCCGGCTCGGCCGCATGAACTTCGGCGAGATCGCAGATTCGGTGCTGCGGATCGCGGTCGCCTCCGCGGTCCTGGCGGGGGCGGCGTACGGGACGTGGTCAGGCCTCGATCATGTGCTGGGGCGGTCGTTCGCCGGTCAGCTCGGATCCGTTGTGATCGCACTCGGGGTCGGCACCGCCGTCTACCTGATCGCGTGCCGAGCGCTCAAGGTTCGCGAGCTTGAGGCGTTGCTAGCGTTGCTGAGGCGCTTCAAGGCGCGCCTCACATGACTCAAGACCGAATCCGCAACTTCTCGATCATCGCCCACATCGACCATGGGAAGTCGACGCTGGCCGATCGCATCCTCGAGCTCACGCACGCTGTCTCGAGCCGTGACATGCGCGAACAGGTGCTCGATTCGATGGATCTAGAGCGCGAGCGCGGCATTACGATCAAGGCGCAGGCCGTGCGCGTCGAGTGGAAGGGCCACCAGTTCAACCTCATCGACACGCCCGGCCATGTGGACTTCACCTACGAGGTATCACGCTCCTTGCAGGCGTGCGAAGGTGCGCTGCTCGTCGTCGACGCGGCGCAGGGGACCCAGGCGCAGACACTCGCGAACGCCTATCTCGCGATCGAGAACAACCTCGACATCGTTCCGGTCGTCAACAAGATCGATCTGCCGTCCGCCGATCCCGACACGGTCGCCAGCGAGATCGCGGATCTGATCGGAGACGACCCCGAACACGTCCTGCGGATCTCCGCCAAGACGGGCCAAGGCGTCGAGGACGTGCTGGATGCGATCGTGGAGCGTGTGCCACCGCCCTCGGGCGATCTCCACGCGCCCGCGCGTGCGCTGATCTTCGACTCGTCGTATGACCAGTATCGTGGCGTCGTCGCGTTCATCCGCGTCGTCGATGGAAGCTTCTCGACGCGCGAGCCTCTGCGTGCGATGGCGCTCGGGACGCGGTTCGAGGCCGAAGAGCTCGGTTTCTTTTCGCCCACCCGCAGCGCAACAGGAACGCTCGAAGCGGGCGAGGTGGGCTACGTCATCACCGGCTTGAAGGACGTCTCGCGTCTGCGCGTGGGCGACACGATCACGTCCGAGCGGCGGCCGGCCGCAGCGCCGCTGCCCGGCTACAAGGAAGTCAAGCCCATGGTGTTTTCCGGGCTGTTCCCGACGGACTCGGACGCTTATCCAGAACTGCGCGACGCGCTAGAGCGGCTGAAGCTGAACGATGCGGCGCTCTTCTACGAGCCCGAGACGTCTCAGGCGCTCGGCTTCGGCTTTCGCTGCGGCTTTCTCGGGTTGCTGCACATGGAGATCGTCCGCGAACGCCTCGAGCGCGAGTTCGACCTCGACCTGATCGTCACCGCGCCGAACGTGGCCTATCGCGTGAAGCCTCCGAACGGGGAGTGGAAGGAGGTTCACACGCCGTCCGACATGCCGAACGAGGTGGAGGAGGTTGAGGAGCCCTACATCAAGGCGTCGATCATCGTCCCCAAGGAGTACGTCGGCGCGGTCATGGAGTTGAACAACGCCCGGCGTGGGAGCTTCGATCACATGGAGTACCTCTCCGAACAGCGCGTCCATCTCACCTATGAGCTTCCGCTCGCAGAGATCGTGCTCGACTACTACGACCAGCTGAAGTCGCGCACGCGCGGATACGCGAGCTTCGACTACGACGTGATCGACTTCCGACCCGGCAAGCTCGTGCGTGTAGACGTGCTCGTCGGCGGCGAGCCCGTCGATGCGCTCTCACTTGTCATCCACCGCGACTCGGCCTACGACCGCGGGCGCGCGCTCGTCGAGCGGTTGCGCGAAGAGATCCCGCGCCAGCACTTCGACGTCGCGATTCAGGCGGCAATCGGCGCCCGCGTGATCGCGCGCGAAACGGTGAAGGCGAGGCGCAAGGACGTGCTTGCCAAGTGTTACGGGGGCGACATCTCGCGCAAGCGGAAGCTGCTGGAAAAGCAGAAGGCCGGAAAGAAGCGGATGAAGCAGGTGGGAATGGTCGAGGTGCCCCAAGAGGCGTTCCTCGCGGTTCTCAATCTCGATTCGGAGAAGAAGTCGTGACCCACCTCGCGCGGCATCTCTACCTGCACCTTCCCTTCTGCGCGCACCGTTGCGGCTACTGCGACTTCGTGACGGCCGTCGGGCGGCGCTCGCAGCACGCCGAATACGTCAAGGCGCTGCTCGCGGAACTCGAGCTCGAGCGTGGCGTTCTCGCGCCAGAGCTGGAGACGGTGTTTCTCGGCGGGGGCACGCCGACGTTCACGGAACCCCGGGCGCTCGAGCGCCTGCTGGCTTCGCTGCCGCCGGCAAGCGACGTGACCGTCGAGGCGAATCCCGAGACCGTGACGCAGGAGCTCGCGCGCATGTTGCGCGCGCAGGGAGTCAGCCGAATCTCGCTCGGTGTACAGAGCTTCCGGCCGCATTTGCTGGAGGTTCTCGACCGTGTTGTCCAACCAGACACCGTCCGGCGCGCCTTTTACCATCTTCGTGATGCCGGGTTTGACAACATTTCTTTCGATCTCATCTACGGGATTCCAGGACAGGCCCCTTCCGATCTCGACGCGGACCTCGCCGACGCTCTCGAGCTCGGGCCCGAGCACCTGTCGTGCTACGAGTTGGAGGCGAAGCCGGGGACACGCTTCACCCACGCTCACGGGGACGAACTCGAGCGTCAGGCGGAGGCGATGGAGTCGTACTTCGAGCTGGTCGTCGAGCGGCTCACAGGCGCGGGGTATCGCTGGTACGAGACCGCGAACTTCTGTCGCACCTCCGCCCGCCCTGGGCAGCGTGACCTTCGTTCCCGGCACAACCTCGCCTACTGGCTCGGACGGGACTATCTCGGGCTCGGGGTGGGGGCGGTCTCGACGATTGCCGGACGCCGGTGGCGGAACACACCTCGCCTGGCCGGATACATGAACTCGCTGGGGCGTGGAACTGTGCCCGAGCGTGAGATCGAGCCGCTCTCGCACGACGTCCGCCGACGTGAACGTGTGATGCTCGGCCTGCGGCTGGACGAGCCGCTTGTGTTGGGCGACCTCTCCCGGGTCGTCGACGACCGTGCGGTGTCGCGTCTCCAGCTCCTCGGGCTGGTACGAAGCGACGCCGACCAGCAGACGCTGGCGCTCACACGCCGGGGCCGATTCCTCGGTGGAGGGGTGACGGCGGACCTGCTCACGTAGGGCGCCGCTAAAATTCCTGCAAATGGCATCTGATCCAGCGGTTGCTCCCACGGTTCGCCAACGCGAGCTGCTTGCGCTCGTGATCGAGGAGTATGTCGCGACCGGCCAGCCCGTCGGCTCGCGGCACCTCGTCGAGCGCGGCGGGCTGAACGTGTCGCCGTCGACCGTGCGCAACGAGCTCTCGGAGCTGGAAGCGCAGGGCTTGCTCACCCACCCGCACACGTCGGCCGGCCGGGTTCCGACCGAGCACGGCTACCGGCTTCACGCGGACGAGTTGCTCGCGCGGCAGGACCCGCGCCCAGGCTCGTTCCCGCTCGACCTTTCCGAGTTGCGCCGTGAGATCGACTCGGCGCTCGAGGCGACGACCGAGATGCTCTCGCGTGTAACCAGTCAGCTCGCCCTGGTGTCCGCGCCCCCGCTCGAGACGACGACGGTGCGACATGTCGAAGTTCTGCTTCTCAATCCGCGCACGGTGATGGCCGTCGTGATCACCACGACGGGCGGCGTCGCCAAACGGGTCATGACGTTCGACCACCCCGTCGATTCAGGGCTCGCCAAGTGGGCGGGGGACTACCTGAACGAACGGGTAGCCGGGCTCCAGCTCGGGACGAGCCGGCTGAGGCGCGAGCTGGAGGACTCGAGTCTCTCGACGGCGGAACGTGAGTTTCTTGCCGCCCTGAGGCCCGCGTTCACGGATCTGCTCCACGCCGAACAGCGCCTGTACGTGGGGGGCGCAGCAGGCTTCCTCGACTCGGCTCGCGAGGACGATCTCGGCATCTACAGACACGTGCTGGTGACGCTGGAGCGCCGAGCGGCGCTGCTCGAGATTCTCGGCGAGGCGCTCGACCCGCGCCGCGCGTTCGTACGGATGGGCGGTGACCTCGAGCACCCGGCCTTCCAGGACGCGGCACTCGTGGGGGCAAGCTATGGGCTCACGAACCGAGCGCTCGGGGCGGTCGGTCTGCTCGGACCGGCTCGGATGGACTACGACAAGGCGATCCGCTCGGTTCGAGGCGCGGCGCAGGAGCTCTCCCGCTTCGTCGAGGAGGTCTACGAGGACAACTGAGGCCACCGCTACGCTTGTGCGGCCGATGGCAACGACTGAACGCGACTACTACGAGCTTCTCGCCGTGTCGCGAACAGCGACCGCCGACGAGATCAAGCGTGCGTTCCGGCGCCTCGCCCGCGAGGTGCATCCGGACGTGTCGAACGAGCCGGATGCTGACCACCGGTTCCGTGAGATCGTCGAGGCGTACGAGGTCCTCTCCAACTCCGAGCGTCGCGAGCTCTACGACCGCTTCGGCCATGCGGGTCTCCGCAGCGGCGGCTTCCAGCCCACCGCCTTCGACCTCGGCAACCTCTCCGATCTCTTCTCCGCGTTCTTCGGCGACGACATCTTCGGCGGGGGAGGGAGAAGTGGCGGACGCGGGCGAGGCGCCGACATCGCTGCCCGGGTCGAGATCGACCTCGCCGAGGTGGCGACTGGGGCCAAGCGTGAGGTGCCGTTCGGCGTCGCCGCTCCGTGCACGCGTTGCAGGGGGAACGGTGCGGAGCCTGACACTCCGATTCGCCCCTGTCCGACTTGCGGGGGCGCCGGTCGCGTACGCCAGGTCTCGCGCAGCGTATTCGGGGAGTTCGTGCGCGCGGGGACATGCCCGTCGTGCACCGGCTCGGGGCAGCTCGTCGAGAAGCAGTGCGAGCGATGCCAGGGCGCCGGTCGCGTGATCGAAGAGCGCACCCTCGAGGTTGAGATACCGCCCGGGATCCACGACGGGCAGCGAATCCGGTTGACCGGCGAAGGTCACTCGGGAACGCCCGGCGCACGAGCCGGTGACGCGTACGTGGAGGTGCATGTCCGCCACGACGACCGTTTCGTGCGTGAAGGCAACGACGTCTACACGACCGTCGATCTCACGTTCACGCAGGCCGCGCTCGGTGCCACCGTGTCGGTGCCGACTCTCGAGGGCGATGCGGAGCTGACGTTCGAGCCCGGGACACAGCCGGGAGAGGTGCGGGTCCTGCGCGGCCGCGGGCTGCCGGTGCTCCAGGGATTCGGCCGCGGGAATCAGCGCGTGCTCGTTCGCGTCGCCGTCCCCCACCAGCTGACAGAGGAGCAGCGCCGCCTGCTGGAAGAGTTCGACCGGCTGTCGACGGACGCGACGTACGAGGCCGGCGAGGGGTTCTTCGACAAGCTGAAGAGCGCATTCCGCTGAACGCCATCCGGCGGGTCTCGGTTGCCGTCCCCGTCGAGCGCGCAGAGGAAGCGCGCGCACAGATGCTAGAGCTCTTCCCGCAGGGCTTCGAGGAAGTGGATCT
>JALYST010000039.1 GCA_030854665.1 Actinomycetota bacterium
TGGTGGAACAGCGACAGACGACGGTTCGGCGATTAAACGGCCATTCCCGCACTGCGCTCTGCGCTTCCACAGCTGCCGCTTGAATGCCGCTTAATTGCCGCTTCTCTGCCGGGCACAGCTCGAACGCCACGAGTGCGGCTTTCCGCTCAACGGTGCGCTCCCGAGGCCACCCCTCCACCACCCAACGGTTCGATCAGAAGCACTTTTCCTCCACTCTTGAACCGGCAGCGTCTTTAAGGACCGCCCTTCGGCCGTCGAGCTGGTCCCCGTCGAGCGCAGGGCGATGACGCCGAAGACCTGGACGGCTGGAGAGAGGGCTGGGCCCAAGTATGCTCGGTCCGTGATGAGCACTCTCGCTCCGAGTCGGTCACAGGCGGCTGCGAGCTTCGCCGACTCCCTGGGCCGGCCGCTGCGGGACCTTCGAATCTCGGTGACCGACCGCTGCAACTTCCGCTGCGTCTACTGCATGCCGAAGGAGATCTTCGGTCGCGACTTCCAGTTCCTTGAGCGGAGCGAGCTTCTCACGTTTGAGGAGATCGCCCGGCTCGCCCGCATCTTCGTCGCCCAAGGTGTCGAGAAACTGCGGATCACCGGCGGCGAGCCGCTCGTGCGGCGGGAGCTGGAGCGCCTAATCGCGCAACTCGCAGTGATCGACGGTGTCCGCGACATTGCGATGACAACCAACGGCTCCTTGCTCGCCCTGAAGGCCGGGGCACTGCGGGCGGCCGGGCTGCGGCGGGTCACGGTCAGCCTCGACTCGCTCGATGATGGCGTCTTCCAAACGATGAACGATGTCGGCTTTCCGGTCGCGCGCGTGCTCGAGGGGATCGAGGCCGCGGCCGCCGTCGGACTGGCGCCGGTGAAGGTGAACATGGTGGTGAAGCGCGGCGTCAACGACGCGAGCGTGCTCGCGATGGCGGACCATTTCCGCGGCAGCGGCCACATCCTCCGCTTCATCGAGTACATGGATGTCGGCACTACGAACGGCTGGCGGCTCGACGATGTCGTCCCTGCGGCCGAGATCGTCACGACGATTGATCGTGTCTGGCCGCTCGAAGCGGTCGAGCCGACCTACCATGGCGAGGTCGCCAGCCGTTACCGCTACCGGGACGGTGCCGGCGAGATCGGCGTGATCGCTTCGGTCACGCGACCGTTCTGTCGTACCTGTACGCGCGCCCGGCTGTCTGCCGACGGCAAGCTCTACACCTGCCTGTTCGCCAGCCACGGGCACGACCTGCGTGCGCTCCTCCGCGGCGGTGCGAGCGACGATGACCTCGCGGCGCGGCTCCGCGCGATCTGGCGCGTTCGCGCTGATCGGTACTCGGAGCGTCGCACGGCCGAGACTGCGCTTCAGACGAAAGTGGAGATGTCGCTCATTGGCGGCTAGCTTCTTCGCCTTGATGTCGGCACCAGCGCCGTTCGAGCACGGTGGCGCACGAGGCACGCATCCGGGAAGGGCGGACTCATGAAGTTCCCGCTACGCTCAACCGTCCAGATCGGCCGGTACGTGGTCGGCCAGCAGCGCAAGGGGGAGCGCTACCCACTCGTCCTCATGCTCGAGCCGACCCTCGCGTGCAACATCGCCTGCATCGGCTGCGGGAAGATCCGCGAGTACGAGTCGAACAAGGCGCGACTCACGGTGGAGGAGTGCATCGACGCGGGCGTGCAGTGCCCGGCCCCGGTTGTGTCCATCTGCGGAGGTGAGCCGCTCGTCTACAAGGGAATCGAGGACGTCGTCGCCGGCATGCTCGAGCTCGGGAAGAACATCGATCTCTGCACGAACGCGCTCCGGCTTGAGCAGTACCTCGACGTCTTCGAGCCAAGCCATCGCATGACCTTCGTCGTCCATCTCGACGGCATGCGTGAGATCCACGACTACATCTGTGACTACCCGGGCCTGTGGGATGTCGCCGTCGACGCGATCAAGAAGGCGCGCGAGGCCGGCTTCCGCGTCAGCACCAACACGACGATCTTCAAGGAGACGTCGATCGAGGACGTCATCGAGATGATGGCGTACCTCACCGACGATGTCGGCATCGACGGCATGCTGATCGCCCCGGGCTACCAGTACTCCCAGATCGATCCGGCGCTGACGATGACGCGAGCCGAGCACGAAGAGAAGTTCAAGGTCATCCGCACCGTCGCCCGCGAGCGTGGCTATCGCTGGCTCGCGACACCCATCTACCAGGAGTTTCTCACCGGCGAGCGGAAGCTCAAGTGCGCGCCGTGGGGCTCGATCACGCGGAACCCATATGGCTGGAAAGGGCCGTGCTAC
>JALYST010000057.1 GCA_030854665.1 Actinomycetota bacterium
GAGATCGAGCGCGGCGTGGCAGTTACCCGCGCCCTCGAAGCCTGGGCCGAGCACACTCCCGTTTGAGCAAGGTTCTCGTCCGCGAAGAGATCGCCGAGGCCGGCATTCGTCTTCTGCGCGAGCGCGGCTTCGAGGTCGACGTCGACGCCGACTCGGACCTGGCCGAGACGATCGGCCGCTACGATGCGATCATCGTCCGTTCGGCGACGAAGGTGACGGCGGATCTGATCGCGCGTGCTGACAACCTGAAGGTGATCGGACGCGCGGGAGTCGGCATCGACAACGTCGACGTCGACGCGGCGACGCGTCGAGGGATCGTCGTGGCAAACGCGCCCGAGTCGACGGTCATCTCAGCAGCGGAACACACGATCGGCCTGCTCGTCGCGCTGACGAGAAACATCCCGCAGGCTCACGCAGCGCTCAAGCAGGGCCGATGGGAGCGCAAAACCTACGGTGGGGTGGAGCTGGCCGACAAGACTCTCGGCGTGCTCGGCTTCGGCCGGATCGGCCAGCAGGTCGCCCGCCGTGCCGCGGGTCTCGGCATGCGGGTCGTCGCGTACGACCCTTTCGTCTCGCCCGAGCGCTTCCGCGAGCTCGGGGTCGAGCGTGTCGAAAGCGAGCGTGAGATCTACGCGGCTGCTGACTTCCTGACGCTGCATCTGCCGTTGACGGATGAGACGCGCAAGTCGATCAACGCGAAGGCCTTTGGGCGGATGCGCGACGGGGTTCGGATCGTCAACGCCGCCCGGGGCGCGCTCGTCGACGAAGACGACTTGCTCGACGCGCTGAAGTCCGGCAAGGTCGGCGGCGCCGCGCTCGACGTCTTTTCGACCGAGCCCTACTCGGGCCCGCTGCTCGAGCTCGACAACGTCGTTGTCACGCCGCATCTCGCCGCATCGACCGAGGAGGCGCAGGATCGAGCGGGCCTGATCATCGCCGAGCAGGTTGCGGCTGCACTCGACGGCGGCCTCGTGACCAATGCGGTCAACATTCCGGTGATCGGTGCGGAAGACCTCGAAGTGCTGGGCGCGTACATCCCGCTCGCGGCCAAGCTAGGGCGTCTGGCCATGGAGCTCGCGGACGGGCGCGTCGAGGAGCTGCGGCTGACCTACTTCGGGGCGCTGGCCCAGTACGACACGCGCCTGCTGACGGTTGCCGCGTTGAACGGCGCCTTCCAGGGTCGCTCCGACCAGCCGGTGAACTACGTCAACGCACCGATGATTGCGGCCGAGCGCGGCGTGGACGTGCGCGAGGAACGGAGCCTCTCAGCCCGCGACTACACAAACCTCGTGCGCGTCGAGGCGGTTTCGGACGGCCAGCCTTTACGCGTGGCCGGCACGACGATGGGCAACGACAACCGGCTCTGGCTCGTCAGCGCACTGGGGTTCGAGCTCGACATGGAGCTCGCGCCTCTGCTCGTCGTCTTCCGCTACGACGACGTTCCGGGCGTGATCGGCAAGGTCGGGACACTCTTCGGCCAGGCGGGCGTGAACATCGCGAACATGACCGTGTCGCGAACACGCCAGGGAGGCCAGGCGCTGATGACACTGTCGATCGACTCACCCGCGCCGCCGGAGCTCGTGGTGCAGATCCACTCGGAGTTCAACGACACCCGCTTCATCTCACTGGAATAACTAAACCAGTTCGGCGCGCGGATTCAGGCGCCGAACGGTTTGAGCCACGATCACGTTGAATTTCTCCACGACCACGGACCGTCTGTGCGGCCGCTTTACGATCCGCTCTAGCTCGGTGAGCTCGTGGCCAGGACTGAGCAAGAAGTGCGTCCCGTCAGAACGGACCTCTTCGTACTGGTCGAGTGTCGCAGGGACTCGCTCGGCGCAAGCCGGGTTCGCGCATTCGCAGACGAACTCGGCGTCCTGAGCGTTGAAACGCTCTGCGCTCTCGGCAATTCGCTCGTTGACGTCTCGGAACAGCGCCTCAGTGTGCGCGATCCGCACTTCCCGTTCAGCCATTCTCGTCTCCCGTCGATTGACTGTCAGTTCAACGGGCAAGCCGGCGAATCGGTTGCGCCGTAGGCTGCAGTCGTGTGGCCTGAAGCCGTAGAGCGCATCGCGACGTTCCTGCGGGCCTCCGGCGTGGAGGGACGGCTCGAGGAGTTGCTCCCGGGTGCCGGCCCACCGGCCGGGCAGAAGCTGCGCGCCGACGCATTCGCCACAGATGGCGGCGCCGTCGTCGTGCTCGTGCCGGCGGAGCGCACCGTCGACGAGCAAAAGGTCGCCGCCGCCTCGGGCGGCAAGGATCTCCGGCCCGCCCCCGCGACAGAGTTTCCCTTCGAGGGAGCCCGGGTCCTTATGGACCACTCCGTCCTCGCAGCCGGCGCCGTCTGGCTGGAGGCGGGGTCGCCTCGCCACGTACTCGGATTGTCTCCGGCCCAGATCGCCCGCGTGACGAGCGCGCAGACCGCAGATGTGCTCCGGGAAGGCTAGAACGGGGGAGGTCGGCGACCTGCCTCGCGGGTAGAATTCGACTCCGGTCCAGTCCGCCCCGCCAAAGGAGAAACTCTTCATGCAGGAACTCGAGAAGATCTGGATGAACGGCGAGCTCGTCGACTGGGCCGACGCCAAGATTCATGTTGGATCACACGGGCTCCACTACGGCTCCGGCGTGTTCGAAGGGATTCGCGCGTACGAGACGCCGAAAGGCAGTGCCGTCTTCCGGTTGACCGAGCACATGCAGCGCCTGCACAACTCCGCGCAGGTCCTGAACATGGAGCTCCCGTACACGGTCGAGGAGCTTCGATCGGCAACGATGGAGCTCATCGGTGCGAACGGCGTGGCCGAGTGTTACATCAGGCCGATTGCATTCTTCGGTTTCGGCGAGCTCGGCGTGGCGTCGACCGGCAATCCCGTCGACGTCGTGATCATGAGCTGGCCCTGGGGAACCTATCTCGGCGCCGATGCGCTGACGAACGGCATCAGGGCGAAGATCTCGTCGTGGACGCGCGTCGGGCCGAACGTCATCCCGCATGTCGCGAAGGCGACAGGGATCTATCTGAACTCGATGCTCGCCGTCATGGAGGCGAACCGTGCCGGCTACGACGAGGCGATCTTGCTCACGGACGACGGCTTCATCGCGGACGGCTCCGGAGAGAACATCTTCATCGTGAAGGACGGGACGATCTATACGCCGGATCTCTCGGCATCGATTCTGCAGGGCATCACGCGTGACACGATCATCCAGATCGCGCAGGATCTCGGCCACTCGGTTGTGGAGAAGCAGCTGATCCGCACCGACCTCTATCTCGCGGACGAGGTCTTCATGACCGGTACCGCGGCGGAGGTGACTCCGTTGCGCGAGGTCGACGATCAGCCGATCGGCGGGCCCGGTCCCGTGACCCTGGCGATCCAGAAGGCGTACCTCGACACGGTGCGGGGCGGAAGCGAGCGTTGGTCCCACTGGCTCGAGTACGCCACGACCGAACCGGCGCGAGCGGAAGCATGACCGAAGCAGTCCGGGAGATCCCACTCTCCCGGCCGTGGCTCGACGAGCGTGAGGAGGAGCTCGTCCTGGAAGTGCTGCGGTCCGGTCGTCTGTCGCTCGGCCCGTGGATCGACCGCTTCGAAGAGCAGATCGCCGAGCGAGTCGGCGCCCCCTACGCGGCGGCGCTATCCAGCGGAACCGCCGGGCTGCATCTGCTCTGCAAGATCGCTGGGCTTGGAGCGGGCGATGACGTGATCACGTCGCCGCTCTCGTTCGTGTCCTCGGCGAACTGTTTCATCCTTGAAGGTGCGACGCCCGTCTTCGCGGACGTCGATCCGGTAACGCTCAATCTCGATCCGGCTGCGGTCGTGGCGGCGATCACGGAACGCACGCGCGCAATCGTGGCGGTTGACATGTTCGGGCTGCCGTGCGAGCTCGACGAGCTGCGAACGATCGCCGACCGCCATGGCCTCACGTTGATCGAGGACGCATGCGAGTCTCTCGGCGCGGAGTATCGCGGGCGGCCGCTCGGAGCGCATGGGCCCTCCGCGGTGTTCGCCTTCTATCCGAACAAGCAGATGGCTACCGGTGAAGGCGGAGTTGTCACGACCCACTCCGAGGAGGAGTGGCAGTTGCTCCGCAGCCTGCGCAACCAGGGCCGTTCATATGACGAAGGCGGCGGGTGGTTCCATCATGTGCGGGTCGGCATGAACTACCGCTGGACGGACGTTCAGGCTGCGATCGGGCTCGCACAGCTGGAGAAGCTCGACCGCATCCTCGAGCTGCGCGAGGCCGCATCCGCACGTTACGCCGAGCTGCTGGAAGACGTGGACGGTGTCGAGGTGCCGTCCGCCGTCGACGCCAATCACAAACGTTCGTGGTTCGTGTACGTCGTGAAGCTCGACGCCGGAGTCGACCGCGCCGCAGTCATGGACGCTCTCCGGCGAGAGGGAGTCGCGACGGCCGAGTACGTCCCGTGCATCCATCTCCAGCCATACATGCGCGAACGATATGAATTCGCCCCTGGCCTTTGCCCGGTCGCCGAGGACGCGTCGAGCAGAACGCTCGCTCTGCCGTTCTTCACGCAGATCAACGCGTCCGATCAGCACCGTGTCGTCGAGGTGCTGAGCGCCGCAGTCGCAAACGCCGCGTAGCCCGCGACTACCGGCGATAATGCCGCGCGTGGCCGACGCGACCCGGATGTTCCTCCTCGGCTTCGGTACGGACGACGCCAAGCTGTTTTGACTGACGAACCGGGGGTCGCCGCGGCCGAGCGCCGCGGCTTGCGTCAACGAGCTTCGCGGTTCGCACTCGACATCACGCCGCTTAGGCGCTCTCCCGCGTTCAGACGGCTCTGGTTCGGGCAGGGCATCTCCTTCATCGGCACGGAGATCGCCGAGGTGGCGCTGGCGTACCAGATGTACCAGCTGACCGGCTCGACGCTCGCCGTCGGCCTCATCTCGCTCACGCACCTGATCCCCCTGCTGACGCTCACCGTGATCGGTGGAGCGCTTGCAGATGCATTCGACCGCCGTCGCGTGATGCTCCTGCAGCAGGTGGGTATGGTGGCCGGCAGCCTCGGACTCGCTGCGAACGCCGCGCTCAGCCATCCGCGTATCTGGCCGCTGTACGTCTTCCAGTTCGTCATCTCCGCGGCCTTCAGCATCGGCGTGGGCGCACAGCGGTCGATGACGCCCCAGCTCGTCGACGAGTCGCACTTCATGGCAGCCTCGGCGCTGAACAGCGTCACGTCGCAATTCGGTGCTGTCGGCGGGCCGGCGCTCGCCGGGCTTCTGATCAAGTTCGTGGATCTCAAATGGGTCTACCTCGGCGACTCCCTCTCCTATGTCGCCGCGCTCGCTGCCGTCGCGCTCTTGCCCCGCCTCGTCGCGAGGGAAGATGCCGACCGCCCGAGCTGGAACTCGATCGTCGCCGGTTTTCGATACGTGCGCAGCCAGCCCGTGATCCTCGGGTTCTTCCTCGTGGACACCAACGCGATGATCTTCGGAATGCCGAGCGCCCTCTTCCCGGCGATCGCGGCACACCGCTTCGGCGATCCGTCGTTGGTCGGTTACCTGTACATGGCGCCTGCGGCCGGTGCGTTGCTCGTCTCGTTGCTCTCCGGGCCGTTACGCCACGTGCGCCGGCAAGGTCTCGGCGTCGTCGTCACTGCCTCGCTGTGGGGGCTTGCGATTGCAGCCTTCGGCTTCGCGCAACAGCTTTGGCTGGCACTCCTGCTGCTGGCGCTGGCCGGCCTCGGCGACCAGGTCAGCGCGATCCTGCGCTCCGTCATGCTCTACCGGATCACTCCTAAGGAGATGCTCGGTCGTGTCTCGGGGATCGAGTTCATGCAGGTCGCAGCAGCGCCGTCTTTCGGGAACCTCGAAGCCGGCGCACTAGCGTCGGTGACGAGCCTGCGCTTCTCGATCGCCTCGGGCGGTATCGCATGCGTTGCAGGCGGCCTGCTCCTCGCTGCCGCCTTCCCGGCGCTTCTCCGGTACGACGCTCAGGTGAATGCTGAAGCGTGACTTCTTCGCGCGGAGCGTCCACGAGGTTGCTCCGGAACTGATCGGAGCGACGCTGCTCGTCGACGGTGTCGGCGGCCGGATCGTCGAGGTAGAGGCGTATGACCAGGAGGATCCGGCCAGTCACGGCTATCGCGGGCGCACGGCGCGCAACGCCACGATGTTCGGCCCGCCCGGGTACGCGTACGTCTACCGCTCGTACGGCATTCACTGGTGCCTGAATCTCGTCTGCGGCGAGGAAAGCGTGCCCCAGGCCGTGCTGATCCGGGCGCTGGAGCCGACACATGGGTTGGACCTCCAGCGCAACCGGCGCGGAGTGGAAGCCGTGCGGGCGCTCTGCTCGGGCCCGGGAAAGCTCTGCCAGGCGCTGAAGATCACGCGCGAGCAGGATGGTCTCGCGCTGGACCTGCCTCCGTTCCAGCTTGAGGAACGCGAAGGCGTCCCGGAGATCATGACGGGCCCGCGCATCGGCATCACGCGGGCCACAGAGCTGAGCTGGCGATATATGAGTGCGGGCTCGCCGTACCTCAGCCGTGCAGCTCCGCGCGGAGCGCGGAGCTCTCAATCCACGAGCGAAGCGAAGTCCTAGCTCC
>JALYST010000076.1 GCA_030854665.1 Actinomycetota bacterium
CTGCGGGCTTCGATCAGCTGGAGCTGCGTCCGTTTTTCTCGCCGCAGCAGGTTGCGTTGCCGCAGTCGGTGGCTAGTGCGCTCTACGCGCTCGAGCGCAGCGGCCCGGTCGCGCGACTCCTGCTCACGATGCGCTTCAGTTACTTGTGCGCGGCCTTCCGCGGCGGCAAGAACACGTAGCTCACCTTAGCGCCTAACTGGCGCCGATCCGACTGATCGGGCGACAGTTCGATGGGTACGAAGGTCGGAGTGATGGTGACCTCGGCGCGGAAGCGTGGTCCCGGTGCGTTCAGCACGACGGGAATCTCTTCCTTGCTGTGGATGTCGAACCGCTTCATGTCGGTCGGCTTGCCCAGATGCGGCTGTTTGTCGTCGCCGACGATCATTGGCCCGATCGCGACAGTGACGTGCCCGGTCTTGTTCGGCCCGCCCCAGGCGGCGCGGGAGACGATGACTCGAATTCGTCCCGCACGATTGCCCCGGGTCGAATAGCGCGTGTAGGCGCTGAACGAGCCTGTCCAGCCGTCGGAGAACACGCCAACTACCGAGCCGCGGAGGCGCAACGGTGGGGCGACTTTCACAAGTCGCCACTTCTCGAGCCCGCCCCCGGCTCGATGGAGATGCGTGGCGATCGTCTTCCCGACGATCTCGATTCCCTCCTCCTCGACGACGTAGGGGTAGCCCGGGTCGTGTGAGAGCGCCCCGTCCGACGCCCCTTGATCCGGCGTCAGGAATGGGCCGGGTCCCTGCGCCGTTCCGTCGAGACTCCAGACTGCCTTGATCGACCGGTTCCAGAACTCGAGCAGCCACTCGCCGTTCTGGTCGCTCATCTGCTGACCGATGTAAAGCGTCGCCGCTCCACCCGTGGCGTCGTCGACCCAGGTGAACGGCGCGCGGATGTTTTCCTCGAAACGGTCTGAAGCGCGGTTCGACGCCGACGCGAAGGAGATCTCCGCGGTGAGATTCCACGCGACGACAGCCGCTGCAACCGCGACCACGAGCCACTTCGCACCGCGGCCGACAAAACGCGGCGCGAGCAGGAGGACGATTGAGAAGCCGAGCAGGGCGAGCAGTCCGATCTTCGCACCCGTCGGATCGATCTGGAGGTACCGATTCCCCTGCTGCAAGATCGCGAGCCCCGGTGCGTTGTAGGAAAGATCCTGACCCATGTCGTACGGCGTGGTCAGGATCAGGGCAAGGACGAAAGCCGATGAGGCTGCGAGCGCGATCGGGTGCAGGCGTCGACGCTCGAGCCAAAGCGCAGTGCCCGTGAACAGTAGCGGTGCGAGGTAGATGAGATTGCGCTCGTACGTGTAGGTGCCGAAGCTGATCGAAACGTATGTGGACTTCACCGCGGTGTAGACGCCGAAGCTGATGATGGCTGCGAGCAGAACGCTGCGAAAGACGCGGAGCGCATAAGACACGGGCTCGCCGGGTGCGCGCCAGAGGACCGCCAGTCCTGCCACCACGGGCAGCACCCCAAGGCCGATCGTCAACGCGCCGGCGGCATCCAGGCTGAGATCGAGCATGCGACCTTTGTAGAGACGAGTCGCATAGTTCCACTCGAGCGACCGGTGGCCGAGCACCGCGCTGAGGATCACGACCGCGCCGACGACGAGAGTTGCGAAGCCCACCCAGTCCCAGCCGGTCCAACCCCTGCGCCACCGGGAGGCGTACTCGGATCGCCAGAGCAGGCAGATTCCGGCGAGCAGGAAGATTGCCGGAAGCACGCCGAGCTCACCACGCGCCAGCGGCGCGATCAGAGACGCCGCCACCGCACCGGCGATCCACACGCGGGATGGTGTGATCAGCGCGCGGAGGATCAGGAAGAGCGCAAGCGTCGACCAGAAGTACGCGAACGGCTCTTCGACGATCATCGACGAGTACGCGACTGCGGGAATCGCCGCCGACGCTGCCGCGACGAAGAGCGCCGGCCTGCGACCGACGAACAGTCGCGCGATCCCGTAGGCAGGAAAGACTGTCGCCGCCATCACGATCACGGTGAGGTACTTCACCGTTGCGTACGCGGCATGGAGGTTGTCGATCAGCCACGCCGGTGCAAGCACGTAGGTCCAGAGCGTCGTGAAGGAGTAGGGCTCCCCGCGTCGGGCCGCATGGCCGCTGTCGGCGATCGCCCGCGAGAGCTGTGTGAGCTGGAGTTCGTCGCCGAAGAGCCACGGCGTCTTGTGCGCCCATGCCTGGATCACGTAGACGATCGCAAGCCAGAGAAAGATGCTGAACAGCGGTACGGCCGCCAGCAGACGGTCGGCCAGCGTGCGGTCAACAGGCGCGGGATTCGCAGTCACGACGGTCATCCTGCGTTCAGTCGGCGGTCGCGCCGAGGAAGGCGTGAGGATCGAGGTCGGTGTCGCGACGGACGAAGCGGCACGGCACCTGCGCCAGCGCGCAGGCGTCGATGACCAGGCCGAGGCGATCGCGTGGGGCATCGGGAATCGTGACGAGGACCGCGTCCGGTCGCGCACGTGCGAGCACCCCTTCGATCTCCCCGGTTCCGCCGAGCACGGGGACGCCCTGGAGCCGTCGCCGCGACAGTTGCGGATCGTCGTCCACGAAGCCGACGACCTGTTCCCCTGTCGTCTCGCGTAGCTCGCGCAGCAGACTGCGGCCACCGCGGCCGGCACCGACAATGAGTGTGCGGTGGCGGTCGCCGCGTCCCGTTAGCGCGGAGACTCCGCGCACGAACGCACGCTCCCAGAAGCGTGAAGCGCCGATCAGGATGGTGCACGCGAGCGCGTCGATGACGAAGACGCTGCGTGGGAACGGGCCCCAGGTCTGGGTGGCATCGAGAATCACGTACGCCACGACCTCCGACACGACGACTGCCGCGACGATGCTGGCCGCGTCGCGTGCGCCGGCGTACCTCCAGACACCGCGGTAGAGGCCGAACGGGATGAAGGCCAGGTAGCGGATTGCCAGAACCACGGCCAGCGAGACGAGGAAGATGTGCCGCTGGTACGGGCTGCCGCCGCCCTGCAGCCGCAGGTAGTACGCGACCGTGAACGAGGCGGTGATGAGCGCAAAGTCGACGATCGACTCGACGAGCCGGCGCGGATTCGCGACGAAGGTACGTAACCAGCCACGGTCAGCGGCGAAGCCCGGCGTCCGTTCCACGTCTGAGAGCACGCTCGCAAACTGGACGAGCAGCGCGAACGTGAGCAGCACTCCGATCAGCGTCACCCAGGCGTTGTCGAGCACCGCGTAGAAGAGGCTGGTCGTGCCGAGCGCGGCGGAAATCACGGCGAGCAGGACGACCGCGCGCTTCTCCGATAGCCCGTGATAGACGAGCCGGTGTGAGGTGTGGTCGCGTCCGCCCTGGTAGACGGGTCGACCGTCGAGCAGGCGTCCGATCGTCACCAGCGTCGTGTCGAGAATCGGGACCGCGAGCACGAGGATCGGCAGGAGCAGGGTTGCGACCGTCGTGCCGGCCACCTTCCAGCTGGCGGTCAGGCCGAGCGCACCCAGCGCGAAGCCCAGCGGCTGGCTGCCGGAGTCGCCCATGAAGACGGCCGCCGATTTGCCGCGACGGAGGTTGAAAGGAAGAAAGCCCGCGCAGGCGAGCGCGAGGGCAAGCGCGAGCGCCAGCACCGCGTGGCTCTTGTGCACGGTGACCGCGTCGACGGCGAAGAACGCCGCGGCGATCCCGGCCAGCGTCGCCGCGAGCCCGTCCATGTTGTCGAGCAGGTTGAAGGCGTTCGTCATCCCGACGAGCCAGACGAGCGCGACGATTCCGGCCAGGACGTCGTTCGAGATGAGTCCGGAAATCGTCAACCCGTTGAAGATCACCAGCCCGGCCGCCGCAAGTTGCGCGGCAAGCTTTGGGATCGGCCCGAGCGAGAACAGGTCGTCGAGCAGCCCGGCGACGAAGAGGATCGCGCAGCCGCCCAGAATCGCCAGGATCTCCCGGCTCGCAGGGGCCGCGCCCACCGCGAGGGCGACCCCGACCCCGGCGAAGAGACCGGTGACGATCCCGATCCCACCGAACATCGGCGTCGTTCGCTCGTGCCAGCGGTCCTCGCGTGGCGCCGCAGCGAGTCGGGTCGCAAGCGGGGTGCGAAGCAGCAGCCAGATGGCCGCGGCCGCGGCGGGAAATGCAGCGATCGCCGCGAGCACCTTCACGGAGCTGAAGCGTAACGATTGGCTGTAAGCGCCATGTGAGGCCGCCTCTAGACTAGGGCGCGCCCATGACGACGGTATACGGGGATCTCGTCCGCTACCGCGAGCTGTTCGGGAACCTCTTTCGCCGGGATGTCCAGGCGAAGTACCGGGGCTCGCTCCTCGGCCTGGCCTGGACGCTCGCGAATCCCGTCCTCCTCATGGCCGTCTAC
>JALYST010000094.1 GCA_030854665.1 Actinomycetota bacterium
CCTCTGCAAGCTTTGCCCCCTCAATGACGCGCGCATCGCTTGCCGAAGCGGTGAGGTTCACGGCCACCAGCTCCGCCGCGGCGCTCGCGGCCGCTGCCGCGAGCAGGGCGGCCGTGACGGCATCGGCGCGCAACGCCGGGTTGCCGCTCTCGGCCACCGCGATCGCAAGCTGGGCGACGTCGTTCGCCACCCGGACGATCTGTAGCGGCGGCTCGGCCGCCTTTGCATACGCCTGACCGAGGGCGAAGTCTCGGCGCTCGCCCTGCTTGTCGCCGGTCTCGGCGCGGACTCGGAGCGCGGCCTCGTAGTGCTCGGCGTCCGCCTGCGCGAGCGGAGTCGCACGGTCGCGGAGGCACTCCGCCTGCGCCGCGATCCCGGCCGCTTCCGGCCAGGTGTCCCCGGAGCCGCGGGCCACCTTGGCCAGGAGCCCGGCCGCGATCGCCGTGACGAGCGCTGCAGCCGACCCTCCGCCGGGAGTCCTGCCCTCGGCCGCGATCTCGTCGAGGAATTCCCGCAGCCGGAGGTCGAGCAAGGCCATGCGGGGGATTGTCCTCGAAGTGCTACTTGGACTCGAAGCGAACCTTCAGCACTTCGATCACCGCGGGATCTCGCTCGTACCCTTCGGCGTCGAGCGCAGCCTCGAGATCGGCCACGAGCCGCGCCTTGAAGTCAGCGTCCGCCTCGGCGCGGGCGACGATCTCGTCGAGCCCTGCCTTGGCCAGCGGTAGCTCCTGCGCGGCGCGCACCCACGCCTCCGGTGCCGGGGGCAGAGCCCGGATCAGGCGTGCGAGGCGCTCTTCGTCGAAAGCGGTCATCGAGTACTAGACGGCGTATCTGCCGGATTTCTTCCCTCGAGGAGCTCGCGCAGTCGGCCGAGGCACCTGGAGATCCGGCTCGCGATCGTGCCGGCAGGGAGGTCGAGCGCCTCGCCGATGGTGCGATAGCTCTCGTCGCGGGCAAAGAAGCGGTCAAGGATCTCCCGGCAATGCTCGGGCGTTGCGGCCAGGGCCTCGTGCACCGTCAGTGCATCCTCGAGGATCGTCAAAGTCTCCTCCGATCCGGCAAGCTCGAGCTCCTCGTCCGCGGTAGGGCGCTCGCGGGAGGTCGCACGCAGGCGGTCGATGCAAAGCCGCCTCGTGAGCTGGGCGAGCCAGGGCCGAATCGCCGCGTCGTCTCGCAGCTTGTCGAGATGCTCGTACGCGCGCGCAAACACTTCCTGGAAGACATCCTCGGCGTCGGCGTCCGGCAACCGGAACGCCTGGACGGAGATCGCGTACACGTACCGGGAGAACCGGTCGACGAGCTCGGCCCACGCCTGCTGGTCACCGGACCGGCAGCGGGCGACGAGCTCGCTGTCGCTCAACGTTTGGGCCATGCCGTGGATTCTGACGGGTGGCTACGCCGTCAGGCAGCGGGCTGCTGCCCGGCGTCCTTGCCGAGCTGTTTCGACCACCATTCGGATTCGCGGCGGTCGAAGTTGTCCTGCAGCTGTGCGACGTACGTGGAGAGGTCGCTCTCGCGGGTCGAAAGGGCCGCCTCGAGCTCTGCTCCGGCCTGTTCGCGCTGCTCGAGCCGCTGCTCGCGGACCTCCAGCTCGGCTTCCATCTGGGCCTCGCGCAGGTTGAGCGCGGCGTCGCGCTCCTCCAGCTCCTTGGCGCGGCTGGCGAGAACCTTCTCGCGCTCGTCGAGCCCTTTCTCCTTGCCCTCGTAGCGGCTACGCGA
This sequence comes from Actinomycetota bacterium, assembly GCA_030854665.1. Lineage (GTDB taxonomy): Bacteria > Actinomycetota > Thermoleophilia > Gaiellales > Gaiellaceae > 3-1-20CM-4-69-9. The sequence goes on from JALYST010000094.1 coordinate 1,723, forward strand.
GGCGAGGATCGCCTGCTCCGCCTTGTTGAGAGCCGACTCACGGGACGACAACTCTTCGTCGCGTTGCTTCAAGCGGCGCTCTGCGAGCTCGTCCACCTCGGGCTTCCGCGCCTCCTCGGCGGCCCGCCGCGCGGTCGCTTCGAGCCGGTGGAGCTCGGCCTCGCGCGCAATCAGCTCGGTCTCGCGCTGGTCGATGCTGTCGAGCTTGGCCAGGGCATCCTTTGCGACAGCATCGCGTTCCGCGGCCTGACGCTCGAGATCCTGCATGCGGGCGGTGAGCTCGCTTGCGCGAGCGGATAGCTCGAGGTCGCGCTGGTCCAACTCCCGGGCTCGAGCGACTACACGCTCGTCACGGCCGCCGGCGGCGGCCACGTCCGCCTCGCGCTTGCCCAGCTGTTTCTCCCGCGCCTCCAGCTGTGCGCGTGCTTGTGCAAACTCACGGGCCTCTGCTGCAAGCGACTCCTGGACGGCTCGCAGCTCCTCTTCCCTGGCCTTCGTCTTCTCGGCCGCTGCTGCGCGATCCGCCGCCTCACGTTCGAGCTGCGCGACACGGGTCTTGAGCTCACTGGCCTTGCTCGAGAGCTCGAGCTCACGTTCGTCGAGCTCGCGCGCCCGAACCGACAACTGCTCCTCGGTTTGCCCGGCTCCGGCGGCGAGCTCCGTTTCGTGCTTCGTGACGACGCTCTCGCGCGCCTCGAGCTGTGCGCGCGTGTGCGTGAGCTCGGCTTCCATGGCTGCGAGCTTCGCCTCGCGTGCCGCGAGAGCCTGCCCGAGTTCCTGCGCCTCCTCGACCTTCGCGCGGGCCTCTTGGACCGTGGCCACGTGCGAACCGGTTTGCTGCTCCAGCTGCTCGATCCGCGCCGCGACGTCGCCTGCCTTCTTCGACAATTCGAGCTCCCGCTCGTCAAGCTCACGCGCCCGCGCAACAAGGCGTTCTTCGGTGCCTACGCTCTCCGACTCGATCTCGGCTTCACGCTTCCCGAGCACCTTCTCGCGCGCTTCGAGCTGCACACGTGCTTGAGTCAGTTCGCGTTCGGTCGCGGTCAGGCTCGCTGCGCGCTCCGCAACTCTCTTCTCGAGAGCTCGGGCCTGCTCGTCCTTGACTCGCGCCTTCTCTTCGCGTTCCTCGAGTGCGCGCATGAGCTTCGCCTGACGCGCCTCGGTCTCTCCACCGGCGGCGGACACGCGCGCTTCTGCCTTGGCGAGGTCCTTCTCATGCTTGGCGATCGCGTCGAGCTTCGCCTTCAGCTCGGCCGCGGCGGCCGCACGCTCTTCGTCGCCGGCCTTGAGCTCGTGCACCTTCAGCTCGACGAGCTGTTCTCGCTCGGCGAGCCGTGCCTCGAGTTTCGTGAGCTCCTCCTTCTCCTCGAGCAAGCCATCGAGCTCGGCGAGGCGCTCGGCCATCCGGCGCTCGCGGTCGTCGAGGTCGGCCTGAGTTTCCGCAAGCGCCGCAGCGCGACGATCGAGCCCAGCAGACTGCTCGGCGAGCTGCTGCTCGATCTGGTCGTCACGGCCCGAGGTCTCAACCTGGTCGCTCAAGGATGAGCGCAGCTGCTGCTCCCGCGCGAGCGACGCGTTCAACTCGGCGCGGAGGGCCTCGACCTCGGTCTCCCCGGCGACGGGCGTCGCCGCGGCGATCGCTTCCGTCGGCGAGCGAGGCTCGGACGGCGTCTCGCCCGACTGGAGCTTCGCCCTCAGCCCGGTGCCGAAACCGCCTTCGGTGCCATGCTCGGCCACTGACACTCTCTTCCTAGAACTTGAAGAACGTCGAGAGGTTGAGGAACGCGGGTCCGAGCACGACGAGGAACATCGCCGGGAAGATGAAGATGACCGTCGGGAAGAGCATCTTGATCGGGGCCTTCATCGCCTTCTCCTCGGCGAGCAGCTGGCGCTTGAGCCGCGTGTCGCCGGACTGGACCTTGAGGATCCGGCCGAGGGAAATGCCCAGCTGGTCGGCCTGGATGATCGCCCGCACGAAGCTGGCCATCTCCTGCGACGAGCTGCGCTCGGCCATCTTCTTGAGCGCCTCGCTTCGGCCCTCGCCGATCCGGATTCCGCCCAGGGCGAGTTCGAATTCCTCGATCAACGGGCCGTCCATGTGCTCGGTCAGCTTCTGGACTGCACCGTCGAAGCCGAGCCCGGCCTCGACGCTCACCGAGAGCAGATCGAGCGCGTCAGGAAGCTCAGCGGACACCGCCGCCTGGCGGCCCTTCACGCGGCTGTTGAGATACAGGCCAGGAGCGAACGCTCCCATGGCTGCAAAACCGAGCGCCGCGAAGAACATGAACTTCGGCGCCATCGCGCTTCCGACGGCGAGGCCGAGGAACAGTCCGCCGATACCGAGGAGCCCCTTGGCACCGATGATCGTGGTCGGGGACGTCCTCCGCATGCCTGCGGCCATCAATTTCTCCGAGACGGCCTCCACCGAGACACGCGGGTTGACGCGAAGCACGAGGCGCGCCGCTTTCGCCACGAACGGATCGAGCGCGCGCTCGCGGAAGCGCGGCATCTCTTTTCCGGTGACGGTTCGGAGGCGGCCGTAGTTGGCAGCGCGGTGCACGAGGTTCCGCCGGTTTCGCATCGGCGTGGTGGCGAGCTCCGCGAAGAAAAAGACGGCCCCACCGATAGCTGCGATTGCAAGAGTCAGGATCATTGGCATGTCATCAACCTCGGAAAGAGACGATTTTTTTCAGAATGAGAGAGCCGAACCCCATCATCGCGAGCCCGATGAGGATGAGGACATGACCCGTGTGCGAGTAGTACAGCGGGTGCATGTAGGTCCTGTTCACCAGAGTGATGACTCCGGCCAGGAAGAACGGAATACCGATCAGCGTGTACGCCGACATTCGGCCCATTGCGGTGAGCGCGCGGATCTTGCGGGCGAATTGCTGCCGCTGGCGCACGGTGTCGGCGACCATGTCGAACAGCGTCGCGAGGGATCCTCCAACCTGTCTCTGGATCGTGACGGCCGTGATTGCAAACTCGAAGTTCTTCGAGTCCATGCGCTCGGCCATCTCCACCAGGGCGTCGTCCATCGGCCGGCCGAGGGAGGCCTCCGTCAGCACGCGCTTGAATTCCTGGTTGGCCGGCGGATGGCCCTCGTCGACAACGGCCTGGAGGCCTTGCTTGAAGGAGTGGCCGGCCTTGAGCGAAGCAGCGATCGTGATCAGAAGATCCGGCAGCTCGTCCTCGAAGGCACGGAGCCGCTTCCGCATCTTGAGCCAGACGACGGAGAAGGGAATCATTCCGGCCGTCACGGTCAGCGCAACGAGGATGATGGGGCCTGCCCCGAAGAGGAACGCGAGCAGTGCCATGAGCACTCCAGCGCCGACCGTAATCCAGATGAACTCGACCGTTCGGAGTTGGACGTCGGCGCGTTCGAGCATGCGGCTGATCGATCGCCACTGCTTCAGGTGGCCAAGGGCCCTCTCGGTCGTGGCGAAAATGGATGAGAGCGCCTCGTTGCGCCGCTCTTTGCGGTTCTTCTTCGCGTTCTTCCCTTTGCCCTCGCCCGTATGCGCGACGATTCGGCTGCGCACCCACGAGCCGCGGATGCCTGCCAGGAAGAAGAGACATCCGAAGAGAACGAGTGCGGCGACCGCAATCGCGACCGCGAGCGGGCCGCCGGGCCCATAGGCGTTCTTCGGGATGAGCGTCGAAGGGCCGGGGGCCGACGTCGTCTTACCGACGGGAATCCGCGCGAGCTGCGTAGTCGAGCCCTCGCCCACGATCGACGCGGTCAGCCGGATGCTGTCCCCAGGGCGCGCCGGCGTGACGTACTGGACTCGCCAGGTCTTCTTCAACGCGCCGGCGACCGACTTGTAGACGCCAGCGAGCTCAGAGGTCGAGGCGGCGCCGTAGTACTGACCGCCGGTCGAGCTTGCGAGCTGCATGAGCGGATCGGCGGTGAACCCATCGCCTTCGATCCCGATCGCGTAGATCAAAACGTTCGCCTCGTGAGCCGCTCTGATCGCCGTCGTCAGGGAGCCGCTGCTCGCGTTGTCTGCCCCGTCGCTGAGCACGATGATCACGCGTCCCGGCAGCGGGTTTCCCTTGAGCTGGTTGGCCGCCGCGATGACGGCGTCGTACAGCGCGGTTCCTTTGACCGAGTCGGTCGTCATGCGCCCGAGCGGGAGATCCGCATCACGCTTGACGGTCGAGAACGGCGACAGCGTCGACACCTTCGATCCGAAGGCGATGACGGACAGCTCGTCGGCGGCCTGCTTCGCCGCCACGAATGCGCGCGCACCGGCCGAAGCGTCTGCGAGCGGCTTGCCCCGCATCGACTGGGAGCGGTCGACCAAAGTGGCGATCGCCTTGACGCTGCCGAGGTTCTGCGCCTGGAAGCCTGCGACTGGAGTGCCGTTCTCCCACAGCGCAGGCCTGCCACCGCCGTTAGGCGTATAGATCGACGCGTGGATAGTCGGATAAGCGGTCGCGTCGACCCCTCGAAGCTGCACAGCCGCAGCTGCGGCGGCCGGGAGTGCGAGGATGATGAACGCGAGCCCGGCGACTGCGAGCCGGAATCGGCTCATTGAAATGCTCCCTTGAACTTCGACGCCTGGTGACCCTGGGCGGCGGCCGGAGCATCGTCGTCGTCCTTGCTGAAGAAGCTCGACTGGAGGATGACGCCGTTGGCCGCCATCTTCTCGAGAAAGTTCGGCTTCAGGCCAGTGCAGCTCAGCGGCGAGAGCAGCCGAATGCCGACTCCACTCGAGGCCGTCTGCTCGTCGGGCGGCTTCGCGTGGAAGACGTCCTGCAGGGTGATCACGTCGGACTCCATCCGGAGCACCTCGGTGACGTGTGAGATGCGGCGCGAACCGTCGACGAGACGCGTGATCTGAACCAGCAGGTCGAATGCGCTCGAGACCTGCTCGCGGATCGCCCGGAGCGGGAGCTCCACGCCGGCCGTCAGCACGAGAGTCTCGAGACGCGAGAGCGCGTCGCGCGGAGAGTTCGCATGGATGGTCGTCAGCGATCCTTCGTGACCCGTGTTCATCGCCTGGAGCATGTCCAGCGTCTCGGGACCGCGGACCTCACCGACGATGATCCGGTCGGGGCGCATGCGCAGTGCGTTGCGGACGAGCTCGCGGATGCGGACCTCGCCCTGGCCTTCGATGTTCGGCGGCCGGGACTCGAGCGTGATGACGTGCTCCTGCTGGAGCTGGAGCTCCGCCGCGTCCTCGATCGTGACGATCCGCTCGTCACCGGGAATGAACGCCGACATGGCGTTCAGCGTGGTCGTCTTACCCGTGCCGGTACCGCCGGAGATCAGGACGTTCAGCTTCCCCTTGACGCAGGCAGCGAGGAACTGCGCAGCCTTCGGCGAGATCGAGCCGAACGAGATCAGGTCGTTCATGGTGTACGGATCACGCGCGAACTTACGGATCGTCAGCGTCGGGCCCTTGAGGGCCAGCGGCGGGATGATCGCGTTCACTCGGGAACCGTCCGGAAGACGTGCGTCGACCATCGGCGAGGCTTCATCCACGCGCCGGCCGATCTGGGACACGATCTTGTCGATGATGCGGAGCAGGTGCGAGTTGTCGGCGAACGAGGCTTGCGTCCGCTCGAGCTTGCCCAGCCGCTCGACGTAGATCTGGTCATAAGCGTTGACCATGACCTCGGTCACCGAGTCGTCTCGGAGGAAGTTCTCCAGCGGCCCGTAGCCGAGGATGTCGTCCGTGATCTCCCGGATGATCTGACGGCGCTCTTCGCGGGTCAGCGGCGTCCGGTCCAGCACGAGCTGTTCGGTGACCGCTCGCGTGACCCGTTCGCCGAGATCCCCCGAGCCCGTCGACTCGCGCTTGAAGAGCTCCGCACCCAGCGTGGCGATGCACGCGTGGTGGATGCGGGTCTTCAGCTCGGCATACGGGTCGTGCGTCGGAGACGGAGACGACGATTCATTGTTCTGCCCGCCGGTGAGCAGTTCCGCGGTTGCGGAAGAGCTCCCATTGGAGGTTTTGAGGCGATCGTGGAGGCCCATGGTTTACGACCTCGCAAGCGAAGGCAGGAGACGACGCTTCTTGCCCTCTTCCTTCAGTGCAGGGAAGAGCTCCTTAGCCATCGCCCTGATCGCCTTCGACACATCTGCCGATTCGTCGGCGAGCACGACGGGGTTACCGCGGTTGACCGCAAGCGGAACTGCGCGGTCGGACGGCACCTCGAAGCGCACCTTCATCCCCAGCGCGCCTTCCACCTCGTTCGGCTTCATGCCGACCTTGGAGTTGGAGCGGTTGAGAACGATGCGGACGCGCTGCTTCGGGAACGACAGCAGGTCGAGCGTCTGCAGCGCCAGGCGCAGGTTCTTCAGCGTCGGCACATCGAGCGAGCAGAGCAGCAGCAGCTCGTCCGTGCGGTCGAGCGTCGCAAGCATCGGCCCGTGGAAGAACGGGGATGTGTCGACCACGATGACGTCGAACGACTCGCGGGCCACCTCGAGCAGGCGGCCGAGCTTCGCCTCCGTCACGAGCTCTGCATCCTCCGGGCGCAGCGGCGCCGGAAGGACTTCGAGCCCGCATGCGTGCTTGGTCGTGTAACCCGCCAGCTTCTCGGTGTCGAGCTCGCCCGGGGCGACGACCAGGTCGTAGATCGTCTTCTCGGGCTCGATGCCGAGCATGATCGCGGCGTCGCCGAACTGCAGGTCAAGGTCGAGGAGCAGCGTCTTGCGCCCCTCGAACTTCGCGCAGGCGGCGGCGAGGTTCGTGGCGGTGACCGTCTTGCCGGTCCCGCCCTTCGGCGAGAAGACCGTCACGATCTTGCCGTGCCGGCCGGAACCGGTGTCGTGATGCCGCCGCGTCGTATGCGTCGCCTTTCGGATCGCGAAGACGATGTTCTCGACGAGCTGCGGCAGAAGCAGGACGTCTGCGACGTCAGCGTCCAGAGCCTGCTCGAGCAGCCCAGAAGAGCCGCCCGAAGCGAGCATCAGGATCGGGGCGCGGGTGTGCTCCCTGATCGCTGCAAGCTCGTCTGCGGGCAAAGCCGAGGCTCGCGTTGCGTGGAGGATGGCGTCCAGATGGCCACCCGCCAGCGCCGCTGCACCGTCGGCGACGTTGGTGGTCGCCCCGACCAGTTCGATCTCGGGATGGCTGGCAAGCGAGTCGCGTAGCTTGTCGAACCCTTCACAGGATCCGGTGGCGTAAACCCGCACACGCTCGCGCGTGGTTGTCTCGGTAGCGGTGCTCATTACGGCCTCCTTCCGGGTCCGTCGAAGAACATCGTGCTGACTTCCTGAATCGTGTTACCGCTATCGACCGAATTCACCGGGGGCCGAAGCGTGAGGTGCCAGTCGCCGTTCTTCTCGATCCAGAACAGCTTCTGTACCTGGATGTCGGTGACCCGAACCTGGACGTTCTGCGACTTGTCGCTGCCGGAGGTAACCGTTGCGCCTCCAGCGCCGCCGATCGGCGCGCGCAAGACGAGGACGTTGCGCAGAATGACTCGGGTTACCTTCTGGTCGGCGCCGTTGGAGCCGCCAACCTTGACGGTCCAGTTGCCGACGACGTCGATGTGGTCGCCTTCCTTGAGCGTGCCGGCGAGCAGCTGGTTCGGATCGCCCGCGAGCTCATACGCCCGCTGCGTGCCTTTGATCTGAGCCCGGATGCCCTGCTCCGTAGGCGGAGCGAAGCGGCGCGTGCTCACCTGCTCGCCCGTGTAGACGTCCTGTGTGGCAACGTACTGGGCGAGCTGATCCGGAGCGGAGATCGCGCCGGCAACGACTGACTTGCGCGGCACGGTCTGCTCCTTGAGCATCTTCTGGTCGACTACGTCCGCGCCTGAAGTCCCAGCCGGGATGTCGCGTGCGGCGACGAGCACCGTCACTTTCCCTTCCCCGCGCTGCACGTGGCGCTTGTAGTTGACGACATACGCGCTCGTCAGGATGGCGGCAAGTGCAGCCAGCGCGACGGCGATCCCGATGTTCTTGGCGCGATAGTTCATAGTCTTTTCTCTTTCGTGTGGTGGGCCTGTGGACTAGCTGCTCGCCGGTTAACTGACGAGATTGATCGTCCGAACACCCCAGGTCTTCTGGTTCGGGTCGGAGCTCGGAACGCCGTTCATGTTCACGCTGGTGAAATACCCGGTGAGGGTCCCCATCGAGCTGGTGCCCGTGTACTTCGTGATGTGGAACGCACCCCAGCCGACCTCCTGGTACAGCGCTCCGGGAGCGCCTTCACCCCCGTTCGCGCTCGAGTGGACGAAGACGACGATCTCCTTGCCCTTCATGTCGTCCATCGCCTGCTTGAACTCGGGTGAGTTGAAGGTCGTGCTGGCGGTGCCGGGATACTGGCCCGGCGAGAGATAGCCGTTGTAGCCGCGACGCAACCACTCGGCGACCTGCGCCGGCGAGACGTTGCCGCCGTTCTTCGACAGATCGATCAGCTGGAAGTTCGTGAAGTTTCCGTCGTAGCTGCCGGTTGGGAGAGCAACGAGGTTGATCTCCTGCCCGTAGCACGGGGCGCCGCACTTGAGCTGCGGGTTGTCCGAGCCGATCGTGATCGGCGCGACGATGGAAAGCTGCGCGGGCGCCGACGATCGCGCGGAGGCAGCGCGGGTGATCTTGGTCGTGGTGATTCCGAGGACCCCGGAGAAGAAGCCGGCGTTATCGGTCTCGACCGTGACCTGAACGGTGTCGTTGGAGACGGTCGCGCTCGAGAAGGTGACTGTCTTCGCCGTTCGCCCGTTCTTGGTTGCGTACTGCTTTGCCAGGGTGTCGGCACTCGTCGTGCTCCCTGGGAGGACCTGTGCGGCTGCGAGCGCGGCGGAATCGGCGGCTGCCTGGAGCTGCCGCTTCTCCCTCAACCACGCCCCCACGTCCACTGCAATGGCGCACGCGCCGAACAGGACGACCAGAGCGAGCACGCTCAGCACGATCGCCTGCCCATGTTCGTTTCTGCGCAAGAAAGTCATTCGAGCCTCTCCTTCATGGTTGCTGTGAGATTCCCGCTGACAACGGTCATGCCAACCAGGCTGATCGAATACGGGTAAGTCGCCTGGACGGTCACGTCTTGCGCCGTTTGCCAGGTGGAGGTGCAAGTCACCGACAGATCGGATTGGTTCAGCTGCGAGGACGCGGCTCGCACCTGGTCGGTGCACACCTGCGAGGGATTCGAGGAGAGGCGAGACACAACGGCCTTGCGCGCGCCGGAGCGCACAGCGTCCGTGAGCGTGACGTAATTGTTGAAGATCACGCCAAATTGGATGATTCCGAAGAGCAGCACGAGCAGGATCGGCAGGACGAGAGCAAGCTCCGTCATCGTCTGTCCTCGCTCGTTCTTGATGTTGTTCTTCAAGTGCATTTTCGGCTCCACTTCGGAAAGTTCGCGGGGCCCTCCGGGGAGGGCCCCGCCGAATGCCTGGGCGGCTAAGTGAATAGCCGCACCAAGCTGGTCACTGCATTCACACCGTTCTCCGAGAACCGGGTGAAGGCGAGGAAAGAGCTCCCGCTGATCACCGTGAGCGTGACCGTCTTGTCAGGCTTCGCCTGAGCATGCTCACGCGAGAGAAACGTGAGGAACTCATCAATTCGATGCCTGCTTTGGTACTTCACGATCAAACTCCTGTCCTCGGTTACGTCTGCGAACTACAGGTTGCTGCGAACTGAATCGATAGCGCCGGAGATGGACGTGGAGAGCAAGCCGAGCGCCACGACAACGCCGATCGCGATCACTGCCAGGACGACGCCGTACTCCGCCATCGTCTGACCCTCCTCGACGGCATAGCGTGCGCGGAGGTAAAGGACCAGATCCTTGAACGACATGGATTCACCCCCCTTCGCAAGTTCGGGCGCGCGCTGGCGCGCAGTGCAAAGCGAACAAATAGATGTGGAATCGACTCGAAGTCGGTACAAAACTGCGTGACAAGCTGGTGCGTCCTTTCTCTCTTAGGCGCGCCGCTTCGCCTTTCCGGTCAATCTCGCCGAGTTCATCGCCTCGGAGCCGCTGAGCGCGTATCCCCCACGTGGGTGATCCAAGGCGACATTCCCTTACATGAGGGAGTTGGCTCGGCTCGGCTGAGATCGATAGTCAAAAAACCGTAAGCGGCTGCGGAACAACGCAGAGATTCCGCGCCCGAAGTGGCGGCCAGGGCGCTTTACCGAAGGAGCAATGGCAATGCCACGACGGTTCATTCGTAAAAACAACTGGGAGTTCGGCGGTCAGTCGACTCCCGAAGAGGGCAAATCCGGCGAGCCCAAGTCGAAGAAGCGTCGGCTCGCCACTACGCTCGTTTTCACCACGCTCTTCTTCGCGGGCGCGTCACTCGCCGCTGTTGCAGGCAACCAGCTCACTCGTCTGAGTGGGGAAGACAGCCAGCAGCTCGCCGTTGACACGACCATGACGACCAGCACCGACACGGCTCCGGCGGCGACCGACGACGCATCAGCGGTCGCTGCTGCACCGGCCGATACGAGTTCCGACGCCACGGCGTCAGCGGACGCAACCGCAGCCTCTGCCGACGAAAGTGTCGACCAGCTGGCTGCAGACCCCACGCCGCCCCCGAACCCCGCAGCCGCTTCGACGCCTGACGCGTCGCCTGCTCTTGCGGCCACAACCGCGCCGAAGCTGTCCGCAAAGGCGAGGGCGAAGGCCGCCCGCGGTTGGAAGAAGACGAAGCTGCGCACGATCCTCCTGCCGAAGCTCAAGCCGGCACCGGCGCCCGAGATCGAGGGCCCGGCCAGCGCAGCGACGATCTGGCTGAACTCGCGGCTCCCGGATCCGACCCCGCCTGCGCTTCGGCTCTCGCCGAAGTTCGCCTTGAACCTGAAGGCGACTGCTAAGGGCGTCGGTCTGAACTGGGCCACAATGCTCGGGATCCTCCGCGCGCGGGGCGCGACCGGCCACAATCCGGCCGACCGCACCACGCTCCGGAAGCTTGCCGTTCGGCTCGCGTCCTCCGGCCCCGCCAAGGGCGACTGGGCCCGGATCGTTTCGTACTCCGGCGACACCAGCTTTGCCGACAGGGCCGCTGCACTGGCCCGGTACGACCGAGCCGTTGGGCTCGGCGGTCTGGTCAAGGGGCTCGAGGCGGCGAAGAAGTCCATCGCCACACGGCTCCTGTCGGATCCGAACGTCTCTATCT
>JALYST010000119.1 GCA_030854665.1 Actinomycetota bacterium
AAGATCGTCGAGGTGCGAGCGCGGCGGCTCCACGCCGAGCTCGACCGCGACCAGATCGTGCTCGTCGCCGGCTTCCAGGGCGTCTCGACCGAGCTCGAGGTGACGACGCTCGGCCGCGGCGGATCCGATGCGACTGCGGTCGCTCTGGCGTCGGCGCTCGGCGGAGCGTGTGAGATCTACACCGACGTGGAAGGCGTGTTCACGGCCGACCCGCGTGTCGTCGCCGACGCGCTCAAGCTGCCCAAGGTCTCCTACGAGGAGATGCTCGAGATGGCCACGACGGGCGCGCGCGTCATGATGGCGCGGTCGATCGAGATCGCACGCAGGTACGGTGTGCCGCTCCACGTGCGCTCCGCGTTCGGCGACAGCGAGGGGACGTGGATCGTTAAGGAGGAGAACCTGGTGCTCGAGAAGGCGATCATCTCCGGCGTCACTCATGACACCTCGGAGGCGAAGGCGACGGTGCTCGCCGTGCCCGACCGTCCGGGCATCGCAGCACGAATCTTTCGCGCGCTCGCGGACGCAGGCGTCAACATCGACATGATCGTGCAGAACGTGTCCGCAGAAGGCGCCACGGACATCTCGTTCACGCTGCCGAAGACCGATCTTCCCGCGGCGGAGCCGATTCTCGGAGTCCTGTCTTCGGAGATCGGCGCAAAAGGCGTTGCGTACGACCCGGACGTCGCAAAGGTGTCCCTCATCGGTGCAGGCATGAAGAGCCATCCCGGTGTCGCCGCCGACATGTTCGAGGCGCTTGGGGACGCCGGGATCAACATCGAGATCATTTCCACGTCCTCGATCCGGGTCTCCTGCGTCGTGCGAGCCGCCGACGTAGACCGTGCGGTGCAGGCGGTGCACGAAAAGTTCCGCGGCTATGCCCAGGAGCGCATCGGTGCCTGAGGCGCGTGTCGCGGTGATCGGCGCGACCGGCGCCGTCGGTGCAGTGACGATGCAGCTCCTCAAGGAGCGAGGGTACGGGCACGTCCGTGCGTTCGCCTCCGCGCGCTCGGCCGGCAAGAAATTAGACGGCGGTCTCGTCGTCGAGGAGACGACACCCGAAGCTCTCGCGGCCGGAGACATCGACCTCGCGTTCTTCTCAGTCGGGACGAACGCGTCTCGTGAGCTCGTGCCGCACGCCGTTCGCGGTGGAGCCGTGGCGGTTGACAAGTCATCGGCCTACCGCCTGCAGGACGGAATCCCGCTGGTCGTCCCAGAGGTGAATGGCGAGCGCGCCCTCGAGCATGACGGCATCGTCGCGAACCCGAACTGCTGCACGATCCCGCTGACGATGACACTGAAGCCGCTGCAGGACGCGGCCGGCCTCGCGCGCGTGCGCGTGAGCACCTACCAATCGGTGTCCGGCGCCGGATTGCAACGGATGGACGAGTTGCGCAGCCAGGCTCCCGCCGAAGGCAATCTCGGCATGGACTGGGCTTTCGACGGCGAGGAGTTCGAAGAGGAATCGAAGTTGCGTGCCGAGACGCGCAAGGTGCTCGAGCTGCCGGATCTCCCGTTCAGCGCGACCTGCGTGCGCGTGCCCGTGCTGATCGGGCATGCAGAAGCTGTGTGGGTGGAGACCGTAGAGCCGCTCTCCGCAGACGAGGCTCGCGGGCTACTCCGTCAGTCGCCGGGCATCGAGCTGCAGGACTTCCCGACGCCACGCGACGCAACCGGGATCGACGAGATCCTCGTAGGCCGCGTCCGGCGCGACCCGACAGTCGCAAACGGTCTCGTCCTCTTCGTCGTCGCGGACAACCTTCGCAAGGGCGCGGCGTTGAATGCGATCCAGATCGCGGAGCTCATCTTGGAGTGCCGCGCAGTCGCAGCCTGAACATCTGGCTCTGGCTCACTGTCGGGCTCGGCGCGACGGGCGCGCTCTGGCTCCTGCTGATCATGATGCTGCTCGCCCTGGGCCGCCGTCACGACGCACGAGATGTCGCCCGGTTCATTCCTGATTGCATCGTGCTCTTCAAGCGGCTGCTCCAGGATCGGCGCGTGCCCCGGGGTGCAAAGGTTGGAGTTGCTCTGCTCGTTCCGTATCTTGCGCTGCCGTTCGACATCGTCCCGGACTTCATACCGGTTGCCGGACAGCTCGATGATGCAATCCTCGTGGCCGCGGTGATCGCGTACGTGGTTCGCAAGAGCGGGCGACACGTCGTGACTGAGCTCTGGCCTGGCTCCGAGCGCGGGCTGAGCATCGTGCTCGCACTCGCTCCTGAGAAGACACGCTCCGAACAGCCAGGGTCTGACCCCAGCCGTCGAGAACGAGGCCGCTAAGGCCCAGGCGGAACGGGAGCAGGAGCTGGGGCGAACGCCTCCTTGACCACGCGTATCACCTTGTCCCGCGTACCTTCCGTGACTGGAACCAACCCGCCGAACTCGAGTCGCGCCAACTCGATGTGGCCGGAGCGCCGCAACGTCTGAAAGCCGAAGTCCGCCAGGAAGTCGGACGGAAAGATCGTCTTGTGCACCTGGAAGCGCTCGTACTGCGACTCTCCTTCGCGGTAGCGGTACGCAAAAGTCTCGAGCGCCTTCGCGCCCCGGTCGCGAGCGTCGCCGATTGCGGCGAGAAAGAGCGACTGCATCACCCATGGGCTCGAGCTCTCGACGAGATACGCGCACGTCACGAGCACCGCGTCGGCCGACGGCGGGCCTGCCGGAAGCTCGGCTGCACGCGGGAACAACCCCGCAGGGCCGTACTGCATCGAACCGAGCACATGCCCGTCCGCGTCGGAGTACACGGTCCCCCACGGCCCCCACTCCGTCTCTGCCTTCTCGATCCACTTGCGCTTGTCGGTGGTGCGGCCCTCGCGGGTCTGCCACCAGACGCACTCGTGGCAGACGGCCGGTGCGTCCTGGAGCGTCGCTCCCGTCAGCCCGACAATCCGCGGGCCGGTCATGCGACGCCGATCTCGTCGACTATGACGTCGACGGCTTCGGGCTCGATGCTCGCCATCTGCGCGAGATAGGCCGTCACGCGCTGTTGCACTTCACGCCCCACGTCGGGAATCGAAACGCCCCATTCGACCGTGACGTGAATCTCCACGCGCACGCGTCCGTCGTTTTCCAGCACGCGGACGCCCTTGTGCCGATGCAGAGCGCTCTCCACGAGCCCGCCCACGCCGTCGACCTCCCGCGCTGCGTCCGCCGCGTAGCTCGCGAGGATTTCCGACGCGATGGTTGATCGACCCTCCACTGTCCAGGCGATTGTAGGTCTACCCTTGGCCCTCGATGCGCGCGTTCAAAGCTCTCGCCCTGCTCGGATGCACGTTCGGGCTCGCGGCCAGCCCGACGGCGAGCGGCCTTGTGCGCCGCGTACCGCCAATCGTCGCGTCCGGGTTACGGGTGCCCGCTGACATCGCGGTCGCGCCCGGAGAGTCTCGGCGGCTCTATGTAGTCGAGCAGCGCGGGACGATCCGCATCGCTGTCAATGGACGGACGTTGCGGCGACCTTTCCTGGATATCCGGGCTCTCGTGAAGACGAGCCTCCTGGAAGGCCTTTTCTCCATCGCGTTTGATCCTCGCTACGGCAGCGATCCACGCTTCTATGTCGACTACGTCGGCACCGACGGCAGAGTTAAGGTCGTCGAGTACCGGTCTCGGGGCGGACAGGCGCTGCCCAGCTCCGCCCGCACGCTCCTCGACCTCGGCATTGGCAAGGATCACTTCGGTGGGGACCTCGTGTTCGGGCCTGACGGAAAGCTCTACATCGGTGTCGGTGACGGAGAGGTCGCCGCGGATGCGCAGAACCCAGCAAGTCCCAGGGGAAAGATCCTGCGTCTCGACGTCGACCAGTCGCAATCGACACCCGAGGTGGTCGCGCTCGGGCTCCGCAATCCTTGGCGGTTCTCGTTCGATCGACAGACGGGCGCGATGCTGATCGGCGACGTCGGCGCAGAAACCTGGGAGGAAATCGACCTCCTGCGCGCCGGCGCCCAGGAGGTTCCGAACTACGGCTGGAGCCTGTACGAGGGACGACAGCGGACGAAGGCTCCGCCCCTCGAGCCCGCGCCCGTTCTGACACCTCCGATCGCGGTGTACCGCAATCCGAAGAAGGGGTGCGCAGCGGTGGTGGGAGGCTTTGTGTACCGCGGCCGTGGCACACCCCGCCTCAGAGGGAGATACGTCTTCGGCGACCTCTGCAGTACCTCGGTCTGGAGCTTTCGCCTCGCCAACGGCAAGGCGGTCGACAGACGGCTCGAGCAGGTGATCGTTCCCGGCGGAGTCACGTCGTTCGGCGAAGGAGCTCGCGGCGAGCTCTACGCGGCATCCCTCAACGGCAAGGTCTACCGCTTGTTCTCCTAGGTCCGGTCGAGAACGAGCTCTGTCGCCTCGGGCCGCGCGAAGAACCGGAACGGGACGAATGTCGTTCCGAGCCCTGGCGAGACATGCATCGTCCCGCCCGGGCGCTCGTAAAGTCCGGTCGCGAAGCGCACATCCGGATGCGCGAAACGGAACTTCCGGGCGCGTCCGAGCGGTAGGGCGATCTGACCGTCGTGCATGTGCCCGCTCAGCACCAGATCGAATACTCCAGGCGGCAGAAAGCTCAGGACCGAAGGGAAGTGGCAGAGCAGAACCCGCAGATCTGCGTATTCATCCGCAAGCTCCCACGGCCGCGAATGACCGTGGCGGTACGCACGCGGGTCGACGCCGACGATCTGTATGCGCCGGCCGCGCAGCTCCACCGTTTCGCTCTCGTCGACGAGCAGTCGTGCCGGCGACAGATCCGTGAGCCCTGCCGCGCGGGAGAAGGGATCTCGACTGTGCTCGACGTCGTGGTTCCCCAGAACGACGAACGGCCGCTCGAGCCGCGCGAGCTGCTCGCACAGCAACGGCTCGCCACTCGGGCGGGAAACGAGGTCGCCCGTGATCGCGACGAGATCGGGCTTGCGCTTCGCAACCCAGTCGACTGCCCGCTCGACGGCCAGCTCCCCGCGTGAGGGCAAGCCGAGGTGGAAGTCCGAAAGGTGTGCGATGCGGAAGCCCGCGAGCTCCGCCGGCAGGCGGGGCAGCGTGACCTCGAGCGTTCGCAACCGCACCCACCCGGCCTCGAACCAGCCCCAGCCGACCGCAGCTCCGGCGACGCCGCCGAAGAGGGTTACCGCGCGGGTCAGACTTCGAGCTTCTCGAGCACGGGCGTCACCGGGACGACGTGGCGCTTGAACTTCAGCTCCGACTCTTCGAGACCGGCCGCGACGCCCACGAGTTGCGAGAGATGCAGGATCGGCATCGCGAAGTCCTTGCCGGTCGCCTTCTTCAGCTTCGACTGCCAGGCGTCCAGCGACAGGTGACAGAGCGGGCACGGGGTGACGATCACGTCTGCACCCGCCTCCTTCGCCTGCTCGATCGGCTGGATCAGCTCTCCGAGCGCCGTCTCCTCGCGCGCCTGGATGATCGGGAAGCCACAGCACTTGATCTTCGCGGGATAGTCGATCGCCTCGCCGCCGCACGCCTCGATGATCCGCTCGAGTGACCAGGGGCGGTCCGGATCTTCGAAGCCGAGGATCTTCGAGGGCCGCAGGATCTGGCAGCCGTAGAACGGCGCGATCTTCAGCCCCTTGAGGCCCTTGTGCGCCGACTGCTTCAGCAGCTCGTAGCCTTCGCCTTCGGCAATCTCCCACAACAGGTGTCGCACCTCGACGTTGCCGCTGTACGGCGGCACCCCGACGCGCTCCAGGTTCGTGCTGACTCGGTCGCGCAGGTTCTCGTCGTTCTTCAGCTGCCAATTTGCCTGCCTGAGATTGAGCGTGCAGACGTTGCAAACGGTCAGTAGCGTGTCGCAGCCGGCCGCCTCCGCATACGCGAGGATGCGCGCATTCAGGTGCAGGTAGTAATCCGGCTCGGCCTCGTGGATGTCACCTGCGCCGCAGCAGGTCACTGTCTCGAGCTCTACGAGCTCGAGGCCAACTTTTGGGGCCAGGGCTTGCGTCGAAGAGTCCAGCTCTTTCGCCGAGAGCGACGCTAGACAGCCTTTGTAGTACGCGACTCTTCTCATCCTTCTGCGTGCGGCGGCTCGACACCCGGCTGCACTTCGGGATCGTTGGTCTTCACACCGGCCTGCTCGGAGAACTCGATCCGCCCGAGCGCGTGCTCACCCTGGACGATGCCGAGGGCGCCGTCACGGCCCTGCTCTTTCAAGAGATGGTAGAGCTTGCGTGACTCCTCGACCCGCTCGGCGACGTGCGGCGGGATCGGCGGCGGAATCTTGCCGCGCCGCGCAAGACTGAGGGCAAACTTCATTTCCTTGATCGCCGAGACGACGCCCTGCGTCTTTGGAACGAGCTCCGTCTCGCGCAGCCACCCCGTCGTCTTCGCCGAGGTGACGAACCAGTTCGCATGTTTCGCGCCCATGTCGTGGTCGATGCCTTGCTTGATCGACTCGGCGCCGAGCTTGGCGATCGCGTCGCGCGGGTCGACGCCCTTCGGACACCGCTCGTTGCAGAAGTAGCAGCGAGTGCAGTCCCAGATGCCATGCTCGTCGTTGTAATCGTTCAGGCGTGCGACATCGGCCTGATCCCGCATGTCGCCGACGAAGCGCATTCCCTTTGCGAGCGCGGCAGGCCCGAAGAACTCCGGATCGGACTCCATCGAGTTGCACTCGGAGACGCAACAGCCACACATGATGCAGAGCGCCTCTTTGTGGATCACGTTCATCTGCTGTTGCGAGACGATGCGCTCCTTCTCGAGCGGCTCCTCGTAGCCCGGATCGAGCCAGGGCTTCATCCGGCGGATCTTCCCCCAGAACGGATCCATGTCGACGACGAGATCCTTGATCACTGGCATGTTCCCCATCGAGGAGATCACGGGGACGTGCCCGGACTTCGCGATGTCGTACATCCGCGTCTTGCAGGCAAGGACGGCGGCACCGTCCATGCGCATCCCACACGAGCCGCAGATCATCATCCGGCAGCTTTTGCGATACGCGAGCGTGCCGTCTTGCTTGTCCTTGATGATGTCGAGCACGTCGAGGAGCGTCACCCAGTCGGGCGCCTCGACCTCGTAGCGCTTCAGCTCTTTCTCGCCGGTCTCCGCGTCGTAGCGCCAGATCTTCAGCGCGACCTCGATGGTTGTCGATCCTGGTGCGGGAGCGGAGCTCACTAATACGTCCTTTCCTGAGGCTGCCACTTGGTCATCGTGACGGGCTTCCAGTCCACCTGCGGCCGGCCGTCCTGCATCGTCACCAGCGTATGCCGCAGGAAGTGCTCGTCGTCGCGGTTGGGATAGTCGTGCGGCCGTGCGTGCGCACCGCGGCTCTCCTTGCGCTCGATGCCGCATGGGACCATGCACGCGGCCAGCTCGAGCAGGAAGCCGAGCTCCAACGCCTGGGTGAGATCGTTGTTGAAGACGTTGCCCTTGTCCTCGACGATGACCCGTTCGTAGCGTTCGCGCAGGCCCTCGACGATCTCGCCCTGCTTGCGCATCTGATCCTCGCGACGGAACACTCCGAAGTTCACGTGCATCGACTCGGCGAGCTCGTCGCGGATCGACCAGGGCCGCTCCCCCTCCCGACGGTCGAGCAGCTCCTTGAGCTCTCGCTCGGCGTCGGCTTCGACCGCCGGCGGGACTTCGACAGTCGTGTTCGCGAGCGCCCAGTCAGCGGCGTGGCGCCCGACGCGCTTGCCGTACGTGATCGTCTCCATCAGCGCGTTGCCGCCAAGGCGATTCGCGCCGTGCACGGAGACGCACGCACACTCGCCTGCGGCGTAGAGGCCCTCGACCGACGTCAGACCCCACACGTCCGTCTCGACGCCTCCCATGTGGTAGTGCGCTCCGGGTCGCACGGGGATCGGCTCGTAGATCGGATCGACACCGGCGAAGGTCATCGACAGCTCACGTGTTCCGTGCAGGCGCTCCAGAATCTTCTCGGCACCGAGATGACGCAGGTCGAGCAGCACATTGCCGTTGATGCCGCGCCCCTCGTCGATCTCCGTTTGCTCGGCACGCGAGATGACGTCGCGAGACGCGAGCTCCATCGCGTTCGGCGCGTAGCGCTTCAGGAACCGCTCGCTTTCCGAGTTGAGGAGGTACGCGCCTTCGCCGCGACACCCCTCCGTGATCAGGACGCCGGTCGGCGCGAGCGTCGTCGGATGGAACTGCATCATCTCCATGTCTTTCAGCGGCACACCGACGCGGAGCGCGAGCGCCATCCCGTCCCCCGTGCAGGCGTACGCGTTCGTGCTGCCGACGTACAGACGGCCGGCCCCGCCCGTCGTCAGAATCACCGTCTTCGCGCCGATCGACTTGAGACCGCCGTTGAGGAGATCCCAGGCGATCACGCCCTGACAGCGGTCATCGTTCATGACGAGCTTCCAGGCGAAGAACTCCTCGTACGTCGGGATCTCGCGCTTCATCACCTGCTCGTACAGGACGTGCACGAGGACGTGTCCCGTGATGTCGGCGGCATAGGCGGTGCGCGGCGCGCCCGCGGCGCCGAAAGGCCGTTGCGCAATGCGCCCGTCGTCGGTGCGCGAGAACACGGCGCCCCAATGCTCGAGTTGGTAGACGTCGCCGGGTGCCTCGTTGCAGAGGATCTCGATCGCGTCCTGGTCGCCGAGGTAGTCGGAGCCCTTGACCGTGTCGTACGCGTGCTCCTCGGGGCTGTCGTCAGAGGCGTTGCCGAGCGCTGCATTGATGCCGCCCTCGGCCGCCCCGGAGTGGCTACGGACGGGGTGGATCTTCGAGAGCAGCGCGACATCGGCGCCCGCATCGTGCGCCTCGATGGCCGCGCGCATGCCCGCGCAGCCGGCGCCGACGATGAGGACGTCGTGCTTGGCCTCCACTACGGAGCAAGCTATCGAATGAGGGTGGAGGCCGGCCTCGTGACGCGGGTTGCGAGGGAGCGGCGAGCACTCCGGAAGAGCACCCGCCGCTCCTTCCGGCACGACATCCCCGTCAAGCTGCGCCGGCCGGAATCAAGGTCGGAAGCGTGGGGGCGCGCCTCGCGGCGGGCCCCCACGCGATTACTTCACCTTGTACGAGAGAACGGTGCTCTTCGAAGCGCCCTGGTACTTCGCGGTGACGGTGACGACGGGCGTGTTGCCACGGGCTTCTTCGAGAGCTTGAACGTGCAGTTGCTGGCACCGTCCGGGGTCAACGCCTTCCCGGCGAGCGTCGCGGTGCAGGTGTAGCTATCGGGCTGCGGTGCCGTCTTCGTAGCGGTGTTGGCGATCGTCAGGCCCGTCACCGTCACGGTGAACGGCTAGCCCGACTTCGGCCGCGTGGGCTGAGCCTGGACGGTCACGGCGTCGATGGCAGGTCGCCGTGGAGGAGCTCCGGGAACTGGCGCGCGGAGTGCACCCGGCGATCCTGACCGAGGACGGTCTCGCCGCCGCGCTCGAATCACTCGTCAGCAGGAAACGCAGTCGCTTCTACTTGTGCCGGAAGTCGGCCTCAGTCGCGTCCAGTTCGACAGGGAACGGAATCAAGCGTCAACGGCGACCGTCCGCACTGTGCGGCGGAAGGGCCTGCTCGTCGTCGAGGTCGAGGACGACGGAGTCGGAGGCGCGGTTGCGGGAAACGGTTCCGGCCTTCGCGGCCTCGCAGATCGAGTCGAGGCGCTCGGAGGGCACTTGCGCGTGGAGAGCCCTGCCGAGGGCGGAACGCGCATAGTGGGAGAAATCCCTTGCGCGTTGTAGTCGCGGAAGATTCGGTGCTCTTTCGCGAAGGCCTCGTGCGCATCCTCGGCGAGGGCGGGTTCGACGTCGTGGCGCAGGCCGGCGACGCGGACGCTCTGCACCACGCCGTCATCACGGCCAGCCAGACGTCGCGATCGTCGACGTCAGGATGCCCCCTACACAGACCGACGAGGGCACGCGTGCAGCTCGGCAGATCAGGGAACGCCATCCGGACGTGGGCCTGCTGGTTCTTTCGCAGGTGGTCGAGGCGAAACACGCCATCGACCTCCTCAGCGAGAGCCCAGAAGGATTTGGCTACCTGCTGAAGGACCGGGTCATCGAGATCGACGATTTTCTCGAGACCGTCCGCCGCGTCGGTCGCGGCGGAACTGCGATCGACCCTGAGGTCGTCGCGCAACTCTTCGGCCGCCGCCGCGCCCAGGATCCACTGGAGGGGCTGACTCCGCGCGAACGAGAAGTGCTGTCCCTGATGGCAGAAGGGCGTTCGAATCGGGGCATCTGCGACAAGCTCGTGCTCAGCCCGAAGACGGTCGAGTCGCATGTGAACAGCATCTTTCGCCAAGCTCCGGCTCGGACCGGCTCCTGACGATCATCGACGCGTGCTGGCCGTCCTTGCTTTCCTTAAGTAAGCGAGGCCGCCGCTAAGATCCCCGAGTCCTAGCCGTCGAGAGGGAGCTGACCAGCTTGGCAAAGATGCTGTTCCGACTGCCGCAGGCGAAGCGGGTGACCGACAACCCGAGCGCTGACGCCGTCAAGGAGCTCACCGCAAGGATGCCGACG
>JALYST010000147.1 GCA_030854665.1 Actinomycetota bacterium
CCGGCTAGCTCCATTCAAGAAGCTCCTGCTAATCGCCGGATCTGGTCCCGGCATCCGCACGAGTCAGGCCTCTGCGCGCGCGGCGGGCACGGCCGAAGCTTTGAAAGCCGCCCACGTATCGGCCCAAGTCCTGCTAGTCGTACGGCGCTCCCGGTCTGAGCGATCCGAGCCGAGCGGCAATGACCGCGTCCGCGGCATCGAGGCTGGGCGCGTGGCCGGTCACAGCGGCGATGAAATCGTCGCGGGTAAGCGCATACAGTTCGACGTCGCTTCGAGTCGTGACGCTGGCCGTCCGTGGGATGTCGCGTAGGAGGGCGATCTCGCCAAAATGTTCCAGCGGCCCGAGCGTGCCCGCCGATCTTCCGTCGATCATGACCTCGACATCTCCTTCGGCGACGACGTAGAAGCGGTCTCCCGAGTCGCCTTGGCGGAAGACGTCACGTCCCGCCGGAAGTCTGATCCGCTCGAGTTGGGAGGCGACTTGCTCGAGCGTGGATTCGGGAAGCCGCGCGAAGATCGACACACCGCGAAGCAGATCGAGCTCGCGTTCCGGCGGGGCGTGATCACGGTCGATCGCAAGGAGCCTGCGCCAGAAGAGCGCGGCGAACGCCGGCAGAAGAAAGCCGCTCGCGACGAGCCCGGCGCGTACTCCGACAAGATGGATGACGACCGGTGCCATGAGCCCACCAAGCCCGATCGTCGTTACCAAAAGGCTTTCCAGGGCGCCGAAGACCCGCGCCAGCAACGCATCGGGAACCGAACGTTGGAGCAACGTCGGCCCTGCAACTTCGACGAGTGTCTCGCCCACACCGACCAGGCCTAGAAGCACGAGCGCTGCGCCCAGGTTCGGCCACAAGCCGATCACTATGAGCGGCACTCCCCACAGGACGATCCCTAGCATGAAGTCGGACGCAAGCCGTCGGCGTGCGAGCAGGGCAAGCGACACGGCGGCCCCGAGGAATCCTCCGACGCCGAACGCGGCGTTGAGCAACCCGACGCCAGAGTCGCCCAGATCGAGCATGTCCAGTGCTAATACGACGACGAACACGTTAAAGGCGCCGCCGACGAAGGCCTGGACTGTGTAGAGGCTCATCAGCACTCGCAGATTGCGGTCGCCCAGGATTGTTCGGAAGCCTGCAGTCGCACCGTGGGTGATGCCCTCACGAAACGTCGAGGCTGCACTCGGTTTCGTCAGCCTGATGCGGGCAACGAGCAGCGCCGACCAGAGAAAGACCCCCGCCGTTGCGAGAAAGACAACCTCGGTGCTAGTCACAGCGAAGAGCAAGCCGCCGGCGGCGGGCCCGACAAAGCTCGATAGCGTTGCGATCGTGCTGGAGACAACGTTCGCGGCCGTCAGCTCGTCCGGCGTTCGGGCAAGCGATGGGAGCGCCGCTGCCTGGGCCGGGCGGAATGCCGTCGAGGTCAGCGTGACGACTCCCGCCAGGAGATAGACCAGCAGCGGTGACGCCCCGTTGGCTGCGAGCGCGGCAGTCGCCCCGACTGCCACAACGCGAGCCAGTGAGGCGCCAAGCATCACGCGATCTCGCCGATAGCGGTCGCCCAGAAGTGCGGTGAATGGCGCACCGACGGCGGCGGGAACCGTCCGGATCAGCGCGACGATTCCGACCGCAGTTGCACCGCCGGCGTCGTAGGCGAAGATCGAAAGAGCGAGGATGTAGACCCACTTCCCGGTCTCCGATCCCGCCCAGGCGAGTTCGAGACGTCGAAGGCCCGGGTTTGCAAAGACGGCTCGAAACGCAAGGAACGGTTCGGAGAACTGCCCTCGAAGCCCCGCGGCCACGATCAGAGCATGGCACGTCGTTCGACTCGAAACGGCCCCGACCCCAGGGAGCGCCTGTTCATGAACGCGGTCGGCGCGTTCGATCTCTTCTCTGTCTACCTCGGTGACCGTCTCGGGCTCTACCGGATCATCGCCGATGAGGGTCCTCTGACATCCGCAGAGCTCGCGCATGCTGCAGGCGTTCACGAGCGGTATGCACGCGAATGGCTCGAGCAACAAGCTGCGAGCGATCTCCTGGAGGTGGAGGTAGATAGGGATGGGGAGCAGCGACGGTTCCGCTTGCCGGGGGGCACGACGAAGCGCTCCTCGACGTTTCGAGCCTCAACTACATCGCGCCGATGGCGCGCGCCGTCTTGGCCTCGATCGCCCGATTGACGCACTGTTTGCCGCATTCAGGACCGGCGAAGGCGTGCCATACGCCGACTACGGCGAAGACTTGCACGAGGGCCAGGCTGCGTTCACGCGGCCGTTGTTCGAGAACTTGCTCGGGAAGGAGTGGCTGCCAGCAGTCCCGGAGCTCCACGAACGGCTCCTCGCCGATCCGCCCGCGCGGGTGGGGGACATCGCGTGCGGCCAGGGTCGCTCGAGCATCGAGATTGCCCGTGCATACCCGAAAGTGTCGGTTGACGGAATCGACTCCGACCACGCGTCGATCGAACGTGCCCGCGAGAACCTCGTACGGAGCGGAGTCGAAGACCGCGTAACGTTCCACGAGCGCGACGCCGCGGACGCCGAACTAGCCGGCCGCTATGACCTCGTCACAGTCTTCGAGGCGTTGCATGACATGTCGTACCCGGTGGACGTTCTGCGCGCCGCGCGAGGACTCCTCGGCGACGGTGGCGTCATGTTCATCGGCGACGAGCGTACCGAGGACGCCTTCACGGCCCCGGCGAGCGAGGTGGAGCGGCTCTACTACGGCTTCAGCGTCTTCCACTGTCTGCCGGTCGGCATGGTCGGGAAGGGCGCGGCTGGCACGGGCACCGTGATCCGGGCCGAAACGGTTAGGCGATACGCAGACGCGGCCGGCTTTTCGAGCTGTGAGGTCTTGCCAATCGAGCACGACTTCTGGCGTTTCTACCTGCTTAAGCCCTAGCGCGGCCCGGCCGTTATCGCACCCAGGAGGTCGCCGGTTCGAGTCCGGCTAGCTCCACTCGTTTCGAACGTGCCCCGCTGTCTACTACCCTAGGTTCGTTGTACGAACCCGGGCTCCCGTGAGCCGGGTGTGGAAGTTCGAGCCCTGAAGCGTCCACCTCGCCCGTCTGGCCACGCCCGCTTTGGGGCGGGCTACGAGCGGCGTCCGGCAAGCGCGCCGCCGAGGACGTGCTCGGCTGTCGCTACGACTGTCTCGATGTCTGATGCTTTTGCTGCCTCGCGGACGGCGGAGAGCTCCTCAGGCGGCAACTCGGCTTCGAGCCGCTCGAGCTCGGGTTTCGCGGTGATGAAATAGAACGGCGGGAAGCCCGGATAGCCGAAGACGAACGTGAGCAGCTCTGCCGCGCGACGCTCTTCCCCTTCTCGTGCAAGCAGCACGCCGACGCCGCTCAACGCCAAGAGCGCCAGCGACTTCGTCTCGGTTGCCCGTGCCTGCTCGAGCGCCCAGCGGAACCGCTCCCGCGCGGCGTCGAGGTCTCCGAGCGCTACGGAGGCCAACCCAACCCGGGACGCAGCGCCGATCATGCCCCAGCGATGGTTGACGTCGGCAAACGCGTCGTGGCCGGCGCGGCCGAGCCGGAGCGCCTCCTCGTACTCTTCGAGGCAGTACGAGCTGGCGCTCGCGCGGCTGAGCGCGTAGCCGGCGCCTCCCCGGTCACCGACCGCCTCGAAGCACGCATTCGCTTCCATGTGCAGTCGCATCGCCTCCGCGTAATCGCCCTCGGCATCGGAGAGGAGTCCGAGCTTGCTCAGCGCAAAGGCGAGCATCAGCGGCTGGCCCCCTTCGCGTGCTATCGCGTGGCACGTCTCGAACGCTGTTCTCGCGGCTCTGAGCTCGTCCTGGAGCAGTCTGACGAACCCGAGCCACGAAAGGTTCGCGCACTCGGTCCACTCGTCTCCGACCGAGTGCGAGACGGCGATACCCTCCTCGAGGAACGTCGCCGCCTCGGGGTACACGTCGACGTAGCACGCGTTGGTCCCCAGCGCGAGTAGGCACGCTCCCAGCTCTTGGTTCAGCCCGCGCGCGCGGAGTTCGGCGACGATCGCACGCGCCAGCGCATCCTGCGCTTCGTCGTGGCCGACCGTGGCCGCGAAGGCGACTTGGCCGGCAAGCGCGCTGAGCAGGATTGAAGGCGTGTCGCCCGCGTCGAAGGTCGTTGCCGGTGAGTAGCCGAGCGTGTGAGCGAGGTGCTCGAACGTCTCGAGGCCCTCGGGCCAGCTGTGTGCGTTGAAGAACGCAGAGAAGGCGTCGAGCGAGCGTCGTGCTTCGTCCTCCGGCCAGTGGGTCACGGCCCAGTTGGCGGCTGCGCGGAGATTGGGGACGTCTCTGCGGAGCTCGTCGCGGGCTTCGCTCATGCGTGGGCTGAAGAACGCCTCTTGCCGATCGGCGAGCCTGCCCGCGTAGAACCGGGCGTGGCGCTCGCGCACCTCCGCCGGCTCTTCGGGCTCCTCCGCGAGTCGCTCGGCGGCGTACTGCCGCAAGAGCTCGTGGAGCTCGTACCGGCCGAGCTCGAGCCTCCGCACGAGCGACTTGGAGACGAGCTCGGACAGGATTCCGAGCTCCGCGCCCGCAACCGTGGCCGCCGCCTCGCGCGTGAAGGCGCCTCGGAAGACCGAGAGTTGCCCGAAACAGCGCCGTTGCCCGTCCGTCAACAGGCGCCACGAGTGGTCGAAAGCGGCACGGAGGCTCCGGTGGCGCTCGGGGACGTCTCGCATCGACGTCTCGAGGAATCCGATCGTCGCCTCGATCTCGTCGGCGATCTCCGCACACGGGAGCACGGAGACCCACGCCGCCGCCAGCTCGATCCCGAGCGGCATGCCGTCGACGAGCCGGCAGATGCGAACCACGTTCTGCCGCTGCTCGTCGCTGGGCTCGAAGCCGGGGTCGATCTGTCTGGCACGCTCGACGAACAACCGGACAGCTCCGTCGGCGCTCGTGCCGTTGCCGTTGCCGTTGCTCGAGACGCCTAGCCCCTCGACATCGAGTACCCACTCGCTCTGAACGTTCAGTCGCTCACGTGACGTGGTCAGGATCTCGACGTTCGACGCTCGCTCGATCACGGCCGTGATCAGTCTCACACCCTCGACAAGGTGCTCGAAGTTGTCCAGCACGAGCAACATCGAGCGCTCGCTCAGGTAGTCGACGAGCTGGTCCTCAGCCGAGAAGCCGCTGTGTGCGGCGTCGATGGGGAACTGGAGCGCGTCGGCAACCGCCGGGGCCAGGAAGTCGGGTGCAGCGACGGAGGCGAGCGGGACGAAGTGAACCCCGTGCGCGTAGTGGTCAAGCCGGCGAGCGGCGGCCTCGAGAGCGAGCCGCGTCTTCCCGATGCCCCCGGGGCCGACGAGTGTCAAGAGACGGCAGTCCGGATCTTCGAGTCTGCGGTCGATCTCATCCAGCTCCTCCCTCCGCCCGACGAACGACGTCCGGGGGGACGGGAGGTTGGTGATGCCTGTGTCGAGCGTCTTCAGCAGGGGGAATTCGGAGCGCAGCCCCTCGATCTCGAGCTGGAAGATCCGCTCCGGGGCGGTCAGGTCCTTGAGACGGTGGGGCCCGAGGTCTTTCGCCCGAACGTCCACGAGCGCGTGGGTCGCCTCCGAGAGCAGCACCTGCCCGCCGTGGCCGACGGCGGCAATGCGGGCGCCCTTGTGGACGTCGAGCCCTACGTACCCCTCGTCGGTGAGGACAGGCTCGCCGCTGTGGAGCCCCATGCGGACGCGTATCGGCCCCTCGGCGAGAGCCCTCTGTGCGTCGGCGGCGGCGGCCACTGCGTCCGACGCGCGCGCGAAGGCGATGAAGAACGCGTCTCCCTGGGTGTCGACCTCGACTCCGTCACGCGTGCCGAACGCCTCCCGAAGGATCCGGCGATGCTCGTAGAGGGCCGCCGCGTACGCGTCGCCGAGCTCGTGAAGGAGCTTCGTCGAGCCCTCCACGTCGGTGAAGAGGAACGTGACGACACCCGCGGGAAGCTGTGCGCTCATGCGACGATGATCACCGACACCCCGCCTCGTGTCCAGCTACGGTGCCGTCTCGCGTCTCGCTCGGTGATGATCGCTCGGAAATCTCACGATTTCCGAGCGGGATAGGTTCCCGGATGGGCCGTAGCGAGCCGCGCCCGCCATGTCGGTCGCGGCGGCGGCTCTCACAGTCGAGCGCGATCATCGAGCGCCTTCGCTGGCCGGCGTCCACCCGAACGAGGCGCGCGTTCGCGAGTGGATGACGGCCGAACCGATCGCCGTGTCAGCCGCCACCTCGATCGATGCGGCGGTGACCTGATTACCGAGTGTGGCTTCCACCACCTGCCCGTCCTGGAAGGCGAGCGGCCGGTGGGGATGCTCGACCTGCGCCAGGCCGCGCGTCAAGCGCACCGGCGGACCGGGATCGGGCTCGGGTTCTGAGGGACCTGGATCTGCGCCGGACCAGTGTTGGGGATGACGAGCAAGCACGCGCACGACCGCTCGCACGCGCACGCTTGACGGCGAGCAGCCAGTCCGTGGGCCCGAGGTAGAGGACTAGCTGCTGGTCGTCGAGAGTGCGCCGACAGTCGCGGTCGCGCAGTCGCCTTCGAAGAAGGAGACGTTTGCGCAGCCCAGAGGGTGTTGGGACCGACAAGTTCGAGCGCTGCGCCGAGCCCGGCGAGGCGAGTTCGCTAGCGGCCGGCTTCGGCGGCGTGCTCCTCGGCAGCCCACGCGCCGACGAGGGCTCGGGAGCGCTCGATGAGCAACTCCTGCATCTCGGGCCGCTCTTCGGCTCGGATGATTCGGACGAGCAGCCCGTCGAACTCGGCGCTCTCGACGTACTCGACCATCGCCTCGTCGAGATGCGGGAGCGCCGTGGCGCGGAAGTCCTCGAAGGCAGTGGCCTGGAGGTGGGCGTCGGCGAGCTCGCGATAGCGCTCGAGCTTCTCCTCGTACGCGAGTTCCTCCCGATCGCCGACGTCGAAGTAGTCGCGGGTGCTCTGGTTGATCGGCATCGAGCCTCCGGTGACGGTGCGCGGCTCGGCGATGACAGCCGGCGAGTACGTCTTCGTTGCCGGCAAGCCGCCGTAGAGTCCGGTTACTTCACCAGGGCGGCAACGTCGCGGACAGTATGCGGGTGCTCAACGCCGAGGCGGCGCAGCCACGTCACACCGTCGCCTGGCGGCGAGCCGGCGGCCACGCCAAGCATCAGCCCCGCGAACGACTGCTCGCGCTCGTCCGACGACGCATCGCGCTGCGCCGCGAGCGCTTCCGCCGGCACGTGCTGGACGGCCATCGACCGGCCTGTTACATCTTCGAAGGCCGCGACCACGTCTGTGTAGCTCAGCCGCTCCCCCGCGATCGGGACGATGGCGTTTTCCGTCTCTGGCTCCTCGAGTGAGTTGACGGCAGCGGTGGCGACATCCGAGAGGGAGATCCAGCTCAGCTCCGCCTCGCCGGATCCGTAAACGTTGACGGTGCCGTTTGCGGCATCGAAGCCTGTCGCGGGGGTGAGCCAGGTCTCGTGGAACAGTCCCGCTCGAAGGATCGTGTACCTGATTCCGCTCGCGCGCAGTCGCTCCTCAACCGCGCGTTTCGCGTGCTCGAGCGGCGCACCAGTTCCGAGCTCCTCGAAAGAGACGTAGAGGAACCGCGTCACGCCCGCGCCACGCGCAGCATCGACGAGGTTCAGCTGACCCTCACCGTCGACGGCCGAGATCTCACCTTCGCGGATGATCGAGGTCGCCGTGGAAAAGACGACATCGACGCCGGCGCAGGCGCTGTCGAGCGACTCTCGGTCGCGGAGGTCACCGACGATGATCTCCGCTCCCAGCTCGCGCCGCAGTGCCTCGACCCGCGCGGGATCGGAGGTTTCACGCACGAGCGCGCGCGGCGGTGTCCCTTTATCAGCGAGCCGGCGGCAAATCTCCGTGCCGAGGAACCCGGTCGCTCCGACGACGAGAATGCTCACCCAAGGTAGCTTCGGCTACAGGGGTTCACAGGTCAACCCGCCCATCCTGCGTGCGTCGCTGACGATCCATTTGAAGGGAGCACGCCGCCGCGTGCCCGAGACTGCTCTCGCCTGATGCCCTCGCCGATCTACTTACCGGTCTACCGAACTGAGAGAACCGGACGTAACCAAGGTCATCCAGGATGGCCTGAACAAGCCGCGCAAGACCAGCAGAACCAGCCTTTGCCCTTATCGCACCCAGGAG
>JALYST010000154.1 GCA_030854665.1 Actinomycetota bacterium
CGGCCGCGCCTTGCATCACACCGCGGCCGACCTCCGTCGAGCCCGTGAAGCCGATCTTCGCAACATCGGGGTGCTCGACGAGCCGCTGCCCGACGATGCGGCCGGGCCCGACCATGACGTTGACGACACCCTCCGGTATCCCGGCCTCGAGGATCAATTCAGCAAACCGCAGCGCGGAGAGCGGTGTCAGCTCGGCGGGCTTGAGGATGACGGTGTTTCCGCAGGCAAGTGCGGGCCCGAGCTTCCAGCTGGAGATGTTGAGCGGAAAGTTCCAGGGAACGATGAGCCCGACGACGCCGAGCGGCTCGCGGAGCGTCATGTCGACCCCGCCGGCCACGGGGATGGTCTGGCCGTAGTGCTTGTCGACCGCGCCTGCGTAGAAGTGGAAGACCTCCGCGACCATGGCGACCTCGGCGCGGGCGCCGGCGATCGGCTTGCCGACGTTCTGCGATTCGATCCGGGCGAGCTCTTCCGCGTGCTCCTCGACGAGCGTCGCGAGGCGGCGCAGGAGGCGGGCGCGATCGCTGGGCGCAACGGCGCGCCATTCCTTGAAAGCCCGCTTGGCGCGCTCGACGGCGGCGTCGGTCTCGTCAACCCCAGCGGGGTCGAGCTCGGCGATCGTCTCCTCCGTCGCGGGGTTGGTCACGATCAGTGCCATCTGGCGCATTGGACCACGGCGGAGTTCCTCATGTCACTGTGTCCCACGTCCAGGTGTCCGACACCGGGACGTCGCCTGCGGCGACAAAGTCCCGAAAGGCCACCCGCGCCTGCGTCGGGTTCGTCCCGAAGAGGCCGAGAAGATCGCCCAGCGCGAGGAAGTCCGACGGGTGCTCGAGATCGGCGGCGGCCCCTGTAACTGCTCCACGGCCACTGTTCCGGGCTGGCGCAGATCCCGGCTCGGACCGGGTTCCGGACGATGTAGCGAACTGCCTCGCGGAGATGCTGGTCATTCTCGACCGGCCACCAAGAGTAGTGGTTTCGAAAGAGATGGCCGGTGCGCCCATGCTTGCGATTCATGCGGCGGGCGTGGCCGCAGTTCATCTGCTGCATCCCGGCGGCAAAGCCCACGTTGGTTGCTCGCATGAGCAGGTGGTAGTGATTCGTCATCAGGCAGTAGGTGACGACCCGCCATCGATTCTCGAAAGCGATTCGGGAGAGCAAGCGCAGGAGGTCGAGACGATCGAGGTCGTCGCGGACGATCGGCTCGCCATTGTTCCCGCGAGCGGCGACGTGGTAATACGCGCCCGGTTCGAAGATCCTCAGCCGACGCGCCATGAGAACGACGCTAGCGCGACGAATCGCCGGCAGCCTCGGCTGTGGAGCACGCGTTACTCTTTCGGCACGGTGTCCGACACCCGGCCGTGGATCAGTTGGTCCCGGCTATTTGGTGCGGCTCGGGCCTCAGTCGTTGCGGGCGGCGCGATACTGCGCCGCTTCGCGCACCAGTTCCTCGAAGAGTCGTGCGTCCTCGCCGGCTTCCGGATGCCAGAGGACACCGACGGCGAAGCGACGGTTCGGATCCTCCACCGCTTCGACCGTTCCGTCCTCGGCATGCGCTGCCACGCGGAGGCCTTCTCCGATTCGCCCGATTCCCTGATGATGGTGCGACTTCACAGGTGCTCGGTCGCCGAGCAGCGATGCCAGCCGCGTTCCGTCTTCCACCGTCACGTCGTGATCCGCGAACGTGCCGGGCGTGTGCTTGTGCTTCTCGTCCCCGACGACCTCCGGGAGGTGCTGCACGAGGTCGCCCCCGCGCGCGACATTCAGCACCTGGCTTCCCCGGCAGATCGCGAGCACCGGCATATCGCGCTCGAGCGCAGCCTCGAGGAGCGCGAGCTCGGCGCGGTCGCGCACCTTATGGATGCCGAAGGTCTCCTCGTGCGGCTCCTGGTCGTATAGGCCGGGATCGAGATCGGAGCCGCCGGAGAACAACAGCCCGTCCAGCGCCTCCAGCGTCTCCTCCACTCCGTCCTCGCTCGGCGGGACGAGCAATGCCCGCCCGCCTGCCCGCTCCACCGCGCGCACGTAGTCGACGGGAATGAGCGCCGCTTCCAGCTCCCAGTAGCTCCAATTCGCCGGAGTGACGTACGTCGTGATGCCGATGAGCGGCTTAGCCACGCTCGAACAAACGCTCCCGCTCATAGCAGGTCACGACCTCGTCGAACAGGCGCTGCTCGGTGCGTGCGTAGTTGAGGTAGTGGTCGACGACGTCGTCGCCGAGCGCCGCCCGCGCGATCGTCCCGTGCTCGAGCGCCTCGATCGCCTCGCGCAACGTCGACGGAAACCGCGCCGCATCCGACTCGTACGCGTTCCCTTCCAAGGCCGGCGGCAGCTCGAGCCCTGCTTCGATTCCGTGGAGCCCTGCCGCGATCAGCGCCGCAAAGGCGAGATAGGGATTGACGTCGCCGCCGGGTATGCGCGTCTCGATCCGTTGAGCGGCACCGTGCCCGACGATCCGGAAGCCGCACGTGCGGTTGTCATGCCCCCAGGCGAGCGTCGTCGGCGCCCACGAGCCCGCGGCGTAGCGCTTGTACGAGTTGATCGTCGGCGCCAGGAAGATCGCCAACTCCTTCGCGCCCGCAATCCAGCCGGCGAGGAACTGCTTGAAGATGTCGGGGCCGCCGTCGAACGCGTTCTTGCCGTCGCGCCACAGGCTCGTGTGGATGTGACACGAGCTCCCTATCCACGAGTGGTCGGGCTTCGCCATGAACGTGATCGAGCATCCGTTCAGGTGCGCGATCTCCTTGGCGCCGTTCTTGTACACCGAGTGGTTGTCCGCCATGGTGACGGCGTCCGTGAAGCGGAAGTTGACCTCCTGCTGCCCCGGCCACGCCTCGCCCTTCGAGCTCTCGACGGTGATGCCCGCACCGTGCATCCCGTTCCGGATCTGACGCATGAACGGTTCGTCGTAAGTCGTTGCAAGCACGTGGTAGTCGAGGATGTACGGCACCGACGGCGTCAGGTCGCGATAGTGCTTCGCGTGCGCTTCCTCGAAGCTCTCCTTCAGCAAGTAGAACTCAAGCTCGGAGCCGATCATCGGTTCGTACCCCAGCGAGCGAGCGCGCTTGACCTGAGCCTTGAGCACCTGCCGCGGCGACGGCCTGACCGGCGCGGCGTCCTCCCACGTGACGTCGCAGAGCACGAGCGCGGTCCCCTCCAGCCACGGAATGCGACGCAGCGTGTCGAGATCGGGCCGCATGGCAAAGTCGCCGTACCCCTGCTCCCAGCTCGCAATCGAGTAGCCGGGGATCGGATCCATCTCCATGTCCAGTGCGAGCAGGTAGTTACAGCCCTCGACGCCGTGGTCGGCGATGTTCTCGTCGACGAAGTACTGCGCATGGACGCGCTTGCCCATTAGGCGGCCCTGCATGTCGGTGAACGCCACGACGACGGTGTCGATCGTGCCGTCGGCAACCTCTTGCTTCAGCTCGTCGACGCTCAGCATGCAGCTCCTTGGAGTGAGAGAGAGCCGGAGGCGAGTCCGGCTCTCTCCATGATCATGCCTACGCCATGCTTCCCGGCGCCTGAGGTCCGTCCGGCGGCGTTTCGCCGGTGCCTCCCACGCGCGTGTGACCGTATCCCTCTCGCTCGGGATGCCCGTGCTGGCCACCCGTCATCGCGAACTCCTCCTCCGGTGAGAGGACGAGGCGATGACGACCCGCGATTGCGAAGTACGCGATGGCCACCGCATAGAAGATCGCGACGCCGTAGACCCCAGGCCGATAGTCGGCGTTCCAGAAGATCGCGACCAGTGAGACGAGCGCGATCACACCGGCGACCGCCGCCCCGGGTACCCCAAGCGGGCTCCGGAACGGACGCTCGATGTTGGGCATTTTGCGCCGCAGCAGAATGAACGACACGCACTGCATGAAGTACGAGATCACAGCGCCGAACACGGCCATGTAGAGCAGCGACGCTCCTACCTGACTCGTACCCGGACTGTGATAGATCAGGAATGCGCAGAGCCAGCCGACAACCGCACCGAGCAGCAGAGCGACGTGAGGTGTCTGCCGTTTCTTGTCGGTGATGGAGAAGAAGTGCGGGTAGTAGCCCGCCCGCGAGAGCGAGAAGATGTTTCGCCCGTACGCGTAGATGATCGTGTGGAAGCTGGCAACGAGACCGGCGACTGCGACGAGGCCGAGGACAGATGCCGAGGTACCCGACCCGAAGATCGTCTTGAGGCCATCGAGCAGCGGCTCGCCTGACGTGCTTAGGTCTTTCGAGCCCGGCTTGATCCCGGAGTTGAGAAAGAGGACGCCGGCAGCGCAGATAACGAGCGTGACGAGGCCCCAGATCGTTCCCTTCGGAATGTCGCGCTTCGGATCCGCAGACTCCTCTGCAGCCAGCGGCAGCTCCTCGATCGCCAGGTAGAACCAGATCGCAAACGGAAGTGCGTAGAACACCCCGGGCACGCCGTCGATGAACCAGCCCCCGTTGGTGTCGATCGCCCATTTCTGAAAGTCGAAGTTCGGGATCGCACCGATGAAGAACACGAGCAGGATTGCCAGAGAGGCGATGCAGATCACCACGGTGAACCGGAACGTCGCCTCGACGCCGACGTAGTTCAGCCCGACGAAGATCGCGTAGAAGATCGCCCACCACAGCGGCTGACGTAGCGTGAACCCGAACAGATCGTCCGAGATCGAGTTCATGTACGCACCGATCCCGACCACGATCACCGCCGGCGTCACTACGTACTCGATCGTCTCGGCGACACCGGTGGTGAAGCCACCCCAAGGTCCCAGAGCTGAACGCGCGAACGAGTACGCACCACCGGTGTGCGGCATTGCAGGCGACATCTCGGAAATCGAGTAGCAGAGCCCGAAGTACATGACTGTGATCACGATCGTCGCGACCAACAGCCCTCCGAAGCCGTACGCCAGTCCGAATTGCCAGCCGAAGAAGTCTCCTGAGATAACCGCCGCAACGCCCAGCGCCCAAAGCGACCAAACGCCCGCGTGGCGCCGCAGGGCTCGCTTCAGGAAGTAGTCCTCGCCGGCATCCCGGTACGTGACCGCGCCCACCTTGCGCGATTCCGCCACAGCTTCACCTCCGTTGTCGGGGTGACCCTCGTGGCGATGTTCTCAATGTTCGGCGGCCTGGGTCAAGCCTCCCGCAAGATCTGGGCTGTCTCGACGAGCTTCGCGGGCGCGACCTCCGCGTAGGCATCCTCGGCAATGCCCGTGAGCTCGTCCCAGTGGATGCCACGGTCGAGCCGCAGGCCGAGCCAGCCTCTGTGGCCGACGTACGGCGGCACGAAGAACCGTTCGGGGTCGGCCTCCACGAGCATCGCCTGCATGCCCTCCGGCGCCGCGCACCAGATCGCGAAGCGCCCGTCGCCGTGGTGATTTGTCAACACCATCAGAAACGCACGCTTTTGTCGCACGAAGAACGTCGGCGCCCCATGGCTGAGCCGCTCGCTGGTCTCTGGAAGCGCGAGGCAGATCTCGCGGAGCTGCGCCAGCACCTTCAACTGCTCCCGCTCGGCGGGACCGCTCATGCCCTAATGGTTGCGGAAGTCGACGATCAGCCGCGCAGGCGACGTCGCAGTACGCACCCGAAAGTCGACCTTGTCCGAGAGCCCGATCGCCCAGGTCAGCACGGCTTCGAAATCTCCCGTCCGGACGACCTCCTGCACGACCGACGTGCCCACGCTCGAGCCGTCGATCCGCCTCGGCCCCTTGTAGGTCATCACGCCCTCGCCGGTGTTCAGGTCAAAACCGGAAGCGGGCTCCATGCGCACGACGACGAAAGCACTGCCTTTGATCTTCACGGGATTCCCGGACCCGTCTTCCTTCAGCGGAGGCTCGACGTACTCGACCTTGTAGCCCGGCAGCGCGCTCCTGAACTGGAAGACAACCCGGTCATAGCCTTCGTGGCGCCCGACCGCTACCCGTTCGAGCAGGGCGGTCTCGCTGCCGCTCGCAGAGCCCTCGACCGGGTTCGTCCCGGCGTCCTCGAGCGGATCGATCCCGCCGGTACCGGTTGTCGCCGTCGCTGTCGGCGACGGAAGGGAGTAGCTGCCCGGCGGATTCGAGGACTTGTCGGATCCGCCGCACCCGGAAACCACCAGGAGAGCCGCGGTGACGAGGCCGATGGGGAACATCCTGCGGATGAGCGCAGCCTACTGAGGTCCTGTTAGGGAAAATGGCGGAATGCTTCAAGTCGCACCTGGGTTGCGCCGCTGGACGGCGTGGCATGACCATTGGGAGGAAGACGTCGGCTCGGTCGCCGTCGAGACGAGCGACGGCCTGGTGCTGATCGATCCGATCGATCTGCCACAAGGGATCGGGACGCCCGACCATGTGCTCATCACCGTCTACTGGCACGGACGCAGCACGGCTGAGCTTGGCGCCAAGCACGTCTGGGCTTCGGCGCGCTCGAACCGACCGCTCGGGACCAGGGAAGTCGAAGTGACGGATCCGTTCCGCGCCGGCGACGACCTGCCGGGCAGCATCCGCGCGTTCCAGACCGCACGCTCGGCGGAGGTCGTCTACTGGCTGCCGGACCAGCGCGCCGTCGTTGTGGGCGACGTCCTCCTGGGCGCCGGCGCGAAGCCGCGTCCAACCTCCGATCCGCTGCGCCTCTGCCCTGAGCGCTGGCTGGGAAAGGGAACACACGAAGAGCTGCGCAGGACACTGCGTCCGCTCCTCGACCT
>JALYST010000173.1 GCA_030854665.1 Actinomycetota bacterium
GCCTCGGGGGAAACCGAGAGGTTTCCCCGCTCTTTCTCCTCAGCACACGCGGCGATCTCAGCGGCGCGTGAGTTGAGGCGATCTCTAAAGAAGGGAGCTCGTGAGGGAAACATGGTTTCCCTCACGCGAGGGAGCCGGAGGCGAGCGACGGCCATGGCCTGGGACGTTATCCGCGAGAATGCGAGCGTGACGGAGCAGCCGACGGTCGAGCTTCATATCGTCTCCGACTCCACGGGAGAGACTGCCGCGCGCCTGGTGCTCGCCCTCGAGGCCCAGTTTCCCGAGCAGGCGTTCGAGGAGGTGCGCCACACCAGGGCCGAAACAGTCGCAGACCTCGAGCGGGCCGTGCTGAGCGCCCGCGGCCATGCCGCCGTAGTGATCTACACGCTCGTCGACCCTGAGCTGCGCGATGCGATGCGCCGGCTCTGCCGCCGTGCCCGTGTCCACTACTGCGATCTGCTCGGCCACCCGATCGACGCGGTCGCGCGCGTGTCCGGCCAGGCCGCGCGCATGACGCCCGGCTCGAGGGCGCCGCTGACACCGGCGTACTTCCGTCGCATCGAGGCGATGGAGTTCGCGGTCAAGTACGACGACGGAGTGGGGGCAGGCCTCGACGAAGCCGACATCGTGCTCGTCGGCGTCTCGCGCACCTCGAAGACGCCGCTGTCGATCTACCTCGGCTACCTCGGGCACAAGGTTGCGAACGTCCCAATCGTGAAGGGCATCGAGCCGCCGAAGGAGCTGTTCGAGCTGGACCCCGCCAAGATCGTCGGCGTCACGATCCACGCCGACCGGCTCGCCGAGATCCGGCGCGCACGCGTGCGTAATCTCGGCGCCAACAACCGCCGCTACGCGGAGCTGACGGAGGTGTACGACGAGCTCGACGAGGCGGCTGCGGTGCAGAGGCGGCTCGGCTGCCCCGTGATCGACATTTCGGACCTGTCGATCGAGGAGACGGCCCAGCGCATCCTGCGCACTGTGGAGGGCCGGAAGGCGATAGCCGCAGCGCCGGAGGCCACGTGAAGCCGAAGCCGCCCGTGCCCGTGTGGCGCTGGGCCTTGTGGTGGTGCTTTCTCGGCCTCGCCCTCGTCCTCTTCTATGTGCTGCTCACGCCGCTCTGGATGGGGCTCAGAGGACTCGCCTGGCTGGCGGAGTTCCGCGCCCGGCGCGGGCGCGGCCGCTAGTCCAACAGCCGGGTTCCGAGTGCGTGCTCGCCGTCTGCCTCGACGCGGTGCGCGGCAGCTCCCTCGCGCGAGCTCACCACCTCACGCAGCTCCGTGCCGATGTAGTGAAGCGCCACGTTGTCGTCGGCGGCGACGCCGGCCGGTAGTCCTTCCGCAACCAGGCGCGTATAGACAGGACGGCGCTGCTCCTCGCCGTCGTAGTGGGGGCACGCGCTTCCCGGCAGGAAGCCCAGGCACTCCATCGGCGCGAGCTCGGGGCCAAACGAATCCGTGACGCCGTGCTCGAACCAGCAGATCATTCCTGCGCTCCAGCCGGCAAGCAAGACGCCCTGCTGCCAGGCTTCCCGCAAGACCTCGTCGAAGCCGTGCGTTCGCCAGATCGCAAGGGCGTTCGCCGTGTTTCCGCCGGTGACAAGGATCACGTCGTGGTCGAGCGCAAGCTCAGTGAGCCCTGAGGGAGGCCAGGGAAAGAAGTGCAAGTGCGTCATCTCGGCCCGTCCGTGCAGCCGCTCGTACCACCAAACCGTCCGTGCCGAGTCCTCCATCCCCGCGGTCGGAACGTAGAGCAGCCGCTTTCCGCGCGCGAGGCCGAGCACGTATTCGAGCAGTGTCTCGTCAGGGACGCCGCCCATCGCAACGATCCTCGGCTCAGGCACAACGCCGAGTATTGCAGGGGATTTGTGAGAGGATTCCCGCCCTTGCCCCAGCGCTACGTCTACGACTTCGACGAGCCTTCCACCGGGGGCCGTGAGCTCCTAGGCGGCAAAGGGATCGGTCTTGCGGAGATGACGCAGATGGGTGTGCCCGTCCCGGCCGGGTTCACGATCACGACCGACGCCTGCCGCGCGTACATGTCGAACGGCAAGACACTGCCGGACGGGGTGGAGGAGGAGATCGATCGGCATCTCCGCGCACTGGAAGAGAAGACCGGCAAGCGCTTCGGCGACATGAATGACCCGTTGCTCGTGTCCGTGCGCTCGGGCGCGGCGGTCTCGATGCCGGGGATGATGGACTCGATTCTCAACCTCGGGCTGAACGACGAGGCGGTTGTCGGCCTCGCGCGCGCGACGGGGAACGAGCGCTTCGCAAACGACTCGTACCGGCGCTTGATCCAGATGTACGGCGAGGTCGTCGACGGCATCGACGGGCACCGGTTCGAACAGGCACTCACGGATCTGAAGCAGTCGCGCGGCGTCTCGCAGGACGTCGATCTGTCCGCCGACGATCTGGCCGGGCTGATCGATACCTATCGGGCGGTCTACCGGGAGGAGACCGAGCGCGACTTCCCGCAGGATCCGCGCGACCAGCTGACGCGTGCGGTCCGAGCCGTCTTCGACTCGTGGGACTCACCGCGCGCGCAGGTCTACCGCCGCACCTATGACATTCCGGACGAGCTCGGCACTGCGGTCAACGTCGTCCAGATGGTCTTCGGCAACAAGGGAGACGAGTCGGGCACCGGCGTCGCCTTCACCCGCGACCCGTCGACCGGCGAGCCCGGGCTGTACGGGGAGTTC
Organism: Actinomycetota bacterium; assembly: GCA_030854665.1. GTDB lineage: Bacteria > Actinomycetota > Thermoleophilia > Gaiellales > Gaiellaceae > 3-1-20CM-4-69-9. The sequence goes on from JALYST010000173.1 coordinate 2,699, forward strand.
CTGGCCAACGCACAGGGCGAGGACGTCGTGGCCGGCACTCGCACGCCGGAGCCGCTCGCGCACATGGAGCAAAAGCTTCCCGGCGCGTTCAAACAGCTGCTCGCCACGATGCGCAGGCTGGAGGAGCACTACCGCGACATGCAGGACATCGAGTTCACGGTCGAGGACAACGAGCTCTATCTGTTGCAGACACGTTCCGCCAAGCGCACGGCAGCGGCAGCGGTCAAGGCGGCGGTCGACATGGTCGAGGAAGGGGTGATCTCACGCGAGGACGCGGTGGCGCGGATCGATCCCGCGCAGCTCGACCAGCTCTTGCATCCGATGATCGACCCGACCGCCGAGTGGGAGGTCGCCACGAGGGGACTGAACGCCTCTCCGGGCGCGGCCTGCGGGGCGATCGTCCTGGACGCGGACGCGGCCGAGCAGCGCGGCAAGGCGGGGGAGAGTGTCATCCTCGTCCGCTGGGAGACGACGCCGGACGACATCCACGGCCTGATCCAGGCGGCCGGAATCCTTACCGCGCACGGCGGCATGACGTCGCACGCAGCGGTGGTGGCGCGCGGCATGGGCAAGCCCTGCGTCGCCGGCTGCGAAGGGCTGTCGATCGACATCGACGCCCGCACGATCAAGGTGGGTGACCGGACCCTGTCCGAGGGGGACATCCTGACAATCGACGGCGGCACCGGAGCGGTGATCGTGGGCGAAGTGCCGCTTGTGCCGCCCGAGGTGAACGATGACCTCGGGACGATCCTCGGCTGGGGCGACGAGCATCGGACACTGAAGGTACGGGCGAATGCGGACACGCCAGAAGATGCAGCCAAGGCCCGCGAGTTCGGAGCACAGGGCATCGGCCTCTGCCGTACCGAGCACATGTTCATGGCGGACGACCGCCTCCCTGTAGTGCGCGAGATGATCCTGGCCGACAGCGAGGAGGGCCGGCGCAAGGCGCTCGACAAGCTGCTTCCGATGCAACAAGGGGACTTCGAGGCCATCTTCGAAGCGATGGCCGGGCTGCCGGTGACGATCCGCCTGCTCGATCCACCGTTGCACGAGTTCCTGCCGGCGCCCGAGCAGGCCGCCGACGAGCGAACGCGCCGCCGCATCAGGCAGTTGCACGAATCGAACCCGATGCTAGGGACCCGCGGGTGCCGTCTCGGCCTGCAGTGGCCGGAGATCTACGAGATGCAGGTGCGCGCGATCATTCGCGCGGCGAGCGCGGTCGAGGAGCGGACCGGTGAGGCGCCGCTTGTCGAGATCATGCATCCCCTCGTCGGCTTCGCGGAGGAGTTGCGCCGGCTCCGCGAGCTGACCGTGCGCGTCGCCGAGGAAGAAGCGCCGGAGGTCGAGTACCTGTGCGGGACGATGATCGAGCTGCCGCGCGCGTGCATCCGCGCCGACGAGATCGCCGAGGAGGCCGACTTCTTCTCCTTCGGGACGAACGACCTCACGCAGACGGCACTCGGTTTCTCGCGCGACGACGCGGAGGGCAAGTTCCTGACGCACTACCTCGAGGACGGCGTGCTGGAGAAGAACCCGTTCGAGACGCTGGACGTCGACGGGGTGGGCGACCTGATGCAGATCGCGGTTGAGCGAGGCCGGTCGACGAAGCCCGACATCAAGCTCGGCATCTGCGGCGAGCACGGGGGAGACCCGAAGTCCGTGGCCTTCTGCCACGAACTCGGGCTGGACTACGTCAGCTGCTCGCCCTATCGCGTGCCGCTCGCACGTCTCGCAGCGGCCCAGGCGGCGCTGGCTGCCAGCGGGGCCGTGACGTACGCGGCCGCCGGCGGCTGATGACCGATTACGCGATCCTGCTCGATGGAGAACGCGTTGCCAGCGTGAGCTCCGACGGCGACGTACGCGCGTGGATCGCAACGTACCGTGAAAATCATGCGGACGAGGATCCTGCGGCAGCCCACGTCCAGGTCCTCGAGCGCGGCGCGCTTGCCTGGCTCACCGGTGGAAAGCTCGTCGACCGGAAGCGGTTTCTCTAGCTGAAGAGCGTTTCCTGGAACGAGGTTCGAGCCCGCCGGCTCGCCCGCAGCTCGCTCGGCGTTCGAGCAAGCGCGGAGCACCTCGTCGACGTGGTGCACGACACGGGCGGGATCCACGCGCAGGTACAGGCGTCGGCGGAGCTGCAGCTCGCCGTTCGCGTCGATGGGATCACGCAGCAGGACGTCCGCGACGCGCTTTGGGAACGCAGAGAGCTCGTGAAGGCGTGGACGCTGCGCGGGACCCTCCATCTGCATCCAGCCGACGAGTTGCCGCTCTGGTACGCGGCTGGACGAGCGGTGTCACCCGGCGAGCCGCAGGGGCTGGAAGCCTGGGTCGATCCCAAAGGCGAACTGCACGCGCCACTCGGGGCCGAGGACGTGAAAGAGATACGCGCAGCGGTGTTGGACACGCTCGACGGCCGCTGCCTGCTGCGCGAGGAACTGGCCGCCGAGGTCGTGCAACGCGTCGGGCTGAAGGCAAAAGGGCGTCTGTTGTCGGGCTTCGCGTTCTTCGGCGGCGCCGTCCTCTGTCAAGGGCCGCCGCAGGGGAGCAAGATCACGCTCGCCCGCCCGGACCAGTGGGTTGAGGGTTGGGAGGAGGTGGACGAGCAGGAGAGCCTGCGCGAGGTCTGCCGCCGCTACTTGCGCACGCACGGCCCGGCCACGCCGAAGGACTTCCGGGAGTGGTTCACGTCACGACAGTTCAAGTCGGCCGACGCGCGAGCGCTGTTCGACTCGATGGGGAACGAGCTGGAGGCGGTGGACGTCGAAGGACACGCTGCGTCGGTCCTCGCCGGCGACACCGACTTTCCCCAGCCGGAGGCGAGCGTCCGCTTGCTACCCGAATACGACGTCTACGTGATGGGCTTTCGCCAGCGCGACCAGCTTGTGCCCGAGGAGGTGCGCGCCCAGGTCGCAGTCCATGGACGTGGCAAGTACGAAGGGCCCGCGGGGGTCCGATTCCTGATGGTCGACGGGATTGCGGCGGGACTCTGGGAGCGAAAGAAGCGAGGCAAGCGCATCGAGCTCCAGGTGACGCCGAGCAGGAAGCTCATGCGTGGCGAGCGGGCGGAACTCGACACCGAAGTCGAACGCGCCGGTGCCTTCCTGGGGCTCGAGCCCATGCTTACGATCGAATGACGACGGGCGTGCCGAGCGGGACTTTGCGCATCAGGTAGCGCAGATCCGAGTCGCTCGCGTTGACGCACCCCGCAGACACGGCCCGGCCGAAGTCGCCTGTCGAGAGCGTGCCGTGGATCGCGATGCGGTTCCCTCCGGTCCAGCCGGCGGGCAGATTCGGCTGCGTTGCGGAGAGCGAGAGGATGCAGCAACCGTAGGCGGCGTTGTAGGCGGCGCCGTTCAGCTTGTCCGTGACGGCGAAGGTTCCGGTCGGAGTGGGCGAACCCGTGCGACCGACGTCGATGCTGACTCGCCGCACCGCGGCGCCGTTGCGTCGAACGACCAGCGTGCGCGTGGAAAGGTCGACGTCCAGCTCGAAACGCGTGCGGGCGTAGCGCAGTCCGCCTGCCTTCGCGTCGACCCACACGATGCGATTGTTCCCGACGGCGGCATCCGTGACCGCAAGCCAGCGTCCGTGCCGTGTTGCCACGACGCCGAGCGTGCGCGGCGATCCGAATGGTGTCCTCGAGCCCACGCGTGCGAGCACCGGGCCGAACGGCCGGCTGCGTAGTGCGAGGGCGTGGCCTGGGCGGACCTCGGCGATCATGTGTGCGGGTTTCGGGCGCACGGTGGGAATCTGAACCCACCCGGCCGGCATGGTGACGGATCGGTCGACCGCAACTCGTCCGACAGCGGTAGTCGGAGCGAGCGCAGCAGCGCCTGCGCTGACGCAGACGAGCGAAACGAGGGCGAGGAGCGACCGAGCCACACTGTGTGGATCGGCAGTGCCGTGGGCTCATAGTTCACTTGATCGAGGTGCCTCGATCGAGGGACGACTAGTTCTTGCGCAGTTCGCGTGCGAACGAGCCGCCGCCGATGATGCGGTCCGCGTGGTCACGCACGCGGTCGCGCAGACCGCGGTCAGATGTGACGACCCAGACCGGAAGCTCGAGCTCTTTCACAAGGCGGGCTATCTGGTCGTCTGCGGACTCCGAGCCCTCCCAGACGACCTGCACGTCATGCCCCTCCTTCACGCCCCAGGCCTTGCTTCGCTCGCCGAGCTCCTCGCCGGGCATGTTCGGCCAGAGCGAGCGCCGCACATTCTCCGCGTCGACCAGGACGGTTGCCATCCGTGGATTGTGCTCGATGCAAGGTTTCGTAGCTCGGTTCCAGGACACCACCAAGTCATGGAAATCGACAGACAACACGTCATCGAGCTTCTACGGGAAAAGGGCAAGGACGATCGCGTTCAGCACGCGATCGACGAACTGCCGGAGAAGATCGACCACAACGCACACGCCGCACAGCTCGAGAAGCTCGGGATCGATCCGGGCGAGCTCGCCGCCAAAGCGGGTCACAAGCTGCTCGGTTGAAGTCGAGCGAGGGCTGCACCGTTAGGCGGAGCCCTCGCTTTCCATAGTCAAATGCTGTAGGTCGTCACCCGCCAGTAGGCAATCGCGATCGAGGCAACGCCGACGAGCGCGATCGTGCCCATTCCGAGCAGTCCAGGACGACCATAGGCGGCATGACCGCGTCCGAAGCGGGTCAGGCCGAGGGCGCAGATGATTCCTCCCACGAGACCGCCGATGTGTCCACCCTTCGAAATGCTGCTAATCGAGAACGTGAGCACGAAGTTGATGAGGATCACTCCCAGAGCGCTCCCACCGAAGACGTAATCGCGTTGCTGCTCGAGCACGAGCCCGGCTCCAAGGATCCCGAAGATCGCGCCTGACGCACCGACCGTCGGCGTCAAGAAACCGTTCGACCAGAGCAGGGCTCCCGCAGACCCGGCGAGCCCGGAGACGAGGTACAGCAGGAGGTAGCGGCCCGCGCCGATCCGTGCTTCCAGCAGAGAACCGAACCAGTAGAGGCCGACCATGTTCATGATCAAGTGGACAGGCCCGTAGTGCAGGAATGCCGCGCTCAGCAGTCGCCACCACTCGCCCTGTTCCAGCAAAGGGCCGAAGAGCACACCCCTCAGGTAGATCGTGCTTCCGGTTCCGTTCACGCCGCCTCCCGTCGCCAGTTCGGCGACATAAACGGCGACGTTGATCGCGACCAGCGCCTTCGTCACCTTCGCGCCCGTGCCCTCGAAGGTCGCGCGCCGGACTCCCCGGGTCACGCGCTGGACGCCTTGCGGCTTCCCCGAGTGCTCCGGGCAGCGGATCCCGACCGGAGCCATGGTCATGCACCCCGTGCAGATGGGCCGTCCGCATTCCGAGCAGGAGAGGCCGGTCACCCGGTCGGGATGGCGGTAACAGGTCTTCTCGACGGCTTCAGCCACGAGCGCAGTAGCGTAGTTGGATGCGCATTCACGTCGCATTCACTCCCGCTGAGACGGCTCCTGCTCCGATCGGGGTCGTCGTCGACGTCCTCCGGGCGACGTCGACGATCGCGCAGGCACTCGCGTCCGGTTACCGGCGTGTGCTCTGCTGCGCAGAGATCGAGGAGGCGCTTGCGCTGCGTGCGGACATCCCCGACTCGCTTGTCGGCGGGGAGCGCAAGGCGGTCCAGGTCGAGGGCTTCGACGTCGGCGCGTCGCCGCGCGAGTTCCTGGAGCCCCGGGCGGAGACGTTGATCCTCTCGACGACGAACGGGACGCGGGCGATTCTGGAGACCGCGCAGCGGTGTGACGAGGTCGTGCTCGGCAGTCTGCTGAACCTCGACGCGGTCGCAGGCGCGTCGGCGGAACGCGACGCCGTGGTCGTGTGCGCCGGTTTTCAGGGCGCGTTCGCGCTCGACGACGCATACTGCGCGGGGCGCATCGTGCAGCTCGTGGAGTCCGAGCGAACCGACGCGGCGATCGGGGCGGAGCTGATCGCGCGTGCCTTTCCCAACGCGCTTGACGCGCTGAACGCACGGACGTACGGGCCCCCTGGATTGGAAGAGGACATCGCGTTCTGCGCGCGCGAGAACGTTCTCGACGTCGTGCCGCGCCTCGTCGGTATGGTCGGGCGAGCCGCGGAGATCACGGCCTCGTGAGATATGCCTCCTTGCTGGTGGGCCTCACGGCTGTGCTCGTTCTGCCGGCGAGAGGTGGGAGCGCTGCCACAGGCAAGCCCTGGCTCTGGCAGTGCAAGCAGATCCACAACCTCGAAGCGCAGTTCCGCTGCTACGGAGTGGCTGGGGCGGACACTCGCCGTCGTCACCAACGGCGCGTTCCGCGCAAGAGGGTGCACAAAACTAGACCCGTCGCGAGGGGTGCATGTGCCATGGGTGGGATGAAGATGAATGACGCTCTAGTGACTTTCTCCTAATGGGAGGGCGCGAAGAGGATCCACAGACGCGCCTCTGATCCGGACCTCGAAGTGCAGGTGCGGACCGGTCGCATCGCCCGTCGCGCCGATGAGCCCGACACGAACTCCTTGTCCGATCCAGACGCCGACGCGCACGTCGATGCGTGAAAGATGCGCGTACATCGAGCGCTCGCCATGTCCGTGGGCGACCACGACGAGAAATCCCCAGCCGCCGTCCCGCCACCCGGCCCAGGCGACCCGGCCGGACTGCGCGGAGTAGACGGGCTGACCCATCGGCGCCGGCAGGTCGATGCCTGAATGCCAACGGTTGCCGCGAGGCCCGAAGCGGTCACCGAGAACCGGCGCCGTCATCGGCCAGGCGAGCGGCAGCGGAATCGTGGGCGGCGGTGCCGCGAGTGCGGCGAGCGTCGCGGGGCCGGCGACGCCGTCGGTCTTGAGCGCGGACCAGTCCTGGAAGCGGCGGAGCGCCCAGTTGATCCGCGGGCCGAAGATTCCGTCGAAGCTGCCGGAGGGGAAGCCGTGCTCGGCGAGCCGGAACTGCAGCGACGCGACGTCCCAGCCCTTCTTGCCGATCTCGAGCTTGCGGTTGCCGAGCCGGTGGCGCGCGAAGCGGCCGAGGGCCTTGCGGGTCTGCGGGCCGACGACGCCGTCGACCGTGATGTGGGCGCGCTTCTGGAGGCGGCGAATCGCCTTCGCGGTGCCCGGCCCCGTGAGCCCGTCGATGGGGCCCTGATAGAGCCCATGCGAGCGCAGGCCGACCTGAAGGGCGGCGACGCCCGCATCGGCCGCCGAGGCGCGAGGGGTGATGGCCGCGGCGACGAGGATCAGGGGCAGAGCAAGGAGCGCCCTGGCACGCATGGGTTGACCGTTTTCGCCGTGTCCAGTGGGATCCCTTGACAAGCGAACAGGTGTTCGTGTAGAACATACGTTCCCATGATCGCCTGCCTTCTCATCCCAGGCTTCGAGTTACGGGCGGCTCTGCGGAAGCAGCCGGGGCTCGCCCTGCGCCCGGCCGCGCTGTCTCCGGTGGCCGGAACGGAGCCCGTACTCGGCCCGGTGACCGCAGCCGCGGAGCGGCTCGGGATCCGTCCGGGGATGCGGCTCGGCGAGGGGCTGGCGACGTGTCCCGAGCTCGTCCTGGTCGAGCCGGATCCGGCCGCCGCCGAGCAGGCGTGGGAAGAGATTCTGCGTGCACTCGAAGACACGGGCTTCGCGGTCGATCCGGCCGGGGTCGGCTGCGTCTACTTCGAGACGCGTGGGGTGGAGAGGTTGTACGGCGGGCTCGAGCCTGCGCTGCGGCGCGCGCTCACCGCCGTCGGTACTGCCTGGGATCCACGTGCGGGCGCAGCGCAGCGCCGGTTCGCAGCTTTGGCCGCAGCGAACGTCGCGC
>JALYST010000226.1 GCA_030854665.1 Actinomycetota bacterium
CGCACTCGACGTCTCCGTCCAGGCAGGCACCGGCCGCGATCGACGTGCCGACATGACCGCGTTCGCGCAACGCACGCAGCGCATCGGACAGCGAGACCGGCAGAGCGCCGCCCGCGAGCTGCACGTATGCGACCCGCGCTTCGTGCCCGATTCCCGCGCAGACCGGCGCGACCTGGCTGTGCAGAGAGCAGCAGACGACGGGCAACCCCGCCAGCGTGTCCGGCAGCGTGCGCCCCTCCTCCGCGTGGCGCCGCGCGCTTTGAGCGGGCGTGTAGGGAAGCTTCATCACGTGAGCGTCGCTTTCAGCGGGCAGATCCAGCCCGCGCGTCAGATTCGCGTAGAGGACGTCGAAGCCGCCCGATCCGAGCTCCAACTCACGGGCTTGCGCGTTCACGATCACCTCGTCGCCGAGCGCCACTGGGCCTGTCAGCCGTGGATAGGCGACACAGGGGACGCCGTCCACCTCGAGCCGGGAGAGACCTTCGACCCGCTCGACGACAGCGGTTACCCTGCCGCGCCTAAGCGTCAGCATCGCGAGCGGCATCCACGAGAGCAAGGGTCACTTCCACCATCCCCTCGAGGTCTGCCACGGTGATGTGCTCATCCGGCGTGTGGATGTCCTGCATGCCGTTCGCCAGGTTGAGACACGCGAGCCCGCGCTCGTTGAAGACGTTCGCATCCGCCGCGCCGCCGCTGAGCCCGTACGCCGGCTTGTAGCCGCTCTGCTCGAGCGCCGAGTGAGCGATTCGCACAACGGGATCGTCGGGCTTGAAGCGATAGCCCTTGTAGCTCTTCGATACCTTCGTCTCCACCTCGCAGTCTTCGAGCCCCGCCGCAAAGGAGAAAGCGTCGACCATCTCCTGCACTAGCTCGTCGAGCTTGCGTTCGTCGTGGGAGCGCGCCTCGGCGTCGAGCGTGCACCACTCCGGAATGATGTTGCCGGCCGTCCCGCCCTGGATGATGCCGACGTTCGCCGTCGTCTCCTCGTCGACGCGGCCGAGGCGGAGGTCCGAGATCGCACGCGCCGCGGCCGCGACGGCCGAGCGTCCCTCCTCGGGGTACATGCCGGAATGGGCCGCGCGACCGTGGAAGCGAATCTGCATCGCCCGCGAGTACGGCGCACCCAGGATCACGTCGCCGATCGGCGCCGCCTGGTCGTACACGTAACCCAGTCGCGCCTGCAGTCGCTGGTGGTCGAAAGCGGCCGCGCCGAGCAGGCCAACTTCCTCTTTCGGCGTGAACAGGAGCTCGATGCCGCCGTGGGGGCGGCTCTCGGCAAGAACGCGGCGAGCGCCCTCGAGCATTGCGGCGACGGCCGACTTGTTGTCCGCGCCGAGGATCGTCCCGGCCGCGTTGCGCACGACGCCGTCCTCGATCACCGGCTCGATCGGGCCCTCGGGCGGCACCGTGTCGAGATGTGCGCACAAGAAGATCGGCTTGCCGCCGTCCGTCGCTTCCAGACGACAAAACACGTTGCCGATGTTCGAGCCGACTTTCGGGCCCGCGTCGTCTTCGTCCACGGACAGCCCGAGATCGCACAGGTAGCCGATCACGACATCCGCAACCGCGCGCTCCTCGCCCGGCGGGCTCGGGAGCGCCGCCAACTCGGTAAATAGATCGACGACCTCGGAGGCCATCACTCGATCTTATTGATGCCTACGCGGAGGCTGCGCCGACGGCCGACCGTTCACGCGAGCGCGCGAGGGCGGCGCCGACGAAGTCACGGAACAGCGGCGCTGGACGCGTCGGCCGCGACTTGAACTCAGGGTGAAACTGGCTCGCCACGAACCAGGGGTGGTCGGGAAGCTCCACGATCTCGACCAGCCGGCCCTCCTGGAACGTACCCGAGACGACGAGCCCTCCGTTCACGAGCGCGGGACGGTAGTGGTTGTTGACCTCGTAACGATGCCGGTGACGCTCGTGCACGACGGGCTCGCCGTAGGCGTCATGTGCGCGGGTCCCCCCCACCAGTTCCACGGCCTGCGCACCGAGCCTCATCGTCCCGCCGAGATCCTCGATCTCCTTCTGCTCGGGCAGCAGGTCGATCACCGGGTGGTGCGTCTCCGGGTCCATCTCGGTCGAGTTGGCTCCATCGAGGCCAAGCACGTGCCGGGAGAACTCGGACACCGCTACGTGCATCCCCAGGCAGATCCCAAGGTACGGGATCTCGCGCTCGCGGGCAACGCGGCACGCGAGGATCTTGCCTTCCCAGCCGCGCGAGCCGAAGCCGCCCGGCACGAGCACCCCGTCGACCTGCTCGAGCAGCCCGGTCGCTTCTTCGAAAGACATCCCTTCCGCATCGACCCAGCTCACTAGCACCTTCGCGCCGTGATGTGCGCCTGCATGCTTCAGGGCTTCGTGCACCGAGAGGTACGCATCCTGCAGCTTCACGTACTTGCCGACCAGCGCTATCTCGACGACTTCCTCGCTCTGCTGCATTCGCTCGTTCAGGTCGAGCCAGTCGCCCAGGTCGGCTTCGGCGGGCGGTAGCCCGAGCTTCTCGCCGACCAGCCGGTCGAGCCCTTCCGCCTTCAAGCGCGACGGAACGATGTAGACATCGGGAACGTCAGGGCACGCGATCACTGCTGCCAGCTCGACGTCGGCGAAGAGCGCAATCTTCTCGCGAATGTCCATCGACAACTCCTCGTGCGAGCGACAGACGACGATGTCGGGGTGGATACCGATGCGGCGCAGCTCGTTGACGGAATGCTGCGTCGGCTTCGTCTTCAGCTCGCCGGCCGCCTCGAGGAACGGCACCAACGTCACGTGCAGGTAGAGCACGTTCTCCGCACCGACCTCGCGGCGGAACTGGCGGATCGCCTCGAGGAACGGGAGTGATTCGATGTCGCCGACCGTCCCGCCGATCTCGCTGATGACCACATCCGTCGGAGTCGACACGGCGCTGGCCCGAATGCGGTTCTTGATCTCGTTCGTGATGTGCGGGATCACCTGCACGGTCGCGCCTAGAAACTCGCCCTTTCGCTCCTTGCGCAGCACGGAATCCCAGATCGCGCCGGCAGTGTGGCTCGCCGCACGCGTCAGGTTCTCGTCGATGAAGCGCTCGTAATGACCGATGTCGAGGTCAGTCTCCGCGCCATCTTCGGTGACGAACACCTCACCGTGCTGAAACGGGCTCATGGTGCCGGGATCGACGTTGAGATACGGATCGAACTTCTGCGCCTGCACCCGCAGCCCGCGCGCTTTCAACAGCCGCCCGAGTGATGCGGCGACGATCCCCTTGCCGAGAGCCGAGACGACACCGCCCGTGACGAAGACGTACTTCGTCGGACGCGCGGAAGAACTCATGCCCGACCCAGCCGATCGATCCACGAAAGAACCGGCGCGCGGTCGATCCAGGCGCCGATGGACTTTCGCTCTCCGACGATGGTGAGGGAGGCTAGGGCGCCGATCGCCAGCCACTGGCCTCTTCCCGTGAATCGCTTCACGGAATTCAAGCCTAGCAGGGCGCCCAGCGCGTTCGACCCCGCGTCTCCGAGCATCGCCATCTCCCGAAGATCGTAGGGAAGGAGCAGGACGGCGACGCCGACCGGAGCGTCCAGAGGCACGGCCGCTGCCAGATACGCCTTGAGGGCGCGACCGGGACGCGTGTCCAGCTGGTTGAGCGCATTGGCGGCAAGACCGACGAGTAGCGCTCCGGAGACCCGCCGCGTCGCGAGTAACCCGACCGCAGGGATGCCGACGAGCTTGAGAACGCCGGTGGTCCGCCCGCTGCGCAGGTGGGCGCGAAAACCGCGCTCCGGGCCGCTCCAGAGATCGTCGGCCAAGCCGAGCGCTGCAACCGCGGCGATGGCCGGGCCATTCGTGACGCCCACCTTCCACCCGACGAGCGGCAAACGCAGTCCATGGAAGTTGATCCCGAGCGGCCCGCAGGCGTAGACGGTGTCCCGCAGCTGCCGTGCGCGGTGGACGAACCCCCCGAAGTCGCGGCCCGTCGCACGGTGACCAAGCGGAAGCTCCACCTCGCGGACGCGCAACCCGGACCGCGCCGCGTCGATCGTCATCCGCACCTCGCAGCCGAACCCGGCCGCAACCGGGAAGCAGGCTGTCCTTGCCGCCGCAGAGAGAGCGCGCTGGCCCGAAAGCGGCTCTCGCACCTCGATGCCCCCGAGCACGCCGATCAGTCCTCTGGCAACGCGCTTCGCCACGCCGAAGCCTCCCCCCACTCGTTCGGCGAACGCGGCAACGGTCAGATCGCCGCTCGAGTTCAACAGCGGCTCTAGCTTGCCGGAGAGATCGGCGTCACAGAGCAGCAGCGCTCCCGGCGGCGCGGCGCGCTCTGCGGCGGATAGCGCCTGTCCCTTGCCGCGACGCGGTAGGCGCAGGACGACGGCGCCTGCTTCTTCCGCAACGTCGGCGGTGCGGTCGCGCGAGCCGTCGTCTGCGACGATCACCTCCGCGTGCGGAAACGCGTTGCGCAGCCGCGCCACGGTCGTCCCAATCACCGCCTCCTCGTCTCGAGCAGGGACGAGGATGGTCAGCAGGTCATCCACTCGCCGTCGCAGGCAGCGGGGCAATGGGCGGCAGCGGAGCCTGCGCAGTCTTCTTGGTTCCGTAGCTGCCGGTCAACATCGGATCTGCGAGCAACGCGACGAGCGCGAGCTTCCCGATTTGCGTCTCGATGTCGTCGACGGTCGAGATGCCTGCCCGTTGGAACGCCTGAATGGCGCTTCCCTCATCGTTCGTGCGCTCGACACCGACTGCAGGAACGCCGACATCGGCGAGACCCGCGTAAAGACCTTCGAGAAACAGAGCGGTCGGCCCGGTCTGCGGCGCTACCGAGCGAACGATCACGACGCCGTCGACAGGCGGTTTCGCCGGGCCGATCTTCTCCTCGACGATGACGTTCTGCAATGCACTCCACAACGGCGTGTCCGTCCCCGCAACGAACTCCTGTCCCAGGTCGTGGCCGAGGTTCTCCAGCTGTCCCGGCCCGGCGTAGTTTGCGAGCGCTGGCTTGTTCGCGAGTTTCGTCGCCAGAATGTTCGGATCGACCGGAACCTTGACGAACCTGATGCGTAGGGGCGACCCTGCACTCGCGTCAGCCAGCGCTGTGGCAATCGCAGAACGGCGAGCCTTCTCGGACGAACCGATGAAGAGCACCGCGATCTTCTTGCCCTTCAGCCTGCTCGCCATCACGCTCTTGTATGTGCCTTCCACGAAGGCACGATCCGCGGCGGCGCCGTTGACGAGCGTCTCGACCTGGTTTCTGAGCACGTCGCCCTGGCTCTCCGCGCGCCGAAGGTCCTCCTCCAGCCGCTTTCGCTCTGTGTTGCCGAGCCCGTGCGAAGCGAGCGCGACGCCGACGAGGATGCCGATGACGAGCGCGAAGAAAACCGCGGCAAGGGACGCGACGTGGTAGCGGAAGTCGAACATAAGCGGGCGCGGAGCTCGTTAGAGCTCAGCACCAGTCTGGCACAAGGCGTGTAGACGAGTGAGCGCTTTCCGGGGCAAGGCGCGGCTCAAGCCGTAGAGCCAGGGCGCCTCGACGTGGAGCGTCGCGATCGTCCGGTCCGGCTCACGCTCCTCGAGCTGGAGCTCGGCGTCGATGTGGTCGCCGGTCAACGTCCAGGCGAACCGCTCCGGGATCTGGACGCCTCTGACCAGCAGCATCCCGCTCGACGCCGGACGACGGAGCAGTGTCGGCTGCTCGATGCCGGTGACACGCCACCGCGCACCTTCGGCGAGCCCGAGCCGGTCCGGCTGCACGCCGCCGATGCCGGGCCACCAGTCCGGAAAGTGATGTGGTTCCGCGATGAACGACCACACGTCCTCACGCGCTGCCAGCAGCTCACGCGAGGCCGAAGCTCGAGCCATGCTAGGTCAGCCGATCCCCAGCAGGTCGCGCAACCGCAGCGCGAGGTACTCGATCAGATGGCGCAACGCGGGAGATACCGCGACGGCGACGGCAATCGCGCCCAAGCCCGCGAGGGTGAAGAGCACGAGCGGCCAGATGCCCACCTGTCTGCTCGCCAGACGCGAGACGCCCTTCGCATCGATGAGGATCTCGCCGACCTTCAAACGCGTGACGAACGTGGAGGACATGCCAGCGCGGTTGCGCTCCAGGAACTCGATCAGGTTGAAGTGAGTGCCGACGGCAACGATCAACTCCGAGCCCTTCTCGTGGGCGAGCAGCAGTGCGACGTCCTCGCTGGTTCCCGTCGCTCGCACGACCTCGTAGGCCACCCCGAGCCGCGCTGCGCGCCCTTCTCCGGGCGCCACGCCGTCGAGATATCCGTGGACGAGAACCTCTGCGCCGCTGCGCAGGGCCTCGTCGGACACGGAGTCCATGTCACCGACGATCACGTCTGGCTTGTAACCGGCCTCCATCAGTGCATCGGAGCCACCGTCAACGCCGATCAGGACCGGCTTGAAGGCGCGGATGTAGGGCTTCACCATGCGCAGGTCGCGCTTGTAGCCGGGGCCGCGCGCGACTACCAGCGCGTGGCGGTCGCGGAAGCCCGTCTTAAGCGACGGAAACTCGATCCCCTCGGCGAGGAGCTTCCCTTCCTCACGCAGGTAACGCATCGTGTTTTCGGCGAATGCCTCGAGCGCTTCGGTTACCCGACCGCGTTGTTCGGCGAGTTTCCGTTCGAGCTCCGGCTCCCCGAGCACGCGTCCCGTCGCGAGGCAGGTTCCATTGCGGTAGAGACCGGCGCCGCGCACGGTCAGAAGCTCCCCCTCGTGCACGTGATCGAAGAGACCATCCGCCGTTACGTCGATCAGGCGGATGCCACCGCGCACCAGCGCCAGCGGCCCAGGATTCGGGAAGCGCCCGGACTGCGACGGCGCGACGTTGACCACGACGCGCACTCCTGACTCGAGAAGTGCCTCGGCCGAGACCCGATCGAGATCGGTGTGATCGATGATCGCGATGTCGTCGGCGGACAGCCGCTTGACGAGATTCTTCGTGCGGCGGTCCAGTTTCGCGTGGCCGGTGAGTTCGACGAAACTCATCGGCCGACCTCTGGCCGATGAGCGGTGGAAGGGGCGAAGGGGGAAACCGGGAGGTTTCCCCACTCTCTCTCCTCAGCGCACGCGGCGATCTCAGCGGCGCGGGGGCTGAGGCGGTCCCTAAAGAAGGGAGCTCGTGAGGGAAACATGGTTTCCCTCACGGGAGCGAGCCGCACGCGAGCGACGAAACTCATGAGTTGACGCTCGCAAGGAATTCTCGACCGCCGAGCATGCGCTGCAGCTCGTCGCGCCGCTCGGCATCGTCGAGGAGCTTGATGCGCGTGTGAGTCGGGTCGCCTTCGATCTTCTCGACGCGGAAGTGCCGCTCGGCGACGCTCGCGATCTGCGGCAGGTGCGTGATCGTCACGACCTGGGCGCGCTCGGCGAGCCTCCGCAGCGTGTCTGCGACGCGGTGCGCGGTCTCTCCACCGATGCCCGCGTCGATCTCGTCGAAGACCAGCGTCTCGCCGCCCGCGACGGCGGCGATAGCGAGCGCGATGCGAGAGAGTTCGCCTCCCGAGGCGGTCTCCGCGACCGGAGCGAGCGGGAGCCCTGCGTTCGGCCTGACGAGGAATGCAACCTCGTCGAAACCCGTCTGGCCTGCGTCTCGCTCGCGCAACTCCGCGACGAACTCGCCTTCGCCCAGACCGACTCCGACGAGCTCTCGCGCGACCTCCTTCGCGAAGCGAGGGGCTGCCTCGCGCCGCGCCGCGCGAAGCTCCTCGGCGAGGCGGCGGACATTGCGCTCCGCTACGGCCAGCGCTTCGGCCGCCGCAGCGCTCGGGTCGAAGCCGTCCTCGATCGCCTCGAGCTCCGCCCGCGCCTCGGCCGCCCGCCCGAGGAGCTCCTCGTAGGACTGCGCGCGGAAGCGACGCTTGGTCTCCGCAATCCGGTCGAGGCCGGCTTCGATCTGTTCGAGTCGTCCCGGCTCGGCCTCGAGCGTCGTCAGGAATCCACGAAGCTCGCTCGCGGTCTCCCGCAGGCGCAGCTCCGCATCGCGCAGCTCGTCACCGGCTCGCGCAAGCTCCGGCGCAAGCTGTTCGAGTGGCGCGAGCGACCGCTCGGCGGTCCCGACCAGCCCGGCGGCTCCCTCGCCGTCGTCGGGAGCGAGCGCCTCGGCCGCCTCAGCGGCCCCGTCCGCGAGCTCGGTGACGTGACGAAGGCGCTCGCGCTTATCGCGAAGACTCTGTTCCTCGTCTGGCTCGAGCCCAGCAGTGTCTTCGACGAGCGCGCGCAGCTCGGCGAGCCGCGCGTCGGCGGCAGTGGCACCCTGCTGCAGCTCCTCGTGCCGCCGTCGTACTCCGGTGAGCTCGCGCCAGGCCAGGCGCGACTCGGCTCGCCGCCGGAGCTGTTCTGCCCCGGCGAATGAATCGAGGACGTCGAGTTGGTAGGTAGGACGCGCGAGACGGCGTTGCTCGAATTGGCCGGACATGGCGATCAGCCGTTCGCCTGCAGCAGCCAGATCCTCGCGTGCGGCGCCGCGCCCCCAGGCATATGCACGCGTGCGCCCGTCAGCGAACACGCGTCGGGCAGTCACGAGCCCTTCCTCGTCCTCGGGGCGGAGCTCGGCGAGCGCGGCAAGCTCGTCCTCGTCGAGCAGTCCTGCGGGCAGATCGAGCTCGGCCTCGACGTACGCCTCGGTTCCGTCGGCCCCGATGTAGCCGGCGTCACCTTTGGCGCCGAGGAGGAGGCCGATCGCCTGCGCCAGAATCGTCTTGCCCGCCCCGGTCTCGCCGGTGATCGCGTTGAGCCCAGGAGCGAACGTCAGCTCCGCCTCCTTGATCAGGACGAGGTTCTCGATGCGCAGGCGACGAAGCATGGTGGCGCGGAGATGGTAAGCGGCCCAGCGGCGCGGCACCATCGTCCAGTAGATCCACGCCCCTTAGAGGTAGACGCGTCTAGCGCTGGGAAACCCCACCTCCCTCCCCTAAGTCGAGCCTAGCCCTCGAATTCGCGCCGGTGGGTGCCCGGAATGCGCCAAAAACTAGGAGCCGAAGGTCTCCCGGTAGCGCCTGAAGAAGGTCGCCTCCGGCAGGGTGGCCAGGAGGCTGCGCTGCTCGCCGAGCCCGATCGTGATCGGCGAGCCGTGGCCGACGTCCGTGAGCGTGTGGCCGTCCACGAGGACGGTCACGTCCAGATCGAGCGTTTGATTCCGGATTTCGAGATCGATCCCACGGGGGACGACGATCGGCCGCGCATGCAGCGAATGCGGAGCGATGAAGGTGACCACCATCGCGTCCAGCCCGCGCGCGAGCACGGGACCGCCGTTCGACAGGTTGTAGGCCGTCGAGCCCGCCGGACTCGCGCAGATCATTCCGTCGCAGGGCTGCACGCCCATGTCCTCGCCACCGAGCGCCCACGCTAGCTCGACCATGCGTCCTCTCATCGAGCTCAGCACGACGACGTCGTTGACGGCAGCGCCGCGGATCCCGTCGACCTCGACCTCCAGCGTCGTGAGGTGCACGACGCGGAAGTCGCCGGAGAACACGCGCGCGAGGCCGGACTCGAGCTCGTTCGGCTGGATCGGCGCGAGGAAGCCGACCCGGCCGAAATTGACGCCTACAACGGGGATCTCCGTCCCGAGAAACCGCTGCAGCGCCCGCAGCATCGTCCCGTCGCCGCCGAGCACGACGGCTATGTCGGCGTCCGAGAGATCGTCCTCCGGCTCACCGACGCCGTGCTTCTCCACCTCCTCGTCAGGCAGGAGCAGCTCGACTCCCGCCTCGCGCGCAACTTTCTCCAACCGTTCGAGTGCGGGGCCAATGGTCTGTGGCTTCCCGTGGGTGATGACGGCGACGCGTCGCACGGCCTCAGATGACCGCCGCTGCGATCCGGTCGTCGATGTCGTCGGGGAGCTCGGGGTGCTCACGGTGAACGAGGTGGAGGAACACTTCCCGGTTGCCCTTCGGGCCGGGTAACCCAGAGTCTACGACCGCAACCGTCTCTCCTCCCCATTTCAGCGCGGCACCGGCGATCTCCCTCACGACGCGCTTGCGCACCTCGACGTCGCGGATCACACCACCCCTCCGGACCTCGGCCCGGCCGGCTTCGAACTGCGGCTTGACCAGAACGACCGCCTCCCACTCCGGGCGGCCGAGTGCGAGTGCCGGCGGCAGGGCGAGACGGACGCTGATGAAAGACACATCGCAGACGATCAGATCCGGGGCGAACGGGAGCTCGCGCAGCGCACGCACGTTGGTGCGCTCGAGCACGGCTACCTGGGGATGCGACCGCAGGCGTTCGTGCAGCTGCCCATAGCCCACGTCCACGGCGGCGACACGCGCGGCGCCGCGTTGCAGCAGCACGTCCGTGAACCCCCCCGTGGAAGCACCGACGTCGAGACAGTCACGGCCGCTGGGATCGACGCCGAAAGCGTCGAGCGCATGCGCAAGCTTGTGGCCGCCACGCGACACGTACGGCGGCGGGGCCTCGACTTCCAGCGGCGCCGTCTCGTCCACCTGCATGCCGGGTTTGTCGTGGCCAGGCACTCGTCCCGCAAGCACGAGTGCCTGGGCCTGCGTCCGTGACTCGGCCAATCCACGCTCGACGAGCAGGACGTCGAGTCTCTTCTTCACGCAGCTGCGCACCGCTGAAGCGCGTCGAACACTTGCGCGGCGACCGCATCGAATGCTTCGCTCTGCGCCCCAATGAACCCGTCCGGGGTCCCGAGCGCAGGATCGAGCGGAATGCGTCCCAGCAAGAGCACGCCTTCCGCCCAGACCGACCGCGACTCCTTGACGGGAGTGAAGACCTCGATCGGCTCGCCACAGTGCGGGCACTGGAGGGCGCTCATGTTCTCCACAGCGCCGAGCACCGGCACATTGGCATCCCGAAGGAAGGCGAGGAACTTCCGCGCATCGAGGTGTGCGACATCCTGCGGACCGACGACCACTACGGCACCGTCGAGCGACACGACACCAACGAGTTGCTGCTGGAGATCGGCGGTACCCGGCGGAAGGTCGAGCAGCAGGATGTCGAGCTCTCCCCACTCCACCTGGTGAACGAGCTGCCTCAGCGCCGCACCCAGGAGGGGTGCTCCTAGTGTCAGGGCCTGTCGCTCTCCCAAGAGGAAGCCCACGGACATGATCCGGATCCCATGAGACTCGATCGGTTCGTGGCGCACCTCGCCACGGCGCCAGAAGTCCCACCGGCGAGCGTCTTCATGCCGCGTCAGGTTGACCATGAGAGGTACGTCCGGCCCGTAGACGTCGGCATCGAGGAGGCCGACTGCCAAACCACGCCGCGCAAGCGCAAGCGCAATGTGCAGCGAGACCGTGGACTTGCCGACGCCGCCTTTCCCGCTGCCGACGGCGACGATGTATTGCGCCGGGCGCTCGCTCACGACGTTCGCGTCGCCAGACCGGCGACGATGTCGACGAGCGTCGACGTGTCGGCGGGAACATCGGCAAGACGTCGGCGTGCACGTGTTGCGGCCTCGTCGGCCACCGCACGCGCGCCGTCTACGCCGTGTGTGAGGACGTAGCCGTCACCGTCGAGGATGTCGTCGACGACCTGGAACAGCAATCCGAGCTCGTCGCCGAACGCGCGCCACGGAGCCTGCTCGCGCTCCGGCACGCCGGCGACCCACACCGCGGTGCCGACCGCCGCGGCGAACAGGCAGCCGGTCTTGAGCTTGTGCAGGGTCGCCTCGTCCGGTGCCGAGCTCGTGATGTCGAGGTATTGCCCGCCGATCATCCCCAGTGTCGCCTGTGCAAGCTCGCGGCCGACCTGCGAAACCTGATACGAGAGCGCGAGCCGGAAGGCCTCGGCCAACAGCGCGTCACCGGCGAGAATGGCGACCGCTTCGCCGTGCTTAGCCCACACGGACGGCCGGCCCCGGCGCTCCGCGTCGTTGTCGAGCGCGGGCAGGTCGTCGTGCACAAGTGAGAACGCGTGAACGAGCTCGAGCGACGCCGCGGCGGGCAGGCCGGCTTCCGCATCGGCGCCCGCGGCCTCGACCGTCGCCAGGCAGATCACCGCCCGGACTCGCTTGCCGCCCACGAGGGCGTAGCGCACAGACTCCGCCTGTCCGTGCAGCTCCGGCGTCAGCGCCAGGTCGCCGAGGTAGCCCTCGACGAGAGTGCGCAGCTGCTCAGGGCTCCGCATCTGTCTCCGCGTTCCGCTTCACCTGCTGGAGCTCGTCTTCGATCGCCTTGCTCAGCTCGGAGAGCTCGGTAAGGACGTCCAGTGCCTTCTCGGCGTCATCCGCCTGCGAGAGACGCTCCAGCTCGGCGCGCGTTTTCTCCAGGCGCGCAAGCAGCTCCTCCGCCCTGCCGAGCGAGTCCTCGGCGGTCACGGAACTCGCTCCCGCACGATCCGTCCCAGAATCCCGTTCACCAACCGTGCAGCATCGTCGGTTGCGTACCGCTTTGCCAGATTTACCGCTTCGTCGATGGCCACCTCGTTCGGAACCTCCTCTCCGTCCAGCTCGTACAGGGCGATGCGAAGGATGTTGCGCTCGATCGCACCGAGGCGGTCTGCTGTCCAGGCTTCGGCGGCCTCGGTGATCCGGCGGTCGTAATCGGGGGCCTCTGCCACAACGGCCTCGGCAGTCTCGCGTGCGAACGGATCGACCTCGCCCTCGTAGAGGGACGCGAGCGGCTGGCCCGTGACGTCCCATTGATACAGGAGGAACAACGCAGTCCGGCGCGAGGCTCGGCGTCCGCTCATTCGACCTCTTCCACGGAGATGTCGACGCTGCCGATGCTGACCGCGCACATCGTCGCAAGTGCGTTCGCCACCCGCTCCTGCACGTCGCGCGCCACCTCAGGCAACACGAGCCCGTACCGAGCCGTCAGCTCCAGGCGTACGCGCGCCTCGCCGGGCGCGACGTCGATGTCGAGACGGCGCCGCCCGCGACGGACCTGCACGCCCTCAACTGACTCCGCAGCTTGGAGGACGAGGCCGGCCAGGGCAGGCGGGGTGACTGTGATCGTCCCTTCGGGTTCCGAAAGCACGAGGCTCATGCAATGCTCACCGCCGACAGCTGCGTCTCCTCGAGAAAGCTCGTCGAATACTGACCGCTGCGGAACGCGTCGCTCGCGAGGATCTCCATTGCGGCTTCGCGGGTCGTCGGCACTCCGCGGAGCTCGAACTCGCCGAGGGCTCGCCGGGCGCGCTCGATCGAAGAGTGGCGGTCCTCGTCCCACACGATCAGCTTGGCGAGCAGCGAGTCGTAGTACGGCGAGATCACGGATCCCTCCTCGACGTGGGTGTCGAGCCGGATGCCGGGCCCGAGCGGAGGCCGAAAGCGTTCGATCACTCCCGGCGCGGGAGTGAAGCCCCGGGCGGGATCCTCGGCGTTGAGCCGGATCTCGATCGCGTGCCCACGTCTTGCCGCCCGTCCGGTTTCGTGCAACTGCTCGCCGGCGGCGATCTTCAACTGTTCGCGCACGATGTCGATTCCGGTCACCAACTCGCTCACGGGATGCTCGACCTGCAGTCGCGCATTGAGCTCGATGAAGTAGTACGCGCCGTCGGGAGCGAGCAAGAACTCGAACGTGCCGGCATTGAGGTAGGAAATCGCGCGGCATGCGCGCGCAACGGCAGACTCCATCGCCTCGCGCGTCGATTCGTCGAGGGCGGGTGACGGCGACTCCTCGATCAGCTTCTGATGCCTGCGCTGGATGGAGCATTCCCGCTCGCCGAGCGTCAGCACGCCGCCGTCGGCGTCACAGAGCACCTGGACCTCGACATGCCGCGCCGGGGCAACCAACTTCTCGAGGTAAAGCGTTCCGTCGCCGAAGGCGGCCAGGGCCTCCCCACTCGCACCCGCGAATGCATCCTCGAGATCTTCGGCTCGCTCGACGCGTCGCATTCCCTTGCCGCCGCCGCCTGCCGAGGCCTTGAGCAGCACCGGGAATCCGATCTCGGCTGCAGCGGCGCCCGCGTTGTGTGCTCCAACAGCCTCGGTTCCCGGGACGAGTGGTAGACCGGCGTCCGCCAGTTCCCGTTTCGCCTCGACCTTGTCGCCCATGCGCGCCATCACGTGGGCGTCAGGGCCAACGAAAACGAGATCGTTTTCCTCACACGCTTTGACGAACTCCGGGTTCTCCGCCAGAAAGCCATAGCCGGGATGCACCGCATCGCAGCCGGTCGTCTCGCCCGCAGCGACGACGGAGGAGACATTGAGATAACTCTGAGTCGCGCTCGGTGGGCCGATGCAGACCGCTTGATCCGCGAGCCGCGTGTGCAGCGCGCCGGCATCAGCTGTCGAGTACACGGCAACCGCTTCCACGTCGAGCTCGTGCAGCGCGCGAATGACACGCACCGCGATCTCCCCACGGTTCGCCACGAGCACGCGCGAGAACATCGTTAGGGCGCGTCCAGCGGACGCCCGGTCAGCGGCTCCAGCTCGAACAGCAGCTGCCCGCGGAGGCATCGCTTGCGACGCCGACCGGAGAGGCCGTGCCGGCTTTGCCGGCGCGGCCGTCCGGGTTTAGACCTAGACAGCATCCAGTGGCCTTCCCACCAGCGGCTCCAGTTCGAACAAGAGCTGCCCGAACTCGACCGGCGCGGCGTTTTCGACATGGATCGCGCGGACGATGCCCTCAACGTCGGCCTTTACCTCGTTCATCAGCTTCATCGCCTCGAGGATGCAGAGCGTCTGCCCTGCGCCGACCGGCTGTCCCTCCTCGACGAACGGCGGCGCACCGGGCTGGGGCGCCCGGTAGAACGTTCCGACCATCGGCGCCTCGACGCGCACGATGCCGTTCGAGGGAGCGACGGGAGCGAACTCAGCGTCCTCCGCCGCCGCGAGCGGAGACTCGTTCTGCGCAGGCGCCGGCTCGCGATCTTCGGTCCGGCGCACGGAGACGCGCATGCCCGCTTCTTCGATCGTGACCTCCCCGATACCCGTCTCCTGGACGATCCGGACAAGCTCGCGGATCCTTTCGGCACGGGCCTGATCGACCCCGCCGGCGGCGAGCGACTCTTCGCCCGACGAGCGACCACGGATCGTGCGCAGCAGCGGCTCGGCGTTGTCGCCGAAGAGCCCCAGCAACAACAGTTCCTCTTCGCTGGTTGCGAGACCCTCGGCCTGCGCGCGAACCTCCTGCAGCGGCGGTGCGGTAGCGTCCTCCGCCGAGTCCGGATCGGCTGTGAGCGAGATCATGCGCAGGATCGACTTCTCGATCGGCGCCGGCGTAATGCCGAGATGACCTGCGACGAGCGAGCGCAGCTCGTCCACGACGACCGAGTAACGGCTCGCGGAGAGCACGTTGAGCAACGCCTGCGAGCCGAGCATCTGCCCGATCGGCGAGGCCAGCGGCGGCCAGCCGACCTCAGCGCGGATGCGCACGAGCTCGGCGATCGTCTCGTCGAGCCTCGCACCCGCGGCGTGCGCCCGCAGGTTGGTGTCGAGCGCAGCGACGAGGCTCGCCGGCAGGTCGTGTCGCGCAGCGCGCACGGCGATGCGCGGCGCAAGTGGCGTCACCGGTTCGTCGCCGATGTGCTCGTCGACCACGTCCGAGGCCTCCCAGAGAGCCGACACGTCGATGTCGCAGTCGAGCCCGAGCCCTGCGAGCGCCTCCGCGAGCGCCTCGCCCGAGACGCGGTGCAGCGTGAGCGCGATGGGATAGACGGCGGATGCGATCAGGTCGGCTCCCGCACGTGCAGCCTCGAGGGCGGCGGCAAGCGCGTTACCGCCTGAGCCCTGGCAATAGATGCCGACCGGAAGGCCGGTCGCCTCGCGCAGTCCCGTGACCAGCTCGCGCGCGCGGTGTGGCTGCAGGGAGCCGGTTGGGTCGTGCAGCAGCACACGTGCGGCGCCGAGATTCGGCAGCTCTCCGGCCTGCTCCATGAGGGGATCGGTCTCGCCGGTCCTACCCGGGCTGTAGACGAGGCCGGCCTCGAACTCGCCGCCGGCCCTCGCGACGGCGTCCGCCGCCTCCCGCAAGTTGGAGACGTCGTTCAGCGGGTCGTGCAGCCGAAAGACGTCGATGCCGTTCTCGGCCGCGCACGCGATGAACCTCCGGATGAAGTCGTTGTCGACCGGGCGAGAGCCGACCAGGAAGCGGCCCCGGAGGGCGAGGCCCAAGGGTGTCTTCACATGCGCCTTGAGGGCACGGATGCGCTCCCAAGGGCTCTCCACCCCCCGCCGGACCGCGCTGTCGAAACACCCGCCGCCCGAGACCTCGAGATACGCGTAGCCGGCCCGGTCGAGGATCTCCGCAATTCGGAGCTGCTCGGCCGTCGGCAGCCTCCCGGCGAGGGGTTCCTGGCCCAGCAGGCGGATGGTGGTGTCGGCGAGCGCCGGCATGCGGGGAGCCTAGCGCCCTGCCGAGCCAGGATAGGTTTTACAGCCATGGACGTTCAAGAGCTCACGCCCGGGTTGTGGCGTTGGACCGCGTCGCATCCCGAGTGGGATCACGCCGAGCACTGGGGGCCCGAGGTCGGCTCCGTCTATGCAGAGCTGCCGGATTCCCTCGTCGTCGTCGATCCGCTCGTCCCGCCGGACGAGGAGGAGCGGTTCTGGGCGGCACTGGACCGCGACGTCGAACGGCTCGGTCTACCGGTACACGTGCTGCTGACCGTGCACTGGCACGAGCGCAGCGTCGCAACCGTGCTCGACCGCTACAAGGCAACGCTGTGGCGCCCCGAGGAGAAGGGCGAGCTTCCCGCGGGTGTGCACGCGGAAGTGGTCAAAGGCAGCGACTGGGTCGAGGCGTTGTTCTTCCTGGAGTTGCACCGGGCACTCGTCGCAGGCGATCTCCTCGTCGGTACGGAAGGTGGAGTCGAGTTGCCGGTCCGCTGGTTCCCGAAAGGCGAACAGGAGTGGGCCGAGCAGCAGCTCAAGCCAGAGCTGCGGGAACGCCTGAGCGCGCTTCCGGTCGAGCTGGTTGTCGTGTCGCACGGCGAGCCCGTTTTGGAGAACGGGGCCGATGCGTTACGACGGGCGCTCGCCTAGACGCACTGTCTCGACGACCTCCCAGGGTTCGAACAGCGTTGACTGAGCAGCTGGGAAGCGCACGAGCTTCGTTTCGCTGACTGTCTCGTTGTGCGTTTCCGCGACCAGGCGGCGCATCGGCTGCGTGACCTCGACGACGACGGCGCTGGAAGCAGTTCGGGCGCCGGTAACCGATCTCGAACGGCGCCAACTCGGGCCAACGCTGCGGCGCCTCGCCGAGACGTTCCGGGACCCCGCGCCAGACGTGCAGAAAGTGCTCCGGGACGAGCTCGAGCCAGTCAAAGCGGCGGAGCGATTCCTGAACACCTGCAGCGGCCGCCTTCACCTCCGGAGACGGTTCGACAATCCAGCCCTGGAGCACCGAGCCCTCGTCGCTGGGGAATTGATCGTAGAAACGCTTTAGCGGCTCGCGCCGGTGAGGAAGAACGACCAGGCGTCCTCGAAACTCGTGAAGAAGTCGGCTATACGCGCGAGATATACCGCTTTTCGCGCGGGTCGACCTTGATGCGGTCACCCGGGTTCACGAAAAGCGGCACCTGCACCACGGCGCCCGTCTCGAGCGTTGCAGGCTTGGTCACGTTCGAGACCGTGTCGCCCTTTACCCCGGGCTCCGTGTCCGACACCGTCAGCTCGACCGAGGCGGGCAGCTGCAGTCCTGACGGACGGCCACCGACCATCAGCAACTGCACAAAGCTCGACGGCTGCAAGAACTCGAGCGCGTCCTCGACCATCCCGTGTGGCAGAGACGTCTGCTCGAAGGTGTCCTGGTCCATGAAGACGACCTCGTCACCGGCGTCGTAGAGGTACTGCATGTCCTTCGTCTCGGTGCGCACGCGCGCGAACTTCTCCCCGGCGCGAAACGTCTTCTCGACCACGGCGCCACTGGCCAGGGCCTTCAGCTTCGTGCGCACGAACGCACCGCCCTTGCCGGGCTTGACGTGCTGGAACTCGACGATGCGCCAGACGTCGCCCTCGAGCTCGATGTGCATTCCGTTCTTGAAGTGGTTCGTGTTGACGGTCTCGGCCACGGCGCAGAGAGTAGCTATCAGCCGACGGTTATCAGGTCTTTGCGGAACCCGGTGAAATTCTGCATGCCGATGTCAGTGACGACGACGTTGTCCTCGATCCGGATTCCCGCTCGGCCCTCGAGGTAGATCCCGGGCTCTACGGTGACCACGTTGCCCGAGGCGAGCGTGTCCTTCGATTCGACGGAGAGCCGCGGCGCTTCGTGCACTTCGAGGCCCAGGCCGTGCCCGAGCCCGTGGCCGAAGGTCCCCGCGAAGGCCGTCTCGTCCACGACGCGCCGGGCCGCGGCGTCGGCATCCAAGCCTCGGACTCCGGCGCGTAGCGCATCGAAGCCGGCCTGCTGGGCGGCGAGCACCAGCGCGTAAGCCTCCTTGATCGAACCCTCGACGAACCCGGTCGCGAACGTCCGCGTGTAGTCGGACGCATAGCCGCCGACGAGGCAGCCGGTATCCACGATCACGGTCTCGCCGCGGCCGATCTGGCGATCAGTGGCGCGCCCGTGTGGACGGGCCGAGTTCGGCCCCGACGCGACGATCGTCTCGAACGCGACGGCCTCCGCACCCTCGTCGTGGAAGAGCTGCTCGATCGTCCAGGCGACGTCCCGCTCGGTGCGACCCACGAAACGCTCCTCGACGAGCCGCTCGAACACGCGGTCTGTGATCTCACACGCGCTCTTGATCGCGGCAAGCTCGTCGTCGTCCTTGACCGCACGGAGCCCTTCGACAAGACCCCGCCGGGGAACGGGCTCGATCGAGCCATCTCGGAGCGTCTCGTAGCCGGAGTACGAGACGAAGTCGGCCTCGAACCCAATGCGTCCCGACAGCCTGCCGGCGAGATCGGCGAGCAGCGCTCGCTTCGTCTCCTCGAACTCGACGCCTTCGACCGCGCACGCCGCCTCCGAGTAGCGGAAGTCGGTGAAGAGTCGAGCTCGGTCCTGTTCGACCAGGAGCGCGGCGTTCGAGCTGTTGAATCCGAAGAGGTAGAGGATGTTCGTCGGGTTCGTGACGAGCAGCGGCTCCTCGAGCACTTCCCGGAGACGCTCGATGCGAGGGTTCATTTCGGCGCCCCTACCTGCTGGACGATGAACTCGAGCGCCTCGCGATAACCCTCCGCGCCTTTGCCGAGGATGCGCTTCGCTGCCAGATCGGCCACGACCGACGTGCGCCGCCACTCTTCTCGCTCGTTGATGTTCGAGAGATGCACTTCGACGATTGGGGCGTCGAACAGCTCCAGGGCATCGCGAATCGCGTATGAGTAGTGAGTCCACGCGCCGGGGTTCACGATCACGCCGTCGGCCCAGTCGAGGGCGTCATGGCACCACTCGACGTACTCGCCTTCGTGATTGGTCTGCCGGCAGCGAACGTGACACCCGAGCGTGGCAGCCCACTCGTAGATGCGGGTCTCGAGCTCCGAGAGCGACATGCCGCCGTAGAGCGCAGGATCGCGGCGTGCGAGGACGTCGAGATTGGCCCCGTTCAGGACGACGACTTGCACCAGCGCACTCTAATCCGCGATCAGCTCGTCGAGAGCTGCGCGAATCTCGCCCCCCGGACGGCTCTCCACCACGGGACCGTCGTCGCCGAGCAGTACGAGCTTGATCTCGCCGTGCTGTGCCTTCTTGTCGCGCTTTAGCGCGGTCCAGGCGCGCTCACGATCGACGCGAATAGGTTTGGGGGCGAGCACGTCTGCGACGACATCGGTAGGCCGGCCCGACAGCCGAAGAGCGGCGAGAAGGCCGAGCGCGACGGCATCTCCGTGCGCGAGACCCTCGTAGCCCGCCGCGGCCTCGAGCGCGTGGGCGAACGTATGCCCGAGATTGAGGATCGCCCGACGGCCTTGATCGAAAGGATCGCCGAGGCACACCGCGGCCTTGAAGGCAGAGCAGGCCCGGATCATGGCCTCGTCCTCGAGCTCCCAGAGCGGGCGGCCCGCAAGCAGTCCCGTCTTCACGACCTCCGCCATGCCCTCACGTCTCTGCGCCTCGCTCAACGTCGCGAGCACGTTCGGGTCGGCGATGACTCCCGCCGGATAGTGGAATGCTCCGACGAGGTTCTTCCCGGCGGTGAGGTCGAGCGCCGTCTTGCCTCCGATCGTGGCGTCGACCTGGCCGAGCAACGTCGTCGGCACCGCGATCCAGCGAACGCCGCGCATGTACGTCGCTGCAGCCAGCCCGGCGACGTCGGTCGTCGACCCACCGCCGTAGCCGACGATCGTGCCGCCGCGGTCCAGTCCGAGCTCGTTCCACAATCGGTCGAGGATGACCGGGGTCTTCGCGGCTTCTCCCCGCGGCACGCGGTGGACGCCCGCAGGATCGAAGCTCAACGGATGGAGTTCGAGCACGTGCTCGTCACCGATGACGGCGACGGCTTCGGGGCTTTCGCCGAGCCGGTTCCCGAGCTCCGCGAGCACTCCCCGCTCGACGTCGATCTGGAGCGCTTCGAGGAGTGCGTCCTCGGCGCTCTCGACCAGTCCCGCCGACACTTCTTCGTACAGCGGCTGTCGCTCGACGAACAGGCGACTGAACTGGGCTTCGTCCCGTGCGAGCGGGCGACCGCTCCCTCGCGCGCGCTTCCACGCGTCCCCCAGGTCGACGTCCACCCAGAGGGTGAAAGCGTCAGTCAGCAGCAGCCCGCGTGTGCGCTTCGAGAGAACAGCCCCACCACCGAACGCAATCACGGCCGGCACCGACGAAGCGAGAACTTCCGCTGCGAGCTCCTCTTCGATGCGCCGGAACTCCGGTTCGCCGCGTTCGAACAATTCGGCCACGGAACCGTGTCGGCGCTCGATCTCCCGATCGAGGTCGACGAACGGCCGGCCGCTGAGCCTCGCAACCTCTTTGCCGATCGTCGACTTGCCCGCGCCCATGAAGCCCACGAGCGCGAGATGCCGGCCGAGCGCGCCTACCTCGGTGACCAGTCGATCCGCTCCAAGTACGCGCGGTGCGCGGCGAGGAAGTCCGAGAGCGCGTCGCCGCCGAACTTCTCCCTCGCTGCAAGCGCAAGCTCCCAGGCGACGCAGGCCTCGGCCACGACTGCAAGAGCTTCGACCGCCGCGGTGTCGCTGCGTTCGACAAGCGCCTCCGCGGGCTCGCCCGTCTGTAGATCCACCGAAGCGAGTGGTTTCATCAGCGTCGGCAGCGGCTTCATGGCTGCGCGCACGATCACTTCCTCGCCGTTCGAGACGCCGCCCTCAATCCCGCCAGCGCGGTTCGTCTCGCGGTAGAGCCCGCGCTCGTCGCGCAGGATTTCGTCGTGCGCAATGGAACCGCGCTTCGACGCCAGCTCGAAGCCTTCACCGATCTCCACGCCCTTCACGGCCTGTGTGCCCATCAGCGTCGCGGCGAGCCGCGCGTCCAGGCGCTCGTGTTTCGTTGCGTACGAGCCGAGACCTGGAGGAACACCGCGGCCGCGGACTTCGACCACGCCGCCGACCGTGTCCCGGTCCTTGCGCGCCTCGTCCACACGCTGCTCGAGATCCGGCGTGAGCACGTGACCTTCGACGGCGATCCCGATCTCCGCGAGCAATGCCTTCGCCACCGAGCCCGCTGCGACGATCACCGCGGTGTGGCGCGCGCTCGCACGCTCGAGCGCGTCCCGGACGTCACGCAGGCCGTACTTGAGCACGCCGGCGAGGTCGGCATGTCCCGGCCGGGGCAGCGTGACTTCCTTCGTCCCTTTGCCTGAAGGCTCGCCCTCCGGCTGCCAGGGGCTCATCCCCCACTCCCAGTTTTTGTGATCGCGATTCCGCACGACGAGCGCGAGTGGCGTTCCCAGCGTGCGGCCTTGCCGGAGACCGGCGAGCACTTCGACCTCGTCTTGCTCGATCTGCTGACGAGGACTGCGACCGTAGCCCTGCTGGCGCCGGTGAAGATCGGCGTCGATCGACGCCTTGTCCAGCACAAGCCCAGCAGGCAGCCCGGTCAGGATTGCGACAAGCGCCGGGCCGTGAGATTCACCGGCAGTTGTGAGCTTCAGTGCCATCAGGCGGAGCGTACTGCGGCGCGCATCACGTCGACCGGCGCGGGCACGCCCGTCCACATCTCGAACGATGCGGCGCCTTGGGCGACCAGGACATCGAGCCCGTCGACGACACGCGCTCCGGCGACCTCGGCCGCCCGCGCAGTCGCCGTCCGTGGGTACGGAAGGTCGACCAGGGTCTGCCCGGGACCCAGCGCGACGATGACCTCGTCGCGCTCCGAGGTGGCGTTGACGACGAGGTCGGCGTTCGATACGTCCGGCGGCCAGGTTCCTTTGCGCGAGAAGTGCGCGGCGTCCGGCAATGCAACCTTGAAGGCGACGGCCGCCCCGCCGTCCCCGACGATCACAGCGCGGCGAAACTCGAGTTCGGTGAGGATGGCTGCGTCCGTGGAATGGCCCAGAAGGCGACCCTCACGGACGACTAGCGTGTTGAGGGACGGTTCGTCTGCGTCGATGAGCCTGGCGACAGCAAGCTTGTGCGGCGTCGTCACGTTCGCACCGGCAAAGCCGAGTGCGACGAGCCCTCGTAGAGCATCGTCGAGGCGCTCGCTCGTGACGGGCAACGGCACATATGCCCAGTCGAGCCCCCGCGCCACGAAGGCAGCGTTCTGCATCAGCGGCGACAGCGACTGCGAGACCGGATCGCCGAGCAACCCGACGAGCCGAGTCTCACCCGAGATCATGGGCCGTAGCCGTGCGCGTTCGCATAGTTCTGGAACGCCTGATAGCTGGCGGTGAAGAAGTGATGCTTCTTGTCCGGTTTGCGCACGAAGTAGAGGTACCTGACCTTCGCCGGGTGCGCCGCGGCCTGCAGCGACGCAAGCCCGGGACTCGCAATCGGTGTCGGCGTCAGGCCCGGGCGCTTGCGCGTGTTGTAGGGCGAGTCGCTCTCGAGCTGCGACTGCCGAATCGACTCGGTGGGCGGGATGTCGAGGCCGTAGCGGAGCGTGGCGTCGATCTGCAAAGGCATTCGGGCGTGAAGGCGGTTGTAGATCACCGCGGAGACGAGCTCGCGCTCGTCGGGCGAGAGGGTCTCCTTCTCGATCATCGACGCGATGATCAGCACTTCGTACGGCGTCAGGTGCTTGGAGCGCGCGTAGCTTAGATCGACCTGTTTCCAGTTTTCGCAGAACGCATCGAGCTGGTCTTGCGCCAGCTGCGCCGAGGTCGTCTCCTTGAAGAATTCGTACGTGGCCGGGAACAGGAAGCCCTCGATCGTCTTCACCTTGTTGCGGAAGCACGGTGGCACCCGCGGCTTGGCCGTCGCCGAGAGATAGCTGGCGCGCGACAACTTTGGGCGGATCTTCCCCTTGCGCGCTGCTATTTTCGCCACTGCGGCAACGCGGTCAGCCATCTGCTTGCGCGTGAAGCCCTCCGGAAAGACGACGTGAAACGGCTTCGGCATCGCGATCACCGTCTCGACAGTGCCGGTCGCGGTCGTGCGGGTCACCGTGCGGTAGACGAGCGTGCTGGAGAGCGTCTGCGTCTGTCCGGCCTGATCGCTGCTGTTTCCCCCTCCGATAGCGGCGACCGCGAGCCAGCCGAGCCCGCCGAGGAGGAGCACGAGCACGCCGAGCGCCAGCGCGCGGCGCCGAGCAACCTGGCGAGGATTCGGCCCTTGTGGCGGGCGCCCTTGCCGCGGCGGAATTACGCCGGGGCGCTGCTCGCCCACGTCAAATACCCGGACAGAAGGTGTGCCGCTGCGCGCGCGTCTTCGGGTGCATCGGCCGGTGTCTGTTCCGCGAGGTCGGTCGTGAAGCGTTCGTCGAACATGACCACGGGGACGTTCGTGACGTCGCTCAGGGCTTCGACGAAGCGTTCCGTCTCGCGCGCCTGCTCTCCACGGTCTCCGCGCAGCGTTAGCGGGAGCCCGACCACGACGCGGTCGACCTCATGCTCGCCGATCAGCGTCGCGAGGCGCGCGAGGCCGTCACCGGTTGCAGCCTCTTCAACGACGCAGAGCGGCCGTGCAATCGTGCCGGTGGGGTCCGAGACGGCGACGCCGGTGCGTGCCCGGCCGTAGTCGAGCGCGAGAACCTTCACTTCAGGGCTGCGGTGATCGCTTGCTTCCCGGCTTCCAGTGCGCTGCGCAACCCGGCGGGATTCTTGCCACCCGCCTCGCCCAGGGTCGGCCGTCCACCGCCTCCTCCGTCGATGTGCTTGCCCAGATCACGCACCAGCTTCGACGCGTCGAGGCCGCGGCCGACGAGCGACTCGTCGAGGTTCACGACGAGATAGACGCGACCATCGTCCACCGAGCCGACGATGACGCCGGCCGCCTTCTCCTGGTGGCGCAGGCGATCGGACAGATCGCGGAGCGCCCCTCCCTTGAGCGACTTCGCCTCGGCGAGGACGACACCCCCGTCGTTCTCCACGATCTCGAAGTCGGCAGCGGCCTCTGCTTTTGGCCTCTTTGACTCCTTCCGGGCAAGCTCGAGCTGATCGCGCAGCTCGTCGGCTTCACGCATGGTCGCGTAGAGGTACGCATGCGCCTCACCGGAGGTCACCGCTTCGATTCGCCGCGCGCCGGCGCCGACAGAGCCCTCCGACAGGATCACGAACGGCCCGACCTCCGCCGTCGATCTGACGTGTGTACCTCCGCACAACTCGCGCGAGAACTCTGGGATCTCGACGACACGCACATGATCGCCGTACTTCTCGCCGAACAGCATCATCGCCCCCAGCCGGCGTGCTTCGTCGATCGGCGTCACGAAAGTGCGCACAGGCAGGTTCTCGAACACCTTCTCGTTGACGAGGCGCTGAACTCGTTCCCTCTCTTCATCCGTCAGCTGCTGCGGATGCGTGAAGTCGAAGCGAAGCTTGTCCGGCCGCACGGCAGAGCCCGCCTGCTTGACATGCTCCCCGAGCACATCGCGCAGGGCCTTGTGGAGGAGATGGGTCGCGGTGTGGTTTGCCATCGTCGGGAAGCGGACGGCCCAGGCCACGACTGCTCGAACCCGGTCCCCTTCGGAAAACGCGTCACCCTCGAAGAGCAGCGCCTGATCTTCCTCGAGCCGATACGCCTCGCGCAGCTCGGCGCGGGCCCCGGAGTCGTCGTCGCGTTCGATCCAGCCCGTGTCGGTGACCTGACCGCCACCTGCGGGATAGAACGGCGATTCGCGCAGTTTCGCCAGAAAGAAACCGTCGCCGACTTCCTCGACCGCACCGATCTGGGTGAGCACCTCGGTCTTCTCATAACCGACGAAATCGCTGCGAAAGCCGGCGCGCTTGGCGAACTCGGCGGCGCGCTTGTCGTCCTTCGAGATCGCTCCGCGCGAGCGGGTTCGCTGCACCTCCATCAACTTGGTGAACTCCTCTTCGTTGACGCCGAGCCCTCGTTCGCGTGCGAGCTCCCTGGTCAGCTCGAGTGGGAAGCCGTACGTGTCGTGCAGCCGGAACGCGTCCTCGCCCGAGATGACGTCGCCCTTCTGTACGGTCTCCTCGAAGAGGCGCAATCCGCGCTCGAGCGTCTTTCCGAAGCGCTCCTCCTCGGCAGTCAGGATGCGGTGAATCTCGTCCCGGTGCTCCTCGAGCTCCGGATAGCCATCCTTCATCTGTTCGATCACGACGTCCGCTAGCCGTGCGAGGTAGGGCGGCTCGAGCCCGACGCGATCTCCCTGTTGCACGGCGCGGCGGATGATCCGCCGCATGACGTAGCCCCGGCCCTCGTTCGACGGCGCGATGCCGTCGGCAGCGAGGAAGGTCATTCCGCGACCGTGATCGGCGAGCACGCGGTGCGCCTTCGTCGCCTCGGGGGAATCGCCGTACGCGACGCCGCTCTGCTCCGCGATCCAGCGCATGATCGCCTGGTACACGTCGGTCTCGTAGACCGTCATGACGTCCTGCAGGATGGCCGCCGTCCGCTCGACGCCCATGCCGGTGTCGACGTTCTGCTTGGGGAGGGGCGTCAGCTTGCCGTCGAAGTGCAGCTCGAACTCCATGAACACGAGATTCCAGAACTCCAAGAAGCGCTCGCAGCGCGTGCAACTCGGCTTGCAGTCCGGCGCGCCGCAGCCATGCTCCTCGCCCCAGTCGTAGTACATCTCGGTGTCGGGACCGCATGGGCCCGGACCGCCCACGGACCAGAAGTTCTCTGCCCGCGGCAGGAAGACGATGCGCTCGGTGGGTTGTCCGATCTTCACCCAGTGGTCGTAGGCGACCGTGTCTTCGCCCAGCCCGAGCTCCGGATCGCCCGCGAAGACGCTCACCCAAAAACGCTCGGGGTCGATCTGCAGATGGTCGAACACGAACTCCCACGCGAGCTCGATCGCGCCTTCCTTGAAGTACTGGCCGAACGAGAAGTTGCCGAGCATCTCGAAGAAGGTCAGGTGCGAGCCGTCGAGCCCGACCTCATCGATGTCCGGAGTGCGGAAACACTTCTGCACCGTCGTGAGCAGAAGCGCCGGCGGAGTCTCGCGCCCGAGGAAGTAGGGCATGAGCGGCTGCATTCCTGCAGTCGTCAGGAGCGTCGAGCGGTCGTCTGCACGCGGAACGAGGGGCGCAGACGGCCGGAAGACGTGCCCCTTGGACTCGTAATAGGCGCGGAAGCCCGCCCGCAGCTCAGCTGACGTGCGCATGGCCTCGATTGTAGGGGCGCCGTCAGGCGGCCGACTCAGCCCCTTGCGACCTTCGCCTCGTTGCCTTCCTCGGCGGCGATCTCCTCACGGATCTTCTCCAGCGAGCGCCGGATCAGCCGCGACACGTGCATCTGCGAGATTCCGACCTGCTGCGCAATTTGCGACTGCGTCAATCCTTCGAAGAAGCGCAGGTGGAGGATCGTGCGCTCCCGTTCGTCGAGGACGCGGAATCCTGGTGCGAGCACGGCGCGGTCCTCCGACACGTCGTACTGATGCTCCAGTGTGCCAATGGACTCGAGCGGATCGAGCTCCTCGCCGTCGTCTGTCCCGCCGCTTCCCGTGGAAAGCGAGAGTGACGAGTAGGCACGGCCGGACTCCAGTGCCTCGAGCACTTCTTCCTCTTCCACCCCGGCTCCCTTGGCGAGCTCCGCGATCGTGGGCGAGCGTGCGAGTTGCACGGTCAGCTGCTCGACGAGCTTCGACAGTTGTACGTTGAGCTCCTGGAGACCGCGTGGCACGCGCACCGACCAGCCCTTGTCGCGGAAGTGGCGCTTGATCTCGCCGATGATGTTCGGCGTCGCGTAGGTCGTCAGTTCGACGCCGCGAGCGATGTCGAAACGGTCAATCGCCTTGATCAACCCGATCGCGCCGATCTGGACAAGATCGTCGAGCTGCTCGCCGCGATAGGAATACCGCCGAGCGAGCGAACGCACGAGCGACATGTACCGCTCGATCAGCTGTTCACGCGCCTGCAGGTCGCCGCTCTCGTGGTAGCGGCGCAGCAGGACCTTGTCGGACTCGTTCAACTACGACCGGCCTTCGCGGTGTCCAGCCGTTTTGTGAGCTCGACCCACTGCGCGCCGTCGCGGTCCTCGATCTGGACGGAGTCGCAGACCGCACTGAGGATCCGGCCGAGGTTCAGCGAGTTCGTCCCTCCTTGCTCGAGTTCGGCACGCACAGAGGCGAAAGGCCCGACGATCATCCGGAGTTCGCCGCCCTCGACAAATACTCGGAGAGTTACCTCCCGGCCGTCGCTCGGACGCTCGAGCAGCGCGTCGAGCGCAAGCTCGAGGTCTTCGAGCTTCTCGAAGGACAGGTTTAGCCGTGCGGCGAGGCCGCCCAGCACGAGATGCGCGACGCTGTGGAAGGCGTCGTCCGCAGGCAGCGTCAGGCAGATCTCGTCAGCGATCAACGTCTCCCTCCAGTCCGATCCCCTGGGTAGAACGAGAAACCGGCGTCGCCGGTTTCGCAGGTGAGTGCTAGGACAGCCACCTCCTCCGGATACTACGGCTCGCCCTGAATGACCCCGGCCCCGACCACGACGTCGTCCTCGTAGAGAACCGCCGCTTGGCCCGGGGCAACGCCGTAGGCGGGCCGGTCGAGCTCGAGGCGAAAGCCGCCCTCGCGCAGGTGAATGCGAGCCGGAACGGCTTCCGACCTGTAGCGAAGCTTCGCGTGGGCGCGATCCAGGTGCACATGGACGTGGCCTGACGCATCGATCGTCGTGCGGGCAAGCGCTTCGCGCCCGCCGACGACGACGGTGTTCGTTCTTGCGTCGGAGCGGATCGCGTAGAGCGGCTGCGCGGCGGAGACACCCAGCCCTTTGCGTTGGCCCGGAGTGAAACGCCAGTACCCGGAATGCCGCCCGACCTCGTGTCCCTCTTCGTCCACGATCGACCCCTCCTGCGCGCCGAGCCCCCGCCGCTGGAGGAAGGAGCGGTAGTCATCGCCCGCAAGGAAGCACGCTTCCTGGCTCTCGCCGCGCTCTGCGGCTGCGAGACCTGCACGCGTGGCTTCGGCGCGCGTCTCGGCCTTGGTCTGCGCGCCGAGCGGGAACGAGATCCGGTCGAGCTTCGCCGGGTCGACGCGGGCCAGCATGTAGGACTGGTCTTTGTCAGGGTCGAGCCCGCGCGCGAGGAGGAGTCTGCCGCGGTGCTCGACGATGCGGGCGTAGTGCCCGGTCGCGAGCGTGTCCGCGCCGGCGCGCTGCGCGAATGCGAGCAGCCTGGCGAAACGAAAGCCGCCGTTGCACTTAATGCACGGGTTCGGCGTCTCGCCCCGTTCGTAACCGCGCACGAACGGCTCGACTACAGCGCGTCGAAACTCCTCGCGCAGGTCGAGCGTCACGTGCGGGACGCCGAGCGAGTGACACGTCGCGCGTGCCGCAAGGACGGCATCGGGAGAACAGCAGGCGCGCTCCGCGTCCGGCCCGTCTGGATCGAGCCAGAGCCGCAGAGTGACGCCGACCGCGTTGGGCAAGGATTTGAGCAGAGTCACGGCGCTGTCGACGCCGCCACTCATCGCAACAGCAATGCGCCCGGCCGACCGCGGAGCCCGAAAGACAGGCCCGATGGCGTTAGCGAGCGCATCGACCGCAAGCGTCTCCCCACCAACAGAAGCAGCCTCGAGCGGGGTCAATCCAATAAGCGAACGATCGAGCCCAGAAGCATCCGCCCCGACAATGCGCTCGCCATCGAACGAGAGCCGCGCGAGGGCGAATTCGGAACCACGCGAAGAATCGCCGATGAGCTCGATCACAAACTCAGGCTAGCGGCAATCCCCGCGAGTGCCGGCTCAGCGGGCGCTCGCTACCCACAGCCAAAGAGGTAGCAACGCATTCGACCGGCGCGAAGTCATCATGCCGCGCCCGAAGGCGCGGCGGACTTCGCGACGTACAGCCTGACCCTGCCGTGTCCTGCGCCCGCTGTGAACCTGGATAGCCAGGTGGGTGTCCTGCCGGCTTCGGCTGAAAGCCGTCACCGGACGCAGACTCCCTTAGCGTCTTTATTGGTTCTACATTGATACGCAGGCCACGAACAGGGTCGGCCGGTCGCAGCGTAGCCGCTATCTGGCGAAGCGCCATTGGATCGTCTGGGTCCCGTGGAGGTCCAGGCGATTCGCGAGCGCTTTTGTGATGTCCAGATCCCGACCGGGCACGTTGGGGCCGCGGTCCACGACCTGCGTCAGGACTTCTCGTCCGTGGAAGCGGATGTAGAGCCGCACGCCGCAGGGCAACACGGGATGGGCCACACCTTCCGTCGTTTTCAGGAAGGGCTTACCGCACGCCGTTCGTCGCCGCTTGGCGGTCGGTCCGTACGGTGCCGCCTTCGCGGTGTAGTAGCCGTTCTTCGTCCCGGGCACCGCGACGGCGCCGGGGAGGTTGCGGTTGCTGCCGGCATCGCGCCTGGTGATCGCGAGTGCGGCGATCGCGGCGATGAGCGTGATTCCGGCCAGCCACACCGCCCGCTGGACGAGTTGCGGATTCACGCGCCGACGGTGTGCAGCACGTCGCCGAAGGCGTCCCGCACCAGCCCGTCGAAGTCGGTCGGCAGAATTCCGTCGGGACCCGCGAACTCGCGGAGGTACATCAGGAGATACGAGCGCTCTTCGTTGCGCACGATGTCGTCAGTGGCGTGATCGCGTGCAGCCCGCTCGAGCTCCCAGAGATTCCACTCCCGCGGGCCGTCGTTCGCGGGGATGAAGGCGACGACGCGCGCAGGCTCAGGCTCGGGCTCGGGCTCCGTCTCCGGCTCTGGCTCGGGCGGCGGGGGTGGGACCGCGACGATGCGCGGCGGCTCGGGACTGGGCGTAGGCGGCGGCTCCGGTTCGCACTTCGGTTCCGATTCCGGCTCGCGGCGCTTCTCGACCGCCGGCTGCGCGCGAGCGCGAACCGGCGGGGGAGCGACGTGCGTCGGCGCGTCCGCCTGGGGCTCCGAGGTTTCGACCGCCTGCGGCTGGCGAGCGACGACCTGCCTGGCCCACACGATGATCTCGACGATCGCGACGATGATCCAGGCACTTGCTACGACCGCGATGATCCACCAGGTACTGAGCCGCTCGATTCCGGCAATCACGGCGACCGCAATGATGAATCCGGCCTCGATCAGGAACCGGGAGCCGACGACGGGCACGAGGGAATCCTACGGCTGTTGCTCGTCCTGCGACTCGCCCGAGGGCGCCGAGCCTTCGGACCGAGCCTCTTGCTTGCCGGAAGTCTCCGGCGCAGGCTTGTCTGTCTTCGTCTTCTCGATCTTGGGTGCTGCCGGTGCCGAGACCAGCGGTGCTGCGATCGCTGCGGCGGGTCGGGTCGGAGCCGGCGGTGTGCGCGAGCCCGCGGATGCCTGCTGGACTGCCTCGACGATCGCCTGGCCGACGCCCTTGATCTCGTCCTCGCCGAGCCCGGCTGCTGCGAGCAACTGCTCGGCGCCAGTCTGAGCGCGGCCGAGGATCGCGGAAGCCTGCGCGCGTGCCCACTCGAGCGTCTGCTCGACCTCGGCACGGGCGGAGTTCGTCAATTCGGTTGCCTGGTGGCGCGACTGCTCGAGCAAACGGTTGCCCTTGGCCTCGGCTTCGCGAAGCTCTTGCGTGGAATCGCGGTTGGCGTTGGCGAGCAGCTCGCGGGCCTCGTTGCGCGCCGCGTTCAGCATCTCCGCGCGCTGGCGTTCGCTCTCCTGACGGTAGCGCTCGATCTCCGCCTCGCGATCCTGTTGCTCGCGCCGGCGGCGGCGCACCTCTTCTTCGGTCTTGGACAGCTGAGCTTCGGATGCTTTCTGTGCATCTGCCTCAACCGTGTCCGCAAACTCGGAGGCGGTACGAATCAGATGTAGGGCATCCATGCGCACCGCGTGCCCGGTCGGCTCGACGGATTGCCCGCTCCGGCTCGCGGCCTGCAGCACCCGGAGTTGGGCCTGCAGCTGAGCGGAGTGGCGCCGGAATGCCTCGAAGGCCTCGCGAACCTTCTCGGGGTCGTAGCCGTCCCCGATCTTGGGCAGGTCTTCGAGGCGCGGGAGCGCGGTGAGCGAGGGTTGTTGTCCTGGTTCGGATGCGGCCATGTGCGGTTAGTCCTTCGACGAAAGTATGCAGGTTTCTTCGGTCGGTCAGATCCCGAGGCTTAGGCCTTCGGTGTCTTGAGAGTGATTCCAAGCTCGTCGAGCCGTTCCTGCGTGGTGGGCGCCGGCGCCCCGGTCAGCGGATCTGAGCCGCTGGCGGTCTTGGGGAAGGCGATCACCTCGCGAATATTGGACTCGCCGGCCAAAAGCGCAACGAAGCGCTCGATGCCGAGGGCAAACCCTCCGTGGGGCGGGGCGCCCATGCGAAGCGCGTCGAGGAACCAGCCGAACTTCGCCCGCGCCTCCTCATCGGTCATCCCCATCGCGCGGAAGACTCGCTGCTGGATCTCCTGGCGGTGGACCCTGATCGAGCCAGAGCCGAGCTCCCACCCGTTCCAGATCAGGTCGTAGTGCTGGCTGAGGGCAGCGCCTGGATCGGTGTCGATCAGGTCGTCGTGTCCCTCGACGGGGCTCGTGAAGGGGTGATGCACGAACGTCCACTGGCCCGTGTCCTCGTCCTTGAGGAACAGCGGGAAGTCGAGGACCCAGAGGAGCTCGTCGCGCGACTCGTCGATGAGCCCGAGCTGCTGTCCGAGGTGGAGCCGGAGCGCGCCGAGGACCCGCTCCACCATCGGCGTGCTGTCCGCAACGAAGAGGACGGTCGACTCGGGTGGGCTCTGAAACGCTTCGAGCTCGCGCTCTGACAGGAACTTGGAGATCGGCGAGCGGACCTCGCCCGACTCGTCCGAGACGAGATATGCGAGACCCTTCGCTCCCCACTCCTTCGCGAACTCCTCGAGCCGCTGCAGCTCTGCGCGCGAGAACGCCTTGGACGCCACGATGTACCGGACCGTCTCCGCGCCAGCGAAGACTCCGAACTCGGAGCCCCGTGTGATGTCCGTTGCGTCCTGGATCTCGAGTCCGAAGCGCACGTCCGGCTTGTCGGAGCCGTAGCGCAGCATCGCGTCGGCGTACGCCATGCGTGGGAAGGGCCGTTTCGGCGGCTCACGGCCGAGTGATTCGAACGATGCGTCTACCACCTGCTCGAGCACTTCGAGGACGTCCTCGCGAGTCGGGAAGGCGAGCTCGAGGTCGAGCTGCCTGAACTCGAACTGCCGGTCGGCGCGAAGATCCTCGTCGCGCCAACACGTCGCGATCTGGTAGTAGCGGTCGAGCCCGCCGATCATGAAAGTCTGCTTGAACAGCTGCGGCGACTGGGCGAGCGCGAAGAACTTGCCCGGTTGCAAGCGCACGGGAACGAGGAAGTCTCGCGCGCCTTCCGGAGTGCCCATCGTCATGGAAGGCGTCCACACGTCGATGAACCCCTGCTCCTCCATCGAACGGCGGATGGCGGCGATCACGGTCGCGGAGAGCCGTAGGTTGCGCTGCATGCGGTCGCGTCGGAGGTCGAGGTAGCGGTAGCGGAGGCGTGTCGGCTCCTCGACTCCCTCGTCGTCGAGCTGGAACGGCAAGGGCTCGGAGCGGGCGACGATCTCGAGCTCGTCGACCTGAATCTCGATCTCGCCCGTCGGGATGTTCCGGTTGACCGCGTCGGGGGCGCGGCGAACGACTTCGCCGCGTGCGCGTACGACAAACTCGGAACGGATGTCGTGTGCGACCTTCGCAGCCTCGGGGGCGCGGTCAGGGTTGACGACGAGTTGAACGATGCCCGTGTGATCGCGCAAGTCGACGAAGATCAGTCTGCCGTGATCGCGGCGGCGCGCGACCCAGCCGGCGACCGCGACCGTCTTACCGACGCGGTCGGGGCCGACCTCGCCACAGTAGAGATCGCGCCAGCGGTTCATCCCGAGATCCTGCCGACTAGCTCATCGAGCGTCGTGGTGAAGTCTTCGCGGCCCTGTTGGCGAACGGTGGCCTCGCCGGCTTTGACCAAGACCGTCCAGCCGGCACCGAGTCGTGCGCCTTGCGTGAGTTGGCCCTTGGCCGAGCGCCCGGCGTAATCCATGTCGGCGCGCAACCCGCGGCGACGGAGCTCGGCGAGGAGCGGCAGGATGCGAGCACGGTCGCTGTCCTGCTCGCACACGAAGAACACATCGATGTGCGGCGGCTCCCCGTGGTCAGCCCCGATCGAGAGCAGAAGCCGCTCGATGCCGGCGCCGAAACCGATGCCCGGCGTCGGCGGCCCGCTGATCTCCTCGATGAGCCCGTCGTACCGCCCGCCACCGCAGATCGTGTCTTTCGCGCCGATCGCCTCGTCCTTGAACTCGAAGCTCGTTCGCGTGTAGTAATCGAGCCCGCGTACGAGCGTCGGGGTCAGCTGGTAACGGATGTCGTAGGCATCGAGGTACTCGCGTACCCGTGCGAAGTGCTCACGGCAGTCCTCGCACAGCGACTCGCCGATCTTCGGGGCACCTGCGAGCAGCCCCTGCACGCGCTCGTTCTTCACGTCGAAGACCCTGAGCGGTGACGTCGCACGTTTGCCGCGCGCCTCGTCGTCTAGCTCCTCGTCGTGCTCGTCGAGCCACCTCGCAAGCTGCTCGACGTACACCGGACGGCAGTTGCGGTCGCCGATCGAGTTGAGCTCGAGCACGTAGTCGGTCACTCCGACGCGGCGCAGCAGCTCCGCGTACAGCTGGATCACTTCCGCATCGATCGCAGGATCGTCGGTCCCGATCGCCTCGACGGAAAGCTGCCAGTGCTCGCGATAACGGCCTCGCTGCGGGCGATCGTACCTCCACATAGGCCCGAGCGTGTACAGCTTCTGCGGCTGCGCCTCACGATGAAGCCCGTGCTGGACATAGGCGCGGCAGATCGGCGCCGTCGCCTCCGGCCGGAGCGTCAGCGAACGTCCCCCGCGGTCGGTGAACGTGTAGGTCTCCTTCTGCACGACGTCGGAGCCACCGCCAGACGTCCTGACGATCAGCTCGGTGTCCTCGAAGGCGGGCGTGTCGATGCGCCGGTAGCCGTACAGCGCGCAGACGTCCTGCATCTCGCCCATCACCCACTGCCAGGGCGGCTGCTCGGACGGAAGGATGTCGTGCGTGCCGCGCGGCGCTTCGAAGCGCGTCACGCGCGCAGCTCCGCGAGGAACGGATTTCGTGCGAGCTCAGTGCCGAGCGCCGTCTCCGGACCGTGGCCCGAGTAGACGACGGTCTCGGGAGGGAATCTGTCCGCAAGCATTCGGATCGACTGGACGAGCGTGTCCCAGTCTGCGCCCGGAAGGTCGGTCCTGCCGACCGAGCCGGCGAACACGACGTCCCCGGAGAAGAGCGCTCCCTCGGCGTAGTAGGCGAGATGCGCCGGGGAGTGCCCGGGAACGCGCAGAGTCTGGAAGGAGATGCCGGCCAGCTCGAGTGTCTCGTCGCCCTGCAGAAGCACGTCAGGCGTGTACGGCCGGAGCTCGACGCCCGGGGGCGTGAAGCTGTTGAGGTCCTCCAGCAGGATCCGCTCCTCTTCGGCCATGTGGACCGGTGCGCCGGTCGCCTCGGCGAGGTCGGCCACCCCGCCGAGGTGATCCCAGTGGCCGTGCGTGACGAGAATCGCCGTGCAGCGAGCGCCCAGAGTGCCGAGTTCGCTGAGCACGCGCGTCGCCTCCGACCCGGGATCGACGACGACGGCTTCCGCGGCGGAGTCGCCGGCCCTGACCACGTAGCAATTCGTGCCGATCTGGCCGAGCTCATACCTGTTCACTGCAAGGCTCACGAGGCGTTTGAGTCTAACGGCGGCTTCTCTCCGGCCCTTAAGATCACCGCAGTGCAAAGCTGGAACCTGCGCGAGATCGAGACACCGGGCGGAATGCGCTCGCCGGTCGTCCTCCGGTCCGACGAATCGGCGCGCGCCGTCCTCATCGTGCTGGAGCCCGGACAAGCCCTCGGCGACCATCAGATGAAGGAACGCGCACTCGTCTCCGTGGTCGACGGTTCGGTTCGCGTGGAATCAGGCGGCGAGACGATCGAGGGTGGAGAAGGATCCTTCTTCTCGTTCGACGCGGACGAGCGGCGCTCGATCTCCAGTGACGACGGCGCGCGCATCCTGCTCGTGTTCGCGCCGTGGCCAGGTGAAGGCCACTACCGCGGTGACGTGAAAGTGGACAGCTAGCGGGTCTTCGCCTTGTCGTGCCGGGCCAGGCGCTTCTGGAACACGCGGTAGGCGAGCGAGTCGGTGAAGTAGCTGAACGGGATGAAGAACGCGATCAGGAAGACCGCCGGGAAGACCTGTTGCTGCAGCGGCAGGTTGCGGTTGAACAGCATCATCGCGACCACCAGGACAGGGCCGAACAACAAGGCCCGCCGGGCGGAGCGCCGCCACGACGGAGGCTCGATCTTCCGGCGCCCGCCTGTGTTTCGCCCGGCAGCCTGTTTCCCGCCGGTGCCTCCCTTACGGGGCTTTGAGTCGCGCTTCCCGTTTTTCTCGGCGCGCAGCTCGGACGGCTCGGCGGGGACCTCGTTGCCCTCGTCGTCGAGGTAGATGTACTCGTACTCGTGGCGGCGAGCTTTCTGGTTACGACGCCGCTGCTTCCTGGTCGGCATGCTCCTTAGCCTAACTCCGTCCGCTCACCCTGGAGAATCACTTCGGCCACGAGATTCGCTCCGAGGTGGTAGGCGAGATACCGCCAGTCCGGAGCCTCGAGCAGGACAACGTCCGCGTCGTAACCAGGAGCGAGCCGCCCGCGGCTGTCCGACCTCCCGAGCACGTGAGCGGCATTGACCGTGCAGGCGGCAAGGGCTGCTGCGGGCGAGAGTCTGAGTTGCGTCGCAGCGAGGGAGCAGATGAGCGGCAGGCTTTCGCAGAAGGCGCTGCCCGGATTGAAGTCGGTCGCGAGGGCCACGATCGCGCCCGCCTCGACGAGTGCCCGCCCCGGGGGCATCGGTCGCCCGAGGAAGAGCGCGCTCGCCGGCAGGAGCACGGCAGCGACATCGCTGTTGGCGAGCGCCGCGACGCCCTCGTCACCGGTCGCCTCCAGATGATCGACGGACCGCGCGCCGAGCTCGATCGCGAGCGGCACCGCACCCTGCTCCGTGAACTGGTCGCCGTGCAAGCGAAGCGCGAGCCCGGCCTCGGCGCAGGCGGTGAGATAGCGCCGCGCCTGGTCGGCGTCGAACGCGCCCCGCTCGAGAAAGACATCCGCCGCTTCCGCGATTTCTGCCGCGGCTGGGAGCACCTCCGCCAGTGCGAAGTCGAGGTACGCATTCGCATCGTCGAACTCGGGTGGCACCGTATGCGCACCGAGCCACGTCGGGACACCGCCCGCCGCCTTGATCGCACGCAGCGAGGCGAGCTCCGTGTCGCGATCGAGGCCATAGCCCGACTTCGATTCGAAGGTCGTCGTGCCGGCGCGCAACATCCAGCCTCGGTGCTTGCCCACCGCGTCGGCGAGCGCCTGCTTCTCCGCTGCCCGCGTCGCTCGAACCGTCGACATGATCCCGCCACCGGACGCATGGAGCTCCTCGTAGGAAGCACCGGCCGCGCGCAGCGCGAATTCCGCGACGCGGTCGCCCGCGAAGCACGCGTGCGTG
This sequence comes from Actinomycetota bacterium, assembly GCA_030854665.1. Taxonomy (GTDB): domain Bacteria; phylum Actinomycetota; class Thermoleophilia; order Gaiellales; family Gaiellaceae; genus 3-1-20CM-4-69-9. The sequence continues at coordinate 36,766 of JALYST010000226.1, forward strand.
TGACAGTCGACGAGCCCGGGGATCGCGCAGTGGCCACACCCGTCGAGCTCGTCGACGTCGCCGTCGAGACGCGGCAGGTCACGCATACGGCCGACGGCCTCGATCGACCCGCCCGAACAGAGGACGTACGCATCCTCCAGCACGTCCACCTCGCCGAGTGCGCGCCCGCGCAACGGCGCGGCGGTGCCGGCGGGAGTCGCGAGCTGCGCGAGGTCGCGAACGAGCAGGCGGCGCTCGCCGCCCTTGGAGCTCATACGCGTTCGGTTGGCGGCATCGGCAGCTCGAGCCCGTGCGACTCTGCCACTGCCAGCGCCTCGGGATAGCCCGCGTCCGCATGACGCATCACGCCGATGCCAGGATCGGCAGTCAGGACGCGCTCGAGCCGTTCGGCCGCGTCGTCGGTGCCGTCGGCGACCACGACCATGCCCGCGTGGATCGAGTTGCCGATCCCGACGCCCCCGCCGTGGTGAACGCTCACCCACGTTGCGCCCGCGGCGACGTTGAGCAGGGCGTTCAGGATCGGCCAGTCGGCGATCGCGTCGGAGCCGTCGCGCATGGCCTCCGTCTCGCGATAGGGCGATGCGACCGAGCCGGAGTCCAGGTGATCGCGCCCGATCACCACCGGCGCTCTGACTTCGCCGGAGCGAACGAGCTCGTTGATCGCGAGCCCGGCACGGGCGCGATCTCCGAGGCCAAGCCAGCAGATCCGCGCCGGCAGGCCCTGGAACGCCACGCGCTCCGCTGCGAGCTCGAGCCAGCGCTGGAGCAGCGGATCGTCGGGGAAGAGGTCGCGGAGCACCGCGTCGATCGCAGCGATGTCCGCCGCCTCACCCGACAGCGCCGCCCACCGAAACGGACCGACTCCGCGGCAGAAAAGCGGCCGGATATAGGCCGGGACGAAGCCCGGATATGAGAAAGCCTCCGTTACACCGGATTCACGGGCCTCACCTCTGAGGTTGTTGCCATAATCGAAAACATAGCTTCCTGCTCGGACGTACTCGAGCAGCCCATCGACATGGCGCGCGATCGACGAGCGCGCACGCAAGAGGTACTCGTCCGGGTCGGACGAGCGCAGCGCCGCAGCGTCCGCGACCGTGAGACCTGCGGGGATGTAGCCGGTGAGCGGGTCGTGCGCCGCGGTCTGATCAGTGACGAGATCGAAGTGCTCACGGCGGCGTGCGAGCTCGGGAACGACCTCCGCGGCGTTGCCGAGCAGTCCGACCGAGAGCGCGCGGCCTTCCGCCGCGGCTGCGCGAATGCGCGTGAGAGCGTCGTCGAGTGAGTCCGTCGACTCGTCGAGGTAGCGCGTCTCGATCCGCCGCTCGATGCGCGACGGGTCGACTTCCACACAGAGGATCGCGGCGCCGGTCATCGTCCCGGCCAGCGGTTGTGCGCCGCCCATGCCGCCGAGCCCGGCCGTCAGGATCGTGCGACCGGAGAGGTCGGGCGAGCCGAAGTGCGTCTCACCGGCCGCAGCGAAGGTCTGGTACGTCCCCTGCAGGATCCCCTGGGTGCCGATGTAGATCCAGCTCCCCGCCGTCATCTGGCCGTACATCGTCAGACCAAGCGCTTCGAGGCGGCGGAACTCGTCCCACGTCGCCCAGCGCGGCACGAGCATCGCGTTTGCGATCAGTACGCGAGGCGCGCCGGGGTGCGTTCGGAACACGCCGACGGGCTTTCCGCTCTGCACCAGGAGGGTCTCGTCCTCGCCCAGCTCGAGCAACGAGCGGACGAGCGCGCGCAACGCCTCCGGGTTCCGTGCCGCCTTCCCGGAGCCGCCATAGACCACCAGCTCTTCCGGGCGCTCCGCCACCTCGGGATCGAGATTGTTGAGCAGCATCCGCAAAGGCGCCTCGGTTGCCCACGCGCGCGCGTGTAACTCGATCCCTCGTGGAGCACGGATCCGGCTCAGGTCGCCGCACAGCTCTTCGACCAGGGCGTCCAGGTGGCGCGTCGTGCTCACGCGAGCTCCCCGACCTCGGCCTCCACCGCGGCAACCAGCGAACCGTCCCGGATCGCGCTCGCAACGCGCTCGATGTCACGCGACAGTGACCGGTCGTCGCTGAGCCGAGGTGAGAGCGAGCGGACGAACGCATGAGTTGCGCGCACTCCGTGTCCCGGCTCGAGCGGGGCGAGGAACTCCACGCCCTGGGCGCCCGCGAGCAGCTCGATCGCGAGAGCGCGCTCGGAGTTCGCGAGAACCTGCCACGCCTTCAGACCGGCCGCATTCCCCATCGAGACGTGATCTTCCTGGCCGGCACTCGTCGGGATCGAGTCCACGCTCGCCGGATGGCACAGCGATTTATTTTCGCTCACCAGCGACGCTGCGACGTATTGCGGGATCATGAAGCCCGAGTTCAGCCCGCCGTCCACCGTGAGGAAGGCCGGCAATCCGTCGGACAAGCTCGGATTGACGAGACGTTCCACTCGGCGCTCCGAGATGTTCGCCAGCTCGGAGGTCGCCATCGCCAGCGCATCGAGCGCGAATGCAAGCGGCTGCCCGTGGAAGTTGCCGTTCGAGACGAGGAGCTCGTCTTCGACAAGCACGAGCGGATTGTCGGTCGCCGAATTCAGCTCGACCGCCACCGTTCCTTCGACGTACGCAAGCAGATCGCGCGACGCTCCGTGTACCTGCGGTGCGCAGCGCAACGAGTAGGCGTCCTGCACCTTGTCGCACCACCTATGCGCCTCGTTGATCGCTGACCCTTCGAGCAAGTGGAAGACGTTCGCGGCGGACTCGGACTGTCCGCGCAGCGGACGCAGACGGTGGATCTGCGGAATGAAGCTCGTGCGCGATCCCTGCAGGGCCTCCAGCGACAGCGCGCAGGCGATGTCGGCCGTCTTGGCGAGCCGACGTGCGCGCATCACGCCGAGCGCGCCGAACGCTGCCATGAACTGTGTGCCGTTGACGAGCGAGAGGCCTTCCTTCGCTGCGAGCCGGGTCGGCTCGAGACCGGCAGCCGTAAGTGCATCTGCTCCCGACAGCAGCTCGCCGTCGTGCCAGGCCTCCCCCTCGCCGACCAGCGGCAGGGCGAGATGCGCAAGCGGCGCGAGGTCGCCGCTCGCGCCGACGGACCCTCGGCTCGGGACACGTGGCAGCACGCCTCGGACGAGGCACTCGAGCAAGAGCTCGACAGTCTCCACGCGCGCGCCCGAATTTCCCTTCGCCAGAGCGTTCCCACGGAGCAGCATCGCGGCGCGAACGATCTCGTCCGGATATGGATCGCCGACCCCGCACGCGTGACTACGCAGCAGCCGTAGCTGCAGCTCCTCGGTCTGCTCCTCTGGAATCGACTTCGAGACGAACCGCCCGAAACCGGTGTTGATCCCGTAGGTGTGCTCGTGCGTCCCATGCGCGGCACGCTCGACGAGCGCGCGGGCGGCGCCCATCTTGATGCGTGCCTCGTCCGACAGAACGGCATCGGCAGCGCCGAAGGCGACCGCCCAGACGTCGTCGATCCGGAGATCCTCTCCGGTCAGGCGGATCGCAGTCGCCTGAGCCATCGCGCGGCCAGTCTAACCCCCGGGCCACGCGGACTCTCACCCGCGCCGTTCGAGGAGGCGAAGCTCCAGCACGCGTGAAGGGCTGAAGCCTTCGATGCGGAGCATCGCTCCGGCGGCAGCTGCGGCAGCCGCGGCGGGCATCAACCCCACGAGCTCCGCGCCCGCGACCTCGACGCCGCGCGCACGCGCCTCGTCCTCGACCCGATGGACGATCTCGTGCAGGGCGGCGACCTCGTAGTCCTCGACGTTCATGCTCACCTGCGCACGGCCAGCTCTCGGCAAAAACAGCCCGAGCGCGCGCACACCCTGAAACCCGCCGCCCTTTTCGCGCACGACCGCAGCGATTGCGCGCGCGATCTCCACGTCGCCGGTGGTGAGGTTCACGTTGAACGCGATCAGCGGCCGGCGCGCACCGACGATGACGCCACCCGCCCGCTCGTCGAGTCGCGCGGGCCCGAAGTCCGGGCGAAGTTCGCCTTCGTCGATGCGGCGTTGAAGCTCCTCCGGACCTCCGTGCCGGTAGAACGCAGGGCCTCGCTCCGGTGCGGAGTCACCGTAGAGGAACACCGGCAGCCCGAGCTCGGCACCGATCCGGTCCGCGAGCCGCAGCGCGCAATTCCGCGCTCGCTCGCGGTCTTTTGGGCCGAGCGCGACGATCGGTACGACATCTGCGGCCCCGATTCGAGGATGAGCACCTTCGTGACCTCGCAGGTCAATCCGATCGCGCGCACAGGCAACTCCGGCAAGGAGGGCCTCGACGAGGGAGCTGTCGTCGCCGACCAGCGTGAAGACCGACCGGTTGTGGTCGGCGTCGGAGTGCACGTCGAGCACGTCGGCGTGTGCGGAGAGAGCGGATCGCAGCGCCTCGATCGTCCCGGCGTCACGACCCTCCGAGAAGTTCGGCACCGACTCGAGCGGCAGCTTCACCGCGCGTACTCTACGAAGGTATGAAGGCGTACTACGATCGGCGCGCGTTCGAGTACGACGATTGGTGGCTCGGCCAAGGGCTGTACGGAGACCGCAAGCGGCCCGGCTGGGAAGACGATGTCCGTCTGCTCGAGGGCGTCATTCGAGATCTTCCGCCCGTGCGGACGTTGGACGTCGCCTGCGGCACCGGGTTTCTGACCAGGCACCTCCCTGGCGACGTCGTCGGGCTCGATGCGAGTGAGCGCATGCTCGACGTCGCACGAGAGCAGGCTCCCCAGGCACGCTTCGAGCAGGGAGATGCGCTCTCGATGCCGTTCGAAGACGGCTCGTTCGACCGCGTCTTCACGAGCTACTTCTACTGTCACCTCGAAGACGAGGAGCGTCACCGTTTCCTGGCCGAAGCACGGCGTGTCGCACCCGAGCTCGTCGTGGTCGCGTCGATCCGGGGAGACGGCGACGCCTCCGAGCGCTGGGAGGACCGTCGCCTCAACGACGGCTCGCAGTGGAAGGTCTACAAGCGCGTGTTCGACGGGCCTGACCTGGGCGCAGAGCTCGAGGGGGAGGTCGTGTTCAAGGGTCGCTGGTTCATCGTCGTGCGGGCTTGACGCGTCGACGCTCGTCCTACCGCTCGCTCGCATCGCTGCAGCGTGACCTGCGTGTCTGCCGTGCTTGTGCCGAGGCCGGCTATCACCTCGAGTCCTTGCCCGTGGTGAACGAGCACTTCGGCCAGCGTGCCTATATGTACGGCCAGGCGCCCGGCATCGTCGAAGGAGACGAGCGGCGTCCGTGGCGCGGTCGTGCGGGGAAGACTCTGCGTCGCTGGCTCGAGCTCGAGGAGGATGAGTTCTACAGAACTTTCTACTGCGCGTCCGTGACCCGGTGCTATCCGGGGCGCGCCCCGTCCGGTCGCGGTGACCGCACACCGACTCCGCGCGAGCAAGAACTCTGTTCGTTCTGGAAGGACTGGGAGCTCAAGCTCCTGAAACCGCAGCTGATCGTCCCCGTCGGAGGCCTGGCTATTCGCCGCCTGCTCCACATCTCCGGTCTGGCCGAGTGCATCGGCCGCTGCTACGAGCTCGACGGAGCGACGGTCGTTCCGCTGCCTCATCCTTCCGGTGCCAGTAGCTGGCTCAACTCTCCGGCGAATCGCGAGCTCACGGCACAGGCCGCAGCGCTCGTGCGGCAGGAGCTCGCTCGCCTGTAGAGACAACGCCCGCCGCTAGATTTCAAGGGTGGAGGAGCACAGCGGAACGCCGTACCGGGTGACATTCGCCCGTCTGCTCGGCTTCCTGCATCCCTACAAGACCTCGCTCGTCGTCTCGACGCTCCTTGCAATTGCCTCGCAGGGTGCGCAGATCGCGCTCGTCTGGGTCACCGCACACGCGATCGACGACGCAATCACGCCGCGCGACGCCGGCAAGCTCTGGATCTTCGTCTGGGCGATCATCGGGCTTGGGGCGCTGCGCGCAGCCTTTATGGCCGCACGGAGGCTGATCTCGGGAAAGCAGGCGCTCGCAGTCGAGATGGACCTGCGCCAGGGCCTCTACAGGCACCTCGTGCGCCTGTCGTTCGGGTTCTACGACCGCCATCAGACCGGGCAGCTGATGTCGCGGGCGACCGTTGACCTGCAGGGAGTGCGCTTCTTCCTCGGCTACGGGCTCATCTTCTTCTTCCAGAACGTCCTGACCGTTCTGTCGGTCACCGTCGTGCTCTTCTTCTTCGAGTGGAAGCTGGCGCTGATCGCGCTCGCGATCACGCCGATCCTCGTCGTGCTGGCCTACCGCTACAGCCACGTCGCTCACCCGACGCTGCGTGACGTGCAGCAGAAGCTCGCCGATGTCGCGACGGTCGCCGAAGAGAACATCGTCGGCGTGCACGTCGTGAAATCTTTCGCCCAGGAGCCACAGGAGGAGGCGAAGTTCACCGACCGGTCGGAGGCGGTCTTCCAGCAGACGTTGCGCGCCAACCGGCAGCGGGCGCTGTACGTCCCGTTCATCTCCTGGGTGCCGATGCTCGCGCAGGCCGCCGTCCTGCTCGTCGGGGCGCGCATGGTGACGAACGGCCAGCTGACCGTCGGCGGCTTCATTGCCTTCAACCTCTACCTCGGGATGCTGATCATGCCGCTGCGTTCTCTCGGCATGTGGATCGGCCAGGCGCAGCGCGCAACCGCATCGGGGGAGCGGATCTTCCAGGTGATGGACGAGCCCGAGGAGATTGCAAACCGACCCGGCGCTGTCGCGTTGCCGGAGGGGGGCGGCCACCTGCAGTTCGAGGGCGTCGGGTTCGAATACATGGATGGGCGGGCGGTGCTGCAGGACATCGACCTCGAGCTGGCACCGGGAAAGACGATCGCACTCATCGGACACACGGGCTCGGGCAAGACCACGCTGACCTCGCTGGTCCCGCGCTTCTACGACGCGACCTCGGGGCGGGTGCTGCTCGACGGTGTGGACGTGCGTGACGTGAAGCTCAACTCTCTCCGGCACGCGATCGGCGTCATCTCGCAGGATCCATTCCTGTTCTCGGCGACCGTGCGCGAGAACATCACGTTCGGCGCGCCCGATCTCGACGACGCCGAGGTGGAGAACATCGGGCGGCTGGCTCAGGCGCACGAGTTCGTCGAGCGGTTGCCGGACGGCTACGACACCGTCATCGGCGAGCGCGGCATAACCCTCTCGGGCGGCCAGCGCCAGCGCCTCGCGATTGCCCGGGCGCTCGCCGTCGATCCGCGCGTGCTAATCCTCGACGACGCGACCGCCTCAGTCGACGCGTCCACCGAGGCGCGTATCCGCGTCGGCTTGCGCGAGGCGATGCGTAACCGAACGACGCTGATCATCGCCCACCGGCTGTCGACCATCGCCCTGGCGGACGAGATCGTCGTGCTCGACGACGGACGCATGGCAGCCCGGGGAACGCACGAGGAGCTGCTCGCGACGAGCCAGGTCTACCGCGACATCTACGACCACGGCTTGCTCGAGCGACAGTTCGCAGACGCAGTCGAAGCGCGCGCCGAAACCGACGCTTTGGAGGCCGCGTCCTGATGCCCTCTTTCGGTACGCAATCGGCACGGTTGCGCGCGCCTTCTGCGGGTAGCGTCGACCGCGGGTGGCGGGTGGCGTCTTTCCCCTCCCGGGTGGGGCCGCGCGCGCGTGTACCTGAAGGAGGTCACCGCCCGTGAGGGTCTGGCAGCCGGGTACGCACCTCAGCTCGGTCAAGAAGGTCGAGGTCGACGACTGGTCCTGGCGCCGTACGCGTAGGCGCATTGCGGTGCTCGCCCGGTTGACCGAGCCGTACAAGGGGCGGACCGCGCTCTCCGTGGTATCCCTCCTCGCGGCCACGGCGACGGCGCTGGCACCGCCCTTCCTCGCCAAATACGCGGTCGACGACGGCATCCGCAAGCACGACCTCGGTTTGCTCTGGTGGATCGTCGGCGCGTTCGTGGTCGCCGGCCTGCTCAATTGGGCGATGAGCTACGTGCAGACGTATCTCACGGGCTGGGTCGGCGAACGCATCCTGGCCGACCTGCGCATCGCCCTCTTCCGTCATCTCCAGCGGCTTTCCCTCGGGTTCTACGAGCGCACCCGCGCGGGGGTGATCATCAGCCGGCTCACCAACGACGTCGAGGCGATCGACCAGCTCGTGACCGACGGCGTCACGAGCCTTGTCCAGAACAGCCTCACGCTGATCGGCACGGCCGTCATCCTCTTCGTCCTCGACTGGCGACTTGCGCTGGCCACGCTGGCTGTCATCCCGCTGATGAGCATCGCGACCGTGATCTTCCGGGTCCGCTCCACCCGCGCGTACCGTGCAGTCCGCGAGCGCCTGGGTCTACTGACTGCGACGCTCGCTGAAGACATCGCAGGCATGCGGATCGTGCAGGCGTTCACGCGCGAGGACGCGAACACGCGGAACTTCAAGGCCGTCAGCGAGCGGTACCGCGACTCGAATATGGAGACGGTCGTCCTGAATGGCCTCTATTTCCCCTTCGTCGACCTCCTGTCATCGATCGCGCTCGCCGTCGTGCTCGGCTACGGCGGCCATCTCTACTTCAACGGCGACGTCACGCTCGGAACGCTGTTCGCCTTCATGCTCTACGTACAGAACTTCTTCGACCCGGTGCAGCAGCTGTCGCAGCTGTACAACACGTTCCTTTCGGCGACGGCGGCGCTCGACAAGATCATGGACGTCATGGAGGAGGAGCCGGAGGTGCTCGACCGGCCCGGCGCAGAGCCGCTGCCGCCGGTGGAGGGTCGGGTGGCTTTCGACCAAGTCCGCTTCGCGTACGGGACGGGGCCCGAGGTGTTGCACGAGCTCGACCTGGACGTCGCCGCCGGGACGACCGTCGCGCTCGTCGGACATACGGGCGCAGGCAAGTCCACGATCGCGAAGCTGCTCGCGCGTTTCTACGACCCGCGCGAAGGCCGAATCACGATCGACGGCCATGACCTGCGCGATGTGACCCAGTCATCGCTCCGGCGCCAGCTCGGCATCGTCCCGCAGGAAGGTTTTCTCTTCGCAGGCACGGTGACCGAGAACATCGCTTTCGGGAGGCCGGATGCGACACCTGAGGAGGTCGTGCAGGCGGCACAGACCGTCGGCGCGCACGAGTTCATCCTCCGGCTCGAGGACGGCTACGAGACACAGCTCCAGGAACGCGGGTCGCGCCTCTCGCTCGGACAACGGCAGCTCGTCGCCCTGGCGCGCGCGCTCCTCGCCGATCCACGGCTCCTCATCCTCGACGAGGCCACCTCCTCGGTCGACATCGGCACGGAACGCAAGATCGAGCGCGCGCTGAGGCTCCTCCTCTCCGGCCGGACGGCCTTCATCATCGCCCACCGCCTGTCGACGATTCGGGGTGCGGATCTGATCGTGGTCCTGGAGCACGGGCGGATCGTCGAGCAGGGGACACACGACGAACTACTGGCAAAACGCGGGCTCTACACGTCTCTCTATGGAGACTGGGCCTCAGACGTGGCCTAATACCCGTATGGCCCTTGACAAGAAGACCGAAGAGCGAATCGAGCAACCTGTCTCGGAGGAGGCGGAGCGCGAGACGCGGCTCACTCCTGCCGAGGCGGTTGCGCAGATGAAGATCAACGTGCCGGTGCGCGGCAACCGGAAGCTGAGGCGCCTGGTCGAACGCGTCAACGACGACACGCAGCTCAAAGGATGGTGGCACGCGTCGAACGTGAACGCGGTCGTGCGCATGCAGATCAACGACCACTCGTGGGTGCACATCCAGATCGTCGCCAACGTTGCCCTCAAGCTCCTGCGCCAGCTCACGAAGCACCACATCGAGCCTTCGGTCGTCCGAGACTACGGCTACGAGAACGAAGACGCGGAGGTGGTCGTCCTGCTCGGCGCGCTGACCCATTGCATCGGGATGTCTGTACACCGCGAGGGGCACGAGGACTTCAGCCTCTTCCTCGCAGAGCCCAAGCTGCGCGAGCTTCTGCACGACATCTACGAGGAGCCGGATCTGACCGTGATCGTCTCAGAGGTGCTCAGCGCGATCACGAGTCACCGCGACTACGGCAAACCGCTGACCCTCGAAGCCGGAATCGTGCGCGTCGCCGACGCGCTCGACATGGAGCAGGGCCGCTCGCGGATCCCGTTTGCACGCGGGTCGATCTCGATCCACTCCCTCAGCGCGGCCGCGATCGAGGACGTGGCGATCAAGGACGGCGAGCAGCGCCCCGTCCTGATCGAGATCACGATGAACAACTCGTCCGGGATCTACCAGGTGGACAGCCTGCTGAAGGCGAAGCTCCAAGGTTCGGGTTTGGAGCAGTACGTCGAGGTCGTCGCGCACATCGACACCGAGGCGGAGAAACGCCTGGTGCCGATCTACCGGCTCGAGACCTAGGAAGAAGGCCCATACGGGATTCGAACCCGTGCCGCCGCCGTGAGAGGGCGGTGTCCTAGGCCACTAGACGAATGGGCCGAGCGAGGGCCAAGTGTAGCGACGAGGGGGCCGAATCGTCCGGGCGCCGACGGGAAGACGGCGGCGAGCGCGGCTACAATGACGAGCCCGTTGCGGGGTCGTCTAATGGTAGGACGCCTGACTCTGGATCAGGTAGTCGGGGTTCGAGTCCCTGCCCCGCAGCTTCTGAAGAGCCCCGGCTTGGTCGAGTTCTAGCGGGCTTTGCAGCCGCGCGAGCCGACCTGGACGCTCACCATGACGTGAGCGGCGCCCGCGTCGCCCGTCGCGTCGAGCAGCAGCCGGTACGTCCCGCGTCGCAGCCCGGCCGGGAGCTTGAACCGCACGTTGTTCGTTCCCGCATGGAGCAACCCGAGCTGCCCACGCTTGAGGACACGGCCGTGACTGCTCAGCAGACGACCGCTGACCCTTGCGCCCGCAGAGAGGTCGACGCGCAGGCGCAGGAAGGACCCCCCCGCGCACACGAGGCGCGCGGGCTTCACCTTGACCGCCAGCGGCGCTCCGGCAACAGGGCTCATCGTCACGACGACCGCGGTGCCGCGCTCCGCGAGTGCCGGCGCGGGCGGCTCCTGCGACGCCACGACCATCGGGATGGATGCGAAGAAGACCGCGTTGCGCCGTAGACCAAGTCCACGCGCAGACGTCGCACCCATAGCCTCAGACCACGTGAGACCGACGAGATTCGGCACGCCCACGAGTACCGGTGACATCGCTCCGACGTTGCCGGCAAGGTCGACGGCGACGACCGAGAACGAACGGGTGTCACCTGCATTGAACGTCCCCATCTTGATCTCGAACTCGGTGCTGCCCAGGTTCTTCCACGGCGCACCGTCGATGAAGACGACGTAGTTGGCGACGTTGTCGTTCGGGGCGCTCCACCGCAACGTCAGCCCATCGGCGGCTACCTCACCGCTGAAGCCCAACGGTTTGCCGGGGGCCAACGTGTCGAGGTGAAGCGTCCGAGCCGGCGTCCAGGCAGAGACGTTCCCGGCAGAATCACGTGACCGCGCCTGCCAGTAATAGAGACCGTCGACGGGGAACGACGACGGCGACCAGGTCGCTACCGCACCGTTCACGAGGATGCCTGAGTTGCCGCTGCGGACGATCCCGAGGCAGAGCGCGTCAGAGCAGAGGCGGAAGTCGACGACCCCGGTCCCGGCGAAGGCCGGTTTGCTGAACGTCGCGTTGAGCTGAATCGTGCGCACCCATGCTGCGTCCGCGGGCGCGCCCGCCGTGGCGACCGGCAGGGTCGTGTCGAGCTGGAAGCTGTGGGTCGAGCTCCACCCGGACTGATTGCCGGCAACGTCATGGGCTCGTGCCTGCCAGTGGTACGTCCCGTCCGCGAGCGCAGCGAGCGTGACGCTGGTGGTGCCTCCGCTCGACACCGAACCGGAGGTCACGGACTGGGCGACGGGGGCGCACGAGGTTCCGGCAGGCGCCGAGGTCGAGCAGAGCTGGAACTCGACCGTGCCCGTGTCGCCTCCGGCCGTTGCATCGGAGAAGCCCGCCCGGAGCTGCGGCAGCGCGTTGGTCAGCAGAGCGTCGGCCGGAGCCGTCAGCGTCGGAGTCGAAGGAGCAACGTTGTCGATCTTCCAGGTGTAGGAAGCAGGGCTCGTGTCGAGGTTCCCGGCGGGGTCGGTCGCGCGCACGTCGAACGTGTGCGTGCCGTCGCCGAGGGCCGCGTAGGACGAGGGCGTGGTGCACGAGACGAACAGGCCCCCGTCGAGGCGGCACTCGAACGTCGAGCCGGGCTCGTTCGAGCCGAGGTCGAACGTCGCGACACTGGGCTGGGTGTTGGCCGCCGGCATCGTGGGCCCGATGGTCGTGACGGGCGGCGCCGTGTCGATCGTCCAGGCGTAGGACGCGGGGCTCGGATCGGTGTTGGCCGCCGCATCGGTCGCGCGCACGTAGAAGGTGTGTGGCCCGTCGGCCAGGCCGGAATACATCTTCGGGCTCGAGCATGTCATGTAGGCACCCGCGTCCAGCGCACACTTGAACGTGGCCGGCGACTCGTTCGAAGAGAAGTCGAACGTCGCGCCGGTGGCGGTCGTCAGCACCGCCGGATAGCTCGGGCCGATCGTCGTGTCAGGCGGCGTCGCGTCAATCGTCCAGGCGTACAAGGCGGGGCTCGGGTCGACGTTGCCGCTCGGATCGACCGCGCGTACCTGGAAAGTGTGCGGCCCGTCCGCCACCCCCGAATACGATTTCGGAGTCGCGCATGAGGTGAAGGCCCCGTCGAGGCTGCACTCGAACGTCGAGCCGGGCTCGCTTCCGGTGAAGGTGAAGCTCGGGTTCGGGTCGTTCGAGAGCGAGGAAGGATTTGATGTGATCGAGGTGTTGGGTGGCACCGTGTCGGTCGCCCAGGCGTAGTTCGTGGTGGTGCCCGCGTTGCCAGCGAGGTCCGCGGTCGCCTTCACGTCGAACGTGTGCGGGCCATCGGCGAGTGGCCCGTACGAGTACGGACTCGCACAACCCGCGAAGGGTGCTCCGTCGACACGGCACTGATAGCCGGTGACCGGTTCGCTTGCGTTGAAAGAGAAGGTGCCGCTCGCTGCATTCGAGTTGGCGGGTGGCGACGAGCTGAGCGAGGTAGTGGGAGCCACGGTGTCCATGACGAAGCTGCGCGAGGCGGTCCAGGCGGACGCCAGCCCTGCGCCGTCCTGTGCCTGCGCGTCCCAGTAGTACGTACCGTCTACCAGCGGTCCCGCCGGGGACCAGCCCAGCGTCGCACCGTTCGTGGCCGGCAGCGGACCAGAGGTCGGCCCCGCTGTGCAGCTTGCGTCGGAGCACAGACGGATCGTCAGCGTGCCAGCGTCGGTCTCCGGATCGGAATACGTCGCGTTCAACGGAGGAATCACATTCGTGTGGAAACCGTCCGCCGGCGACGACAGTGCCGCCGACGCGAACGCGTTCGGTGCAGGATGGACGGTGATCTGACTCGCAGCGTCGTACGCGAGAAGCGAGATCGTGTGGTTGGTGCCGCCGTTCGCGTAGGCGACGGTCTGGTGGCGCCCGAACTGCACGCAGAGATGTTCGTTCGTCGCCAGCGTGAACGCACCGGGCGCTCCGGTAACGGTCGCCGTCAGGGCCGTTCCGCCGGAGTTCGTGATGACGCCGCCGTCGGTCGGACTGATGAGATAGCTACTGCCAACAGTCGCCCCCGCATCGTCGACTTTCCACATCGCCACCGTGAGAAGCGCGGTGCCCGTGGGGATCGCTCCGGGCTTGACCCGCCGCGCAAAGGTCCAGTTGCCCGCCGGGAACGACATTCCACCGGCGCCGTCCACCGTCCAGCCCTTACACGTGGCGGGAAGTGACGGCGGCGATCCCGCGACCGCGGAGTACGTCCCTGTGCTGACAAGACCCGTGCCCGGAACGAAATCCGACCAGCCCAGTCCCGCCGCTAGGCTCGGATGCCGCGTATCGGCCTGCGGAAGCGCCGCACCGTTGATTGCGCCTGTATCCAGATACGACACCGCGGTGACACCGCCCGCCGGACTAGCGAGCACGTAGTTCCCGAGCACGACACCCGCCGACACCTTGGCGCGATAGAGGTCGGCGCCGATCTGCAGATTGGAGACGGTGACGGAACCGTTCGCGGGCACGTTCGGCGCGTTGGAAGCGCCGCTCGCAGTGCGCGCGGCACCGCTCGCCGTCACCTGGATGTACTGATAGCTCGCCATCGCAAGGGAACCGCTGCCGGCAATCCCGGCAACTGCACTCGGCATGCCGGGAACCCCAGGCCCCGCAGCGGTCAAGATCTGGAAGCTGTTCCCGCCAACCAAGGAGGACGGCCCGTCGAAGTACAACGTGCCCTGATAGTTCGACACCCCGGCACCAGAGCCACCGGCGAGCACCGCCAAGAGGAACACGAGCGCACCGGTGATGATCAAGGGCAGCCTGAACCAGCGGAGGGGTCGCCCCGCAGCGCTGGAGAGATCGCCGGAAGTCCGCAGAATCATGATTGCCTTCACGCGCGCGTACAGGACGCGAGCGCTCCGGTGCAGTTCATCGGCCTGCGCGAGCCCGGCCTTGATCCTTCAGTCGAGTTCGCGCGTTCCCTCGATGGAGGGATTCACCTGCCGCTACCGCAAACGGGGGAGGAACCTCCTCCGGCCCACTCCTACTCTGGGGTCTGGCTTTTGGCCTTACGACTGCGGCCCGCGGGGACTCGTGGGTGGAAGGAGTTTCGACAATGCGGCAGGACCGAAACATTCGTAGAGGTGTCCGTGGGAACGCGCTCTGGGGGCGGCGCGGCGAGTCTCGCTCGAACGCTCTCTGGGGAAGCGGAAAGCGCGGCTGGGTCACTCTGGCGCTCGCCGCCATGCTCGTCGTCCCGGTTGCAGGCAGCGCAGCCAACGGCGGCGGTGGCAACGGCAACAACGGCAACAACGGCAACGGCAAAGACCAAGGCAGCCAGAAGGCCTTCGTGCCGAACAGCCTGCTCGTTGCCGCGGCGGCCGGCCCCCTGACCAACTTCGACGTCATCATCCAGGGACGCGAGGACCGCTCGTCCAACGACACTCAGGGCGACGTTCAGAACGAGAACGGCAAGGTGAAGCAGAAGTTCTCGAATGCCCTCAGCGGCAGCATCGAGGCCACGGTCACCGGCAAGCAGCTCCTCAAGCTTGCGAACAACTCGCATGTCGAGGCGATTACGCGCAATGTGATCGTGCACAGCGCGGTGTACCAGGATGCGACGATGTGGCCGGACTCGACAGACCTGTCGATCCTCCAGAACTCATTCAACCCCCTGACCGGCGTCATCACGGGGTCGGCCCCACAGGCGCCGGCAATCGCCATCGTCGACTCGGGCGTAGAGCCTAGGAGCGACTTCGGCGGCCGCCTCGTCGCCAGCGTGACCATCTGCTCGACCTGCACGGATACGGCAGCCGACGCGGAGGGCCACGGCACGATGGTCGCCGGCGTCGCCGCCGGTTCGGGCTTGTATCCGGGCGGTGCCCAGAACGCCCCGATCGTTTCGATCCGCACGGCGAATGCCAACGGCGAGTCGCGGACGAGCGACGTCGTTGCGGCCGCCGACTGGATCCTCGCTCACGCGGCCCAGTACAACATCCGCGTCGCCAACTTCTCCCTGGCCGGTGCGAGCGACACGACCATTCGGATCGATCCGCTCGACAAGGCGGTCGAGGCGCTCTGGCTCGAGGGGATCGTCGTCGTCGCCGCCGCGGGCAACCACGGCAACGGCGGCCCGGTGAACATGTCCTATGCCCCGGGCAACGATCCGTTCGTGATCACGGTCGGCGCACTCGACCAGAGCATGACGTCCGATCCGACCGACGACACGGTCGCGCCATGGTCGGCATACGGGAAGACGATGGACGGCTTCGCGAAGCCCGACCTCTCGGCTCCCGGCCGCTACATGATCGCGCCCGTTCCAGTCGACAGCACGCTTGCAAAGATGGCTCCAGATCGGATCATGGCGCCCGGCTACATGTGGATGTCGGGCACGTCGTTCTCGACTCCGATCGTCTCGGCCGCTGCGGCTCAGATCCTGGCCCGCCATCCGGAGTGGACCCCGGATCAGGTCAAGGGTGCGCTGATGCTCGCGGCGAACTATCTCCCGAACGACAGCGCGTACGCTGCCGGCGTCGGTGAGATCGCGGCGGGCGTGGCCTCGACGACAGTCGATCCGCCGAACCCGAACATCGGTCTCTACAAGTTCGTGAGCACCGATCCGGTGACCGGCGCGCCGACCTTCAACGCGGCTAGCTGGGCCGCCTATCTCAAGACCGGCGCCTCATGGGCGCAGGCTAGCTGGGCCGAGGCGAGCTGGGCAGCGGCAAGTTGGAGCGCAGCGAGCTGGGCCGCGGCGAGCTGGAGCGAAGCCAGCTGGTCGAGCAACATCGATAGCATGATGGCGTCGATGGCCTCGATGAGCGAGTAAGCCTCCGAGACGAACCGTTCACCTGAAGAGCG
>JALYST010000229.1 GCA_030854665.1 Actinomycetota bacterium
GGAGGAATCGAGCGCCCGCTTCCTCCAGGTCTCCACCGATGAGGTCTACGGCGACGTCGAGGCGGGCTGGTCGTCGCGCGAGGACGATCCGCCGCGCCCCTCGAGCCCGTACAGCGCGGCGAAGGCCGGCGGCGACCTGCAGGTGCTCGCAGCGGTGAGGACGTTCGGTGTCAACGCATCGATTACACGAGGCTCGAACACGTACGGGCCCAATCAGTATCCGGAGAAGGTGCTGCCGCTCTTCGCGACGAACGCCCTCGACAGCGAGCCGCTGCCGCTCTACGGCGACGGGCGCCAGGTGCGGGACTGGCTCCACATCGACGACCACTGCGCGGCAATCGAGCTCGTGCTCCGCCAGGGGGAGGCAGGCGAGGTCTACAACGTCGGCGCGAACGAGGAGCACGAGAACGTCGAACTCACACGGCTGATCGTCGACCACCTGGGTGCGGATCCGTCACTCGTCCGGAACGTCGAGGACCGCGCGGGGCACGACCGGCGCTATTCGCTCGACTCGACGAAGATCCGCTCACTCGGCTGGCGCCCGCGCCGCGACTGGGACCAGGGTGTGCGCGCGACGATCGACTGGTACCGCGACAACCGCGCGTGGTGGGAGCCGATCAAGCGCTCCGGCGGTTTCCGCGAGTACTACGAGAAACAGTACGCCGCGCGACTCACCTAGCAGCGCTCGTCAGCCTGCTGCCGGAGGCGGTCGATCTCGGCGCGTTGTCCCTGGATCGACTCCGAACGATCGAGGAGGTCGAGCACGCCGTCGCAGTTGCCGAGCTGGAAACGCGTGAAGGCCAGGTTGTAGTCGGCGTAGGCCTCGTCGAGAGAGTTCGAGCCCTGCAGCCTCTGCACGGCGCGCTCGAGCAACGGCAGCGCTCCTGCATAGTCACCCGCCTGCATCTTCCTGAACCCGGCGTTGTTCAGTGCCGCACCACTGGGCGACGCCGGCGCAGGCGCGGGTGGTGGGCTCGCCTGGGTCGTCGCCTGGGTCGTGACCGTGACCTTCTCCACCGTCGTGACCCGTCCTTGGGTCGTGACTCGCTGGATCCTCGTGACTACGGTCGTCGGGGCAGGGTCACTACGCGTGAGGGCATACGCGAGCAGCGCTCCGCCCACCGCGCCGGCGAGTAGCAGCACGGCGAGAAGCGGCCACGCGCCGCGAGACGTCCGCGCGCGGGGCGGGTAAGGCACTTGCTCCACTTCTTCGACTCGTCGGAAGGGCCGCGTCGCCGCAGTCGGCGGCGGCGCCACCGCAGGAATCTCGCTCGTCGAGCCCGCCGCTTCGCTGAACGCGGCCCTCACCGCGGCGACGAACTCACCTGCTGTCCCATACCGCTCCGCCGAGTCTTTCGCGAGCGCACGCTCGAACACCGCATCGAGCTCCCGCGGTAGATCGCCGGCGGCAGACACTGCCGGAATCGGTGCGTTGACGTGAGCAGCCGCCTCCGCCGTCGTGCTCTCCGATTCGAAGGGGCGTCTGCCGGTCAGCAGCTCCCACGCGACCACCCCCAACGCATAGCGGTCGCTCGGGGCGCCGGCTCGATCGCCCTGCGCCTGCTCGGGTGAGAGGTACCCGGCCGTTCCCAGCACCGTCCCGGTCATCGTGAGCGAGTCCATTCCGGTCGCGCTCGCGATCCCAAAGTCGGCGACGTGCACATGGCCTTCGCCGTCGAGCATCAGGTTCGCAGGCTTGACGTCTCGGTGGACGACGCCTTCTCGGTGCGCAACGTCGAGCGCACGCGCTGCTTCTTCGAGCCACGTGAAGACGCGCTCGGGAGGCTGGGCCCCGCCGTCGCGCAGCACGTCGTCGAGGGAGCCGCCGCTCAGGTGCTCCATGACGATGTACGGACGGTCGTCGTGCTCGCCGACGTCGTAGATCGTGACGGTGTTGGGCTCCCCCGAGAGACGGGCCGCCGACAGCGCCTCCCTGGTGAAGCGCTCGCGGACGGCTTCGTCCTGCGCGAAGCGGTCGGCCAGGATCTTGACCGCCACGACACGGCCGAGCACCGAATCGGTCGCGCGGTAGATATCGCCCATGCCGCCGCGCCCGATCAGCTCGGGGTCGCGGTAGCGAGGCGGAAGGATCGAGATCGTCACGGCCACAGCAGTACCTGAACGGATTTGCCCCGGTCTCGGTCGCGCAAAACGATGAGATGAGGGTTCCGTAAAGAAACATGCTGCTCATGAAGGCCTTTGGTAGCCTCGGTCGCGTCCTTGCCGGGGTCAGCACGATGCGCCGAACCCTCCTACTCGTCTCCGTTCTCCTGCTCGTCGCCGGCTCGGCGGCGCACGCACGGACGTCCGCGCTCGCACAGCCGGTTCCCGCCGGAGCGGCGACGTTCCTGGTCACCGGCCACGGCTGGGGCCACGGCGTCGGCCTGAGCCAATACGGCGCATACGGCTACGCGCAGAAGGGCGTCGACTACGAGAAGATCGTGCTCCACTACTTCGCCGGGACGGAGCTCGGCGCCGCGCCGGTCTCGCGTGTGCGCGTCCTCCTGACCAGTGGCGCCAACTCACTCGACATCGGTTCCACAGCTGATTTCAAGGTGCGGGATGGGACCGGCGTGGTGCACACAGTCACCGCCGGGAAGTACACGCTGAAACCCACGCTCAAGCTTGCCGTCGACGGACAGATCACGACGCGCGCATTGCCAGGCCCGCTGTTGTTCCAGCCGGGCGCCGCCGCACTCGGTCTCAAGCACCGCTATCGCGGCTCGATCCAGATCGACGTCACCGCCGGCAAGCTGCGCGCGATCAACATGGTCGGCCTGGAGCAGTACCTCTACGGCGTCGTCGCGTCGGAGATGCCCTTCACGTGGCTCCCGGAGGCGCTGAAAGCTCAGGCCGTCGTCGCGCGCTCATACGCACTGGCGACGCGCAGGACGGGCGCGTTCGATCTTTACCCCGATACGCGGAGCCAGGTGTACCTCGGGATCGAGCACGAGAAGCCGTCGACGAACGCCGCCGTCAATGCGACGGCCGGCCAGGTCGTGCTGTACGAGGGCGCGGTCGCGAAGACGTTCTTCTTTTCGACGTCGGGCGGACGCACCGCCTCGGCCGAGGATGTGTGGGGAGAGCCCGTGCCGTATCTCGTCTCGGTTGCGGATCCATACGACTCGATCTCGCCACACCACGATTGGGGGCCGATCGTCTTTACGGGTGCGAAGCTCGCAAAGGTGCTGAAGATGAAGGGACGCGTCGTCGACCTTCAGCCGGAGCTGAACTCGTCCGGCCGGATCAAAGTGCTCAACGTCGTCGGGACGAAGAGCACGCTGACCGTGCAGAGCACGGACCTGCGCAAGCGGCTCGGCCTTCGATCGACCTGGTTCAGCGTCGGCGTTCTGTCGCTGACGGCGCCGCCAAAACCCGTGGTCTACGGAGGACGCGCCAAGCTGACCGGCTTCGCGCGCGGCCTGACACAGGCAGTGGTGCAACAGTTGCAGGGAGACACCTGGGCGGAGGTTGCAACCGTGAAGGCGGACGAGGACGGAATCGTCACGGCACTGGTGAAGCCCACGATCACAACGCGCTACCGCCTGTCGAGTGGCAAGGTGAGCGCCGAGTCCGTGCGCGTTCCCGTCGCGCCGCTCGCGCGCTTCTATCCGGCGCGCACACCGGCCCAGCTCACCGGCTACGTTCGTCCCGCGTCGCTCACCGGGACGACGGTCCTGATCCAGAAGCAGCAGGGCGAAGCCTGGCCGACGGTCGCCCAGGCGACCGTCGAGGCAAACGGTGACTTCCTGGCGAAGCTGCAGCTCACGACCGGCGTCTATCGCGCCAGGGTGAGCTCCGGCCACGGTTTCGTGGTCGGCTTCTCGCCGGTGCTCCAGGTCTCCACCTCGTGAGGGTCGCGGCTCTCGCGGCTGCGGCGCTCGCCCTGGCGCCAGCCGCTGCTGCGATGCCGCTGCGCGCGGGCTTCCTTCCGAGCGACCCGCTTGCGCCGAAGCAGTATTACCTTGCTCAGGACCACGCCTTCGACGCCTTTCCGACGGAGCTTCCCGTCCTGAACCCGGTCCGCGTGGCGATCATCGACTCGGGCATCGACGCCGGCCACCCCGAGTTCCGCTCGCGGATCTGGCTGGCCAGGACCTGGGTCGGAGGCAGGGCGGACACAGACGAGGAGGGCCACGGGACCTTCGTCGCGGGAATGATCGCCGCAGCCATCAACAACAACGAGGGCATCGCCGGCATGGCGTTTCCCGCGCAGCTCGTCATCGCCAAGATCGCACGCTCGGACCAGTCCATCGACGTGCGGGACGAGGCCGAGGCGATCCGCTGGGCGGTCGACGCCGGTGCGCGTGTGATCAATCTGTCGATCGGCGGCCTGCGCGATCCGTTCAATCCCCGGCGGGACACGTTCTCGCGCGTCGAGTCGAGCGCGATCAACTACGCCGTCAGTCACGGTGCCGTGCTGGTCGCGGCGGTCGGGAACTCCGATGACGCACCGCAGTCGCCCTGGCCGTTCGCCAGTTATCCGGCGGCCCTCCCGCACGTGATCGGAGTGAGCGCGCTCAGCCCGACCGGCAACGTCCCGCAGTTCTCCAATCGCGACCGCATCTACAACGACATCTCGGCGCCTGGGCAGGAGATCTACTCCACCTTGCCCCGCATGCTGACGTCGTCCCGCCCGCTCTGCCAGAACCAGGGGTACTCCGACTGCGGGCCGGACGAGTTCCGCCACGCGGCGGGTACGTCGTTCGCGGCGCCACAGGTCACCGCGGCGGCGGCAGTCCTGTTTGCGCTCAACCCGACGTTGCAGCCCGATCAAGTCCTGAACCTCCTCGAACGCACGGCGACGGACGTCAACGCGTCGAACGGCTGCAGGCAATGCCCGCTGCAGCGGGACACGTTCAGTGGCTGGGGACGGCTCGACGTCGCCAAGGCAATCGGCGCGCTCGACGGCGTACTGCCGCCACCCGACCGGCTCGAGCCGAACGACGACGCCGGCGGCTCTGCCGCCCGGATAGGCACGAAGGTCACGTCCGTCAAGGCGACAATCGACTTCTGGGACGACCAGATCGACGTCTATCGCCTCTATCTACGGAAGAACCAGAAGGTGAAGCTCACGCTCAACGGTCCCGAGGGCTCCACCTCGAATCTGCTGCTCTGGAAGCCCGGGACGACGCGCGTGAACGAGCTGCGCAACCAGCATCTCCGCGCCGCCCAGGCGATCGGGCCGGGCCCGACACATGGGATCGGTTACAAGGCGCCGGTGACCGGCTGGTACTACGCGGAGGTCAAGCTCACCGCGCGGGGCTTCGGCCCGTACGAGCTGACGATCGCTCGGCGGTAGAGGTCTGGAGCGTCATCCGGCCCGGCGGAATTTCACATCAGGCCTCGGACCTAGTTCTCGAGCAGCTCTTCGGGCGACACATCGCGCAGAGCCCGCGCCGGATTGCCCACCACGACGACACGCGGCGGGACGTCCTTCACCACGACCGCACCTGCACCGACGAACGCCTCTTCACCGATCTCCACCGCGGGGCAGAGCACGGCTCCGGCGCCGACGCGCGCTCCGCGTCTGATCGTCGGGCCCTTCCGCAGGGCGTGCCGCTTCTCGGTACGTCCCATGAAGTTGTCATTCGTGGTTATGACACGCGGCGCGATGAACACGTTGTCCTCGAGCGTGGAATAGGCCGTGATATACGCGTCGGCCTGAATCTTCGTGAGCGGTCCTACGGTCGTGTCGTTCTCGACGAGCGCGCCGCGTCCGATGACCACGTCGTCGCCGACGTCACAGCGCTCACGCACGCACGCCTGGTCGCCGACGATCACGCGCGCACCGATGCGTGTCCCCGCGAAGACGATGGCACCCGTGGACACGATCGTCCCTGGGCCGAGCTGGAGTGGCGGCAGCTCCTCCTGCTTTGCCGTGGAGCGTGACCCCAGTGTCGGCTGTTTGCCGACGACCGCGTAGTCGAGGATCCTGCAGCCCTCGCCGAGGACCGTCCCCGGATAGACGATCGCAGTCTCGGCGACCTCGTTCACGTTCAGGCCACGACTGTTTCGAGCGACGCCTGCAGCTGCTCGAGCGCGCGCACGACCAGCAGGCCGTCTCGCGCTGCGCGCAGCGGGTCGCCCTCGCCGCCGACGAGCTTCAGGAAGTGCTCGCACTCGAGGCGCAGGGGCTCCAGCAGCGGCACTTTCGGGCTATGGATGTCGCCCGTTCGGGTTCGCCACTCGCCGTAGGTCGTGGTCGGCTCTTCCGGCGCCTTGTCGTAGACCGTGACCTTGCGCTCGGGCTCCATGTCGTCGAACACCGCCATCTTGTCGCGGCCGACGACGGTGATGCGCCGGATCTTGTGCGGGTCGAGCCAGGACAGATGCAGATGCGCGATCTTGCCGGAAGGAAAGCGGAGGTAACAGAATACGATGTCTTCGACGTGCGGGTTGAGGAACGCGTGGCCGTGCGCCCACAGCTCCGCCGGCTCCTCGCCGATCAGATAGAGGAGCACCGACAGGTCGTGCACGCCGAGCGACCAGAGCGCGTTCTCGTGAGTCCGGATCGTGCCGAGGTTCTGACGGTTGCCGTAGACGCACAGGACATCCCCGAGGTCGCCGGAGTCGACGATCTGCTTCAGCATCTGCACGGCTGGGTGGTAGAGCAACAGGTGACCCGGCATCAGGACGCGGCCGCGCTCCTCGGCGAGCTCGCAGAGCTCTTCCATCTCAGCACCGCGCATGGCGGGAGGCTTCTCGACGAACACGTGCTTGCCCGCTTCCAGGCTCCGGCGCGCAAGGTCGTGGTGGGTGGGCACCGGCGTCGCGACCACGACGGCATCGACCGAATCGTCGGCGAGCACCTCGTCGAAGTTGGCGGTCATGTTGGCGGACGGGTATCTCTGCGCCAGGTCCGCGCGCCGCTCATCGTCGATGTCGCACAGCCAGGCAAGGTCGGCAAGGTCGTCGAAGTTGCGGACGAGGTTGTTGCCCCACTGGCCCAGGCCGACCTGTGCGACTCGCGTCATAGCTTCCACACTTTGCCGTTGCCGGTTCCGTTCCTACCGGTTGCGTTCCTGAGGTCGACCACGACCTGCGCGCGGTCGACCAGGTTGGCGTAGTCGATGGAGCTGTGGGCAGTGACGATCACGACGCAGTCGTAATTCTCGGGGGAGTAGTCGACGGAACGCATACCGTCGAACTCTGGGACGTGAGGATCGTGGTACGACACGTCGGACCCCGCCTTGTGCAGGAGCTCGACGATCTTCTTCGCAGGTGACTCGCGCACGTCATCGATGTCCGCCTTGTACGCGACACCGAGGATCAGGATCCGTGAGCCCTTGAGTGACTTCTCGGCGCCATGGTTCAGCGCCTGCGAGATCAGCGAGCGGCAGAAGAACGGCATGTTCGCGTTGACCTTGCCGGCGAGGTCGATGAACTCCGTATAGAAGTCGTACTCGCGGGCCTTCCAGGTGAGGTAGAAGGGATCGATCGGGATGCAGTGCCCACCAAGACCCGGTCCCGGCTTGAAGCTCATGAACCCGAACGGCTTCGTCTCAGCGGCCTCGACGACCTCCCAGACGTCGACCTCCATGCGTTCGCACAGCTG
>JALYST010000247.1 GCA_030854665.1 Actinomycetota bacterium
TACCTTCCCGCGCCCGAGTCGGCGCACGCCATCCGCGTGGTCATCGACGAGGCGCTCCGCTGCAAAGAGAGCGGGGAGGCGAAGACGATCGCCTTCAACCTCTCGGGGCACGGCCACTTCGACCTCGGTGCGTACGAGCGCTACCTGAACGGCGAGCTCGAGGATTACGAGTACCCCGAGGAGAAGGTGCGCGAAGCGCTCGCTGACTTACCCAAGGTCGCCTTCTAGAGGTTTGCTAGCTGGACGTGGCCTGTGTGTCTGCCGAAGCTCGGCGGTCATTGGCGGGGAAGTACCGGCCAGTCATCGATCGCCGCTACCCGTTGGAGCAAGTGGTCGAGGCGACGAGGTACGTCGAGTCGGGACAGAAGACCGGAAACGTCGTCCTAACAGTCGTCGGCGGCGACTGACTTGCGCACATCTCGACTTGAGGCCTTCAGCGACGGCGTCTTCGCGATCGCGGCCACGCTGCTGGTGCTCGAGCTCCGCGTGCCCGCCGACACCACCGATCTGGTCGCCGCGCTCCTTCGGCTTTGGCCGGCCTACGCCGCCTACCTCGTCAGCTTCCTGACTATCGGCATCATCTGGGTGAATCACCACACCTTGCTCGAGCATTGCAAGCGCGTGGACCGGCGCTTCCTCTACCTGAACCTCCTGCTGTTGGTCGCGGTCGGGATCGTCCCTTTCCCAACAGCGCTCGTAGACCAGTACATCCTCTCGGAGCACGGAGCGACTCCGGCGCTTGTGGTCTACGGGCTCGGCGGACTGCTTATCGCACTCGGCTTCACCGGCGTCTTCCTGTACGCGACGCACGATCACCGACTGTTCGGCGATCGCGGAGAGGCGCGCCGCATCCGCGCGGAGGGCCGTCTCTTTCCGATCGGCCTCGGTGCGTACATCTTGGGTATCGCGCTGGCCTTCGTCGCGCCGATTGCCAGCCTTGCGGTCTACGCAGTCACGGCGCTCTTCTACGCGTTCCCTGTCCTGCCACTCCCGGCCCGTCGCGAGCCCTGATCGCGTAGTCGCAGAGCCAGGCGACCCCGGTTGCGCATTTCCTCGACATCGGGTCTTGGGCGCGAGCATGCAAAATGCATGCTATTGTCGTAGACAACAGATGGCCGCTCGTAAGACTGACGTCCAGGTTCGCGGTGTTCCAGTGTCGCTTCGCGACCGGCTGAGACGTCGCGCTGCTGGCAAGGGATTGTCGATGAGTCAGTACGTGATCGAAATCCTGAAGGATGATCTCGCCCGTCCGACAGTCGCCGAATGGGCGGCCGAGGTGGGGAAGCTCCCGCCGATCGATCTCGGGGGAAAGACGGGTGCCGAGCTGGTCCGCGAGACCAGGCGCGAGATGGGCCTCGAGGACTGATCGTCCTCGATGCCTCGGTGGCTGTCGAGATGCTCGTGGAATCGGCGACCGGCGCAGCAGCGGCCGCCGCGATCGCGGAGGAGAGACTCGTCGTTCCCGCGCACTTCGACGTCGAGGTATACGGGACCTTTCGGCGGCTCTTTCGAGGGGGAAAACTTACCCGAGGGAGGTTCGACGCAATCGTCGTACGTCTGGCTAGCCTCGCCGCGGAGCGGGTTGGGCTGTCGGGCCTTCTGCTGGAAGCTCACGTGATCGCTGACCGCGTCTCGGCGACCGACGCGTTCTATGTCGCACTCGCTCGAGCGCGCAACGTGGAGCTGCTCACGACCGATGCGCACCTTGCGGAGGGCGGAGGGACTCTCGCACACATACGCCTCATCACCTGAGGGCCGCATGAACCCCCCGACGTCCGCGGGAACCTCTTGACACATCGGCCGCACCTTTGGCAACATCTCGCAGAATGATGATTACACCACCGCGGGAAGACCAAGAGGCCGGAAAGCGGCTGATGTCGGCCTCAGCCTCCTACGTCGATCCCCGGGATCTCGGGCCGAATAGCCCAGTACGCGACCTCGCACAGGCATATCTACAGGAGTTGCGGGACAAAGGACGGAGCGAAACGACGCTCCCACGGTACGAGCGCTTCCTGATCGAGTTTCTCAAGTTCATCGAACGCGACGGCGCGGAGCCACGGGCCAAGGACATCGACATCCGGATCCTGAAGGCCTACGGGAGCCATCTGACGCGCCGGCGGCTCCTTGCGGGCCGGGACGTGGGCAAGCGACCAATTTCGGCTGCCTCGAAGAACATGCACCTCATAGCCCTCCGAGGGCTACTGAAGTTTGGCGTGCTGCTCGATTTGCCGGTCCCTGGTCCTGAGAAGGTCGAGCTTGCGAAAGCGCCGGACCCGAGCCCAGACGCGCGGCATCTGGATCAACAGAAGCTCGAGCGTCTCATGCAAAGCTTCGACACCGCGACCGACGACGGTCTGCGCAACCGCGCGATGCTCGAGTTCCTAGCCGCGACGGGATGTCGCGTCTCCGAGCTGGTCGCGCTCGATCGCGACAAGATCGAGCTGGACCCGC
>JALYST010000271.1 GCA_030854665.1 Actinomycetota bacterium
GGGCATCCGGCCCTCGTCATGGACATGTCCTTCGCGAACCAGGCGCTCTCCGCCGAGTACGCAATCCAGAACGCCGCCGAGCTCGAGCGGAAGGTCTATCCGGTGCCGGAGGAGATCGACAAGGAGATCGCCCGCCTGAAGCTCGAGACGATGGGCGTCGACATCGACACGCTCACGGAGGAGCAGGAGAAGTATCTGGCCTCGTGGGACGAAGGCACCTAGGCGTCGCTTGCGATGCCGGCCCAAGAGGGGGGTGCCGGCTTCGCCGGTACCCCCGTCTGAAGCGCTCGTGAAACGAGCGCTAGAAGCAGAAGACATCGTTCGGTACGAGGAGGACGGCCCGATGGTCGTCCTCCTCGACCAGCGCCGCCTGCCGGACGAAGAGGTCGAGCTGGAGTGTCGCTCGGTCGCCGACGTCGTTGTGGCGATCCGAGAGCTGGCGATTCGCGGCGCGCCTGCGATCGGCATCGCGGCGGCTTACGCTCTCGCGCTGGCGGCAGAGCGTGGGGAGGACCTCGAGGAAGCCGCCATGCTGCTCGCGGCTTCGCGTCCGACGGCCGTCAACCTGGCCTGGGCGCTCGAACAGATGCGGGCCGACCCGACGCCTGCGCACGCTCGCGCCCTCCACGAAGAGGAGGTCGAGCGCTGTCGCGCCATGGCGGGGCACGCCGCCGAGTTGTTTGTTCCGGGCACGCGTGCGCTCACGCACTGCAACGCCGGTGGGCTGGCGACGGGCGGTTACGGCAGCGCGGTCGGGGCGATCCGGACCGCATGGGAGCGTGGCGTGCTCGAGCGCGTCTGGGTCGACGAGACCCGTCCGTTGCTGCAGGGGTCGCGCCTCACGGCGTGGGAGCTGGAGACCGCCGGCATCCCGCACGCCGTGATCGCCGACTCTGCGGCGGGTTCGCTCATGGCCGCGGGCGAGGTCGACTGCGTCGTCACGGGCGCGGACCGCATCGCGGCGAACGGGGACACCGCGAACAAGATCGGCACCTACTCGCTCGCGGTACTCGCCGCGCACCACGACATTCCGCTCTACGTCGTGGCGCCGACGTCGACCGTCGACCTCGCGACATCTAGTGGCGCCGAGATTCCGATCGAGGAGCGCGCCGCCGCCGAGCTCACTACACGCTTCGCTGCACGCAATCCTGCGTTCGACGTCACGCCTGCGAACCTGATTGCGGCGATCGTGACCGAGCACGGCGTGCACCGTGCCCCCTACGCAGAGTCGCTCGCGGTGCTCGTATGAAGGCGCTAATCCTCGCGGCGGGCTATGCGACGCGATTGCGGCCGCTCACGGATTCGACCCCGAAACAGCTGCTGCCGGTTGGAGGCCGGCCGATGGTGGACTGGATCCTCGAGCGGATCAAGGAGACGAGCGCCGGCGAGGTGCACCTGGTCACGAACGCGCGCTTCGCGGAGGACTTCGAGCGCTGGGCAGAGGACAAGGACGTGCACATCCACAACGACGGGACGACGTCGAACGAGGATCGCCTTGGTGCGATCGGCGACATTCGTTTCGCCGGCCTCGACGACGACCTGCTCGTGATCGCGGGTGACAACCTGTTCGACTACTCCCTCGCGGAATACGAACGCTACTGGCGCAGACGCGACGGCAGCTGTATCGCGGTCCTGGACGTCAAGGATCGGGAGCTGGCGAAGAAGTACGGGATCGTGGACGTCGACGCGAACGACCAGGTCACGAACTTCGTCGAGAAGCCGGAGAATCCGCCGACGACGCTCTGCGCCACCGCGACCTACCTCTACAAGCGCGATCACGCGCGGTTGATCGAGCAGTACCTCGAGGAGGGAAACCCTCCAGACCAGCCGGGAAACTACGTTGCCTGGCTGCACAAGCGCGAGCCCGTCTATGCCTACCGTTTCGAGGGCGAGTGGTTCGACATCGGTGATGCGAACCAGCTGCTCGAAGCGGACAACCGGATGCGCCGCCGGCGCGGCCTGCCGGAACGCGCGCAATATTCACCAAGCTGACACAGACACGTCACACACGCTGCCCTAGCGTGATGACGTGCTCGATCTGCTTCTGCCTCAGCGCTGCCTCGTCTGCTCTCTCCCGGGAGCGCAGGTCTGCGACGGCTGCACAGCGGCCCTACGCCGCATCGGGGCGCCGCTCTGCGCGCGCTGTGGCGCGCCGACGGCCTGGCCGGTACTCCGCTGTGGAGAGTGCATCGGCCGTCGAGTTGCGTTTGCGCATGCTCGGGGTGTGCTGGCGTACGACGACCGGCTCCGCCAAGTCATAGTCGCCTGGAAGGAGCGCGGCCTGCGTCGGCTCGCCCGCTGGGCAGCGGCAGTCGTCCGGGAATCTGTGCCGCCACCGGACGCAGCTTGTGTCGTCTTCGTCCCAGGCGATCCGGACCGCCGGCTGAAGCGTGGACACCACGCGGCCGAGCAGCTGGCAAGCGAGCTTGCCGCTGAGTGGGGCCTGCCTCTCCAGGCGCTCCTGACGAGAGCTAGGGGGTCTCCGCGCCAGCGCGGGCTGACGCACGACGAGCGGCGCCGGAACGTCGGCCGCGCCTTCGTCGCGCATGGCCGCGTCCCCGCCCGCGTTGTGCTCATCGACGACGTCTACACAACCGGTGCAACGGCCAATGCGGCCGCATCTGCACTTCGGAAGGGAGGCGCCCGCAGGGTCGAGGTCGTGACGTTGGCCCGGGCGATTCGCCTCAAGCGTTGATCGCATCAGCGCCGGCCTCCAGCGCTGCAGTCACTTCTGCGAGCGTCCCGCGAGCGGCACCGACCCGTCCGATTCGCATTCGCTAGGGTGAGTCTTCCGGCTCACGAGGAGGCGCATGCGACTTCAGGTGAAGGGCAAGAACCACGAGGTCAGCGACACGATCCGCCGGTATGCCGAGGACAAGATGCAGAAGCTCGACCGCCAACTGCACGAGCTAGCGGAGGTCGAGCTCGAGCTTCGTGTCGAGAAGAACCCTTCGATCGCCGACAACCAAGTGGCGGAAGTAACGGTGCGGACAAAGGGGCCGATGCTGCGCGTCACAGAGGCGTCGACCGACATGAAGGCCTCGATCGACCAGCTGACGGAAAAGCTGACCCGCCAGATCGACCACGCCCGCGGCAAGCAGCGCAAAGATTGGCACGCACGTGACAACGGCAGCCCGAGCGGAGGTCCGATGAGTATCCCCGACGAAGAAGAGACCGGCCAGGAAATCGTCAAGGTGAAGCAGTTCTCGGTGAAGCCGATGAGCCCAGAGGAGGCCGTGCTCCAACTCGAGCTCATCGGGCACGACTTCTTCGTCTATCGAAGCGACGAGTCCGGAGAGATCAACGTCATCTACCGCCGCAGGAACGGCGGCTACGGCTTAATCGAGCCCCAGGGCTAATTCGCTGTGATCGCCCGAACGATTTCGATCAGGGTTTCAGACGGAGGCGCGGGCGGAGCCCGCACCTCCTCTAGGCGGCACCGCGAGCGGTGCCTCAGCGAGCCGTCGGGGTAGTGGGACTCTTCCGGCGCAAGCCGCTGCACCAGCGGCTCGCCGAGGAGGGCGGCCTTGTGGAGCGATCTACCGTGCCGTTGTTCACCGGAGTCATTCCGGAGGCCGGCATCCATGGCATTCCGCGCGAGCGGCAATACGACGCGGTCGCCACGACCGAGGCACCAGATGCGGCCGGCGACTCTGCGCGTTTCGTCGGGCTTGAGGATGGCTCGCTTCTGATCGAGGAAGGCGACGGCGACCTGACGGCGCTTGCCGACGCGATCGAGCAGCAGATCGCGCGCCCTTACCGCGCGACAGCGGTCCGGCGCGGCGAGACCACGTGGGCGGTCGCGGCCCACCGGCTGCGTGTCATCGAGCTGCCGGAACCGGGCGGCGACGCGATCGAGCTGGTGCTGAACGGCGACGAGAAGACACTCCTGGTCGACAGCAACCGCTCCTTCGGCACGATGCCGGAGCTAGAGCAGCTTGCCGACGGGGACGCGGTCATACGCGCAGATCGCCTGGACGGCACCCTCTGGGAGGTTCGTGTCGATCCGCTCTAGGTAGAGCAAGCTACCCTAGGTTCCATGTCCTCCCAGCTCGGCTCCTTCGAGAAGGTCCTTCGTATCGGCGAGGGCCGCCGTATGAAGCGGCTGGCCGAGCAGGCCGCCTACATCACCTCGATCGAGCCCGAGTTCCACGAGCTCTCGGACGAACAGCTCCGGGACAAGACAGTGGAATTCCGACAACGGCTCGAGAACGGAGAGACGCTCGAAGAGCTCCTGTTCGAGGCCTTCGCGGCCGTCCGGGAGGCCCGTCGGCGGGAGTCCGACCAGCGGATGTTCGACGTCCAGCTGATGGGCGGCATCGTGCTTCACGAGGGCGACGTGGCGGAGATGAAGACCGGTGAAGGTAAGACGTTCGTCGCCAGCCTCGCGCTTTACCTGAATGCGCTGGCAGGCCAAGGAGTTCATCTCGTCACGACCAACGACTACCTCGCTCAACGTGACGCGGAGTGGAACGGCGGCGTCTTCGAGCGTCTCGGCATGACCGTCGGCGCGATCGAGAACATGATGCCGTTCGCGGAGCGCAAGGTCGCCTATGAGTGCGACATCACGTACGGGACGAACTCCGAGTTCGGCTTCGATTATCTGCGCGACAACATGGCAGTCAGTCTCGACGGCGTCGTGCAACGCAGTCATTCGTACGCGATCGTGGACGAGGTCGACTCGATCTTGATCGACGAGGCACGTACGCCCCTGATCATCTCTGGCGAGCCGGAAGCGGCCGCCCAGATCTACAACGACTTCGCGCGCATCGCTCGTTCGCTGAAGGGAGTGGCGCACGATCCGCTCCTCAAAGGCGGGAACCCCGATGCGGATTACGAGTACGACGAGAAGCACAAGACGGTCGCGCCGGGCCAGGCTTCGATTGCGGCCGCAGAGCGCGCGCTACGGCTCGAGAACCTCTACGACCCGCGCCACTCGCAGCTCGTGAACCATCTGAATCAAGCGCTGAAGGCCGAGTCGCTGTACAAGCGCGACATCGACTACGTCATTCAGGACGGCGAGGTGAAGATCGTCGACGAGTTCACGGGCCGGATCATGGAAGGACGGCGCTGGTCGGAGGGCCTGCATCAGGCGATCGAGGCCAAAGAAGGCGTGAAGATCCAGGAGGAGAACGTCACGCTCGCGACGATCACGCTCCAGAACTATTTCCGCCTCTACGAGAAGCTGGCCGGCATGACCGGTACCGCAAAGACCGAGGAGAAGGAGTTCGTCGAGATCTACAACCTCCACGTGGTCGAGATTCCGACCAACGTGGATGTGATCCGCGAGGACAAGAACGACCTGATCTTCAAGTCGGTGGAGGGTAAGTTCCAGGCGGTCATCAGGGATATCAAGGAGCGTCACGAGAAGGGGCAGCCCGTCCTCGTCGGCACGATCGCCGTCGAGACGTCTGAGCACCTGAGCGAGCTGCTCACACGGCAGGGGATCCCGCACACGGTCCTGAACGCGAAGGAGCATGCGCGCGAGGCCGAGACCATCAAGGACGCGGGGCAGCAGGGGGCGGTCACGATCGCGACGAATATGGCCGGCCGTGGCGTCGACATCAAGCTGGGCGGGGGCGTCGTCGAGGCCGGTGGGCTCTACGTCCTGGCCACCGAGCGCCACGAGGCGCGCCGGATCGACAACCAGTTGCGCGGCCGTTCAGGCCGTCAGGGCGACCCCGGCGAATCGCGCTTCTACCTGTCCGGCGAGGACGATCTCGTCCGCCTCTTCGCAGGCGACCGCATCAAGCGGATCATGGAGCGCTTCAAGATTCCCGACGATCAGCCCATGGAGGCGAAGATCCTCTCCAACCAGATCGAGGGTGCGCAGAAAAAGGTCGAGGAGCAGAACTTCGTCGCGCGCAAGAACGTCCTCAAGTACGACGACGTCATGAACTCACAGCGCATGGTCATCTACGAGCAGCGCCGCGCCGTCCTCGAAGGCCAGGACATGTCGGAGCAGGTGCGCGAGTGGATCGATGAGGTGATCGCGCGCACCGTCGCGGAGTTCACCCAGGAGGACTACGCGGAGGAGTGGGATCTCGAGGGTCTCGTGAAGCAGATGGCGGCGCTCTACGACACGGAGGTAACGGTCGACGAGCTGCGCGAGGATCTCGGCGAGGTCACGCGGGAGTCACTCATGGAGGAATTCCAGGAGGACGCGCGCGACTCATACACCGCGAAGGAAGAGGAGTTGACGTCCGACCTGATGCGCGAGCTGGAGCGCTTCGTGATCCTCCAGGTCGTCGACCAGCGGTGGCGCGAGCATCTCGACTCGATGGACTACCTGCGAGAGGGCGTCCACCTCCGTGCGATGGCGCAGAAGGACCCGCTCGTCGAGTACCGCCACGAAGGTCACATCATGTTCGAGGAGCTCGGCGCGCAGATCCGGGAAGAGGTCGTGCTGACGCTGTTCCACGCTCAGCTAGCGCCGGAGGAGGCCGACGGGCTGCAGCGGGCGCAGGAGGCCTCGGGCGTCAACGGCAGCGGGCTGCAATACGCGCACGAGTCCCTGGCCGGCGCGGAGGCGATCGCCGCCGCGGGCGGCGGCGCGGGGGGTGCCACTGCGACGCTCGCAATGTCGGGCGGCGGCACGACATCAACCGCGGGAACGCCGCGCCCGATCGTGAAGTCCGAGCAAGAGAGCATTGGCCGCAACGACCCGTGCTGGTGCGGCAGCGGCAAGAAATTCAAGAAGTGCCACGGCGCCTGACGGCGTCTCATTGGCTCCTCATTTTCGCGGCGTAGGCTGCGACTGGCTATGACCAGGATGACCCGAGCGGTGGCACCGTGAGCCTCGCCGTCGAGGTCCGCGGCGTACGGAAAAGGTACGGCGGTCTCGCCGCCGTCGAAGACCTCACGTTTGCAATCCAGTCAGGGGAGATCCTCGGCGTCCTCGGGCCGAACGGCGCCGGCAAGACCACTGCGATCCGTGTTCTTACGACGATCCTGGCGCCGACGCGAGGAACGTTCGAGGTCGCCGGCGTTTCCCATACGCAGCCTGCGAAGATCCGGCAGCGGATCGGGGTGCTGCCGGAAAGCGCCGGCTATCCAGACCGGCAGACCGGCGAGGAGTATCTGCGGTATCACGCGCGCCTCTACGGCCATCGCACGGACAGCGCCCGCGCGACCGCCGACTCGCTGCTAAGTGAAGTCGGCTTACACGACCGCGGTCGCTCGCTCATCGATACCTACAGCCGCGGGATGAAACAGCGTCTTGGCATCGCACGGGCACTCGTCAATAGCCCAGAGGTGGTCTTTCTCGACGAGCCGACCCTGGGGCTCGATCCCGCCGGCCAGCGACAGATGCTCGCACTCGTGAGACTCATTGCCGAGCAACGTGGAGCGACAGTGCTGCTAAGCACGCACCTGCTCGCAGAGGTGGAGGAGACGTGTACGCGCGTCCTCATACTCAACCGCGGGCGTGTGGCGGCGGAGGGCACTGTCGCGGAGGTCTCGCGCCGCGCCGCCGCACCCCGCAGCGCGCGTCTGCGCGTCCCTGCCGAGCTTCTCGTCGATGCATTGCAGGTGCTCTCGCACGCTGACGGAATACAGGCCGCCGAACAGACGGACGGACAGCCGGGGACGCTCAGGCTGACGCTGCGAGAGGAACAGCACGGGGT
Organism: Actinomycetota bacterium; assembly: GCA_030854665.1. Taxonomy (GTDB): domain Bacteria; phylum Actinomycetota; class Thermoleophilia; order Gaiellales; family Gaiellaceae; genus 3-1-20CM-4-69-9. The sequence continues at coordinate 7,626 of JALYST010000271.1, forward strand.
GCCGACTAGCGCTGCTCTCTCCGACCTGACGAACCGCGGTGTCCCCGTTCTCGCGTTCGAACTCGAGGGCGCGCGATTGAGCGATGCGTTCCTTGCGATGACGGAAGGAGCTGGCGATGAGTGAAGTCGTTGTCGAACGGACTGCGCCTAGGCGTTCGTGGGCGATTGTGGCCGGTCAGGAGCTGCGCGATCTGTGGCTCGGCGGCCGAGGGTTGCTCCTCATCGTTGCGTTCAGCTTCCTCCTGAGCGTGCTCTCCTATCTCGTGGCCACGAATCGAGCGCTGAATTTCCTCGAACAGCGCGAGTCTGTGAACCTCACGCTGCAGGTGGCGATCGCCGTCGGGGCATTGCTCGCGCTGATCGGCGCCGCTGATGCCGTCAGCGGCGAGCGCGAGCGGGGCTCGCTGGAAAGTCTCCTCTTGACTCCGGCTTCGAGATTTCAGCTGACGGTCGGAAAGCTGGTCGCGGCCCTGTCTCTCTGGTTCGCGGCGTTCGTGATCACCGTCCCGTACGTCTGGTTTCTCGGTCGTGGGATCGGAATCGTGTGGCAGTCGCTGGCCGTCGGGCTCGGCGTCGGAACGCTACTCGCCGTCTTTCTCGGCTCGCTCGGTCTGCTCGTGAGCATCTTCTCGCGTTCGAACCGTTCGAGCCTGTCGCTCAGCCTGCTCTTACTGCTGGCTCTCTTCGCGCCGACGCAGTTTCCAACCGGTGCGACTCAGGGCTGGGCGGGCGACCTTCTGTTGCGTGCGAATCCCCTGACTGCGGGTGAGCATTACGTCGGCAAGATCGTCGTCGACGCCCACTCCTGGAGCCAGGATGTGTCGTGGCTCGCCTCACCCCTCATAGCCACGATGCTGTTTGCCACTCTTGCCGCCGTCGCCGGAGCGCGTTTCGTCCGGCTACAGGGAGGCCGAGCGTGAGGCGGGCAGGACAGGTCATACCGGTGCTCCTGCTGATCTTCCTGCTATCGGCGGCGGACGCAGCAGCGGCTGCCGCGACGAACATCCGCGTCGTGACCGATCCCACTGCGGTCGAGACGTCGATCGGGCACAAGTTCATCCTGCGGACGACGATCACGAACGAGGGCCCGTCTCCGGCCGGCAACCTGATCGCCCACCTGAACGTACTCAGCCTTGACGGTTCGGTCTACATCGACCCCGAGGACTGGTCGTCGAACCGGACTCGGTATCTGAGTCCCATTTCGGCGCGTGGCTCCGTCACCCTGGCCTGGAAGCTGCAGGCGGTGAACTCGGGCAGCGTCGGGGTCTACGTCGCAGTGCTCACGAGGCGGCGCGAGGCTCGACCACCGGTCGTCGGCCCGATGGTGCGTGTCGCGATCGCGCGGCGTCAGACGTTGAACTCCGCGGGCATTCTCCCGCTCGCCCTCGGCGTCCCCGCACTCCTGACCCTCCTGACGGTGGGAGTTCGAGTCGGCCGGCGCCGGCGCGGTACCTAATCCTTGCGCCGGCGGAAAGAGTCGGCCACGGGTCAGACCTCCTCAGCCCCTTGCTTCCCGGGCTTCTCCGAACCTTCGCGCACCGTGCGACTCTGACAAGCCGACCGCTCCAGACCTGTCTGGGGACTGTCCCCGGCCACGTCCCGCGGGGACGTGGCGAAACTGTCGCAACGGGACATGTAGTTCGGGCCGAAAGTGACTTTTCTTCCACACCCGGCTGGCGCGGACACGCTGGGAACAGTCCCCGACATGTCCGTCCCCGACATGTCCGCGGCTGTTGGCTAACATCGACGCGTGGCCGAAGAAAGCGCACAGTCGCTCGAGCAACAGCTCGCGGAGATCAGGGCCCAGCTCGCCTGGGTCCGTGATTACCTTTGACCCGGATGCGCTGACCGCCCGCCGCGCCGAGCTCGAGCAGCGCATGGGCGAGCTGGGCTTCTGGGACGACCAGGAGCGCGCGGCAAAGATCTCCACTGAACACTCGCGCGCCACGCGCAAGCTCGACAGCTACGAGCAGCTCACGCGCGACTACGAAGACGCGCAGGAGCTCTTCTCGATGGACGGCGGGATGGAGGACGAGATAGCCTCGTCGATCGCGCCGCTCAGGCAGGAGCTCGAGCGCCTTCAGGAGGAAGCCCTGTTCGGCGGCGAGTACGACGCCGGCGACGCGGTCGTCACGCTGCAGTCCGATGTCGGCGGCACCGACGCGCAGGACTTCACCGAGATGCTGCTGCGCATGTACGAGCGCTGGGCCGACGACCGGGGCTTCAAGACCGAGGTCATCGAGGCGAGCCCGGGCGAAGAGGCCGGCCTCAAATCGGCGACGTTCACGGTCGAAGGCGAGAACGCGTACGGGATCCTCCGGGCGGAGCGCGGTAAGCACCGCCTCGTTCGCCTGAGCCCGTTCGATCAGGCACACCGCCGTCACACGTCGTTCGCGCAGGTGATCCCCGCGCCGCTGCTCGCGCAGGACGAGGACCTCGAGATCGACGAGGGCGATCTGCGAATCGACACCTATCGCGCACAGGGCGCGGGCGGCCAGCACGTGAACAAGACCGACTCCGCCGTCCGCATCACACATCTCCCAACAGGCGTCGTCGTCCAGTGCCAGAACGAGCGCTCCCAGACGGCGAACAAGCAGACCGCGATGCGCATCCTCAAGTCCCGCCTGGCGGAGCTCGCGGAGGAGGAGCGGGAGCAGGAGCTCGCCAGGGAGCGGGGCGTCGTCAGCATGGGTTTCGGCGGGAACCCGATCCGCAGCTACGTCCTCCACCCGTACCAGCTGGTCAAGGACCACCGCACCGAGCACGAGGCGGGAAACGCCCAGGGCGTCCTCGACGGGAACCTGGATCCCTTCATCCATGCCTATTTGCTCGCCCGGGCAGCCGGCAAGGTGGTCTGACCCCTCAGGTAGACTGGCCCGCAATTCCAAGGCCGGTGCGCGCCCAGGAACCCCGCGCCCCCTCAGAAAAAACTGGTGTCGGACGTAACCCTTCAGACAGAGGAGAATCCCGCGGCAACGCTCCCCGAGCCGCAGCCCGTCGAGGCGACGGTCCCAGGCCCCGGCTCGATGATCGTCTTCGAGTCCGTCACCAAGGTGTACGAGCCGGACGTGAAGGCCCTCCGCGAGGTCTCCTTCGTCATCGACAAGGGCGAGTTCGTCTTCGTCGTGGGCGCCTCCGGTTCCGGGAAGTCCACGATCATCCGGCTCCTGCTGAAGGAGCTCGAGCCGACCCGGGGACGGATCTTCGTCGCCGGCCGCGATCTCACCCGGTTGCGCCGCTCGAACGTGCCGCAGCTGCGGCGCAACGTCGGCTGCGTGTTCCAGGACTTCAAGCTGCTTCCGACCCGCAGTGCAGCCGAGAACGTCGCCTACGCATTGAAGGTGCAGGGGGAGAACGCCAACAACATCCGGCGCAAGGTGCCCGAGGTCATGAACCTGGTCGGTCTTTCGCACAAGATGAATTCCCTCCCGGATGAGCTTTCCGGTGGCGAGCAGCAGCGCGTCTCGATCGCGCGCGCGTTCGTCAATCACCCGCCGCTGCTCGTCTGCGACGAGCCGACCGGGAACCTCGATCCCGACACGTCGGTGGGGATCATGCAGCTCCTGTACCGCATCAACCGCGCCGGCACGACGATCCTGATGGTGACGCACGACCGCGAGATGGTCGACAAGATGCGCCGCCGCGTGATCGCGCTCGAGGACGGTCGGCTCGCCCGTGACGAGCGCCGAGGGGGTTACGAGTCATAGAACGCGTCAAGCTCCTCTTCTCGGAGTCCCTGCGCTCGCTGGGCGCGAACCTTTCCACGACGCTCGCCGCAACGGTGACCGTTCTGATCGGCATGTTCTTGCTCGGCCTCTTCATAGCGTTCGGCACGTGGGTGGTCTCCTGGAGCAACCATGTGAAGCGCGAGCTCGTCGTGCACGTCTACTACTGCACGGGCGACACTTGCGCCAAGGAAGCGACCAATGGGCAGATGAATGAGACGGCCCGGGTCGCCACTGCAAGCCCGCTCGTGAAGAACATCGTGTTCGTGTCGAAGGCCGACGCGCTGCGGCTGATGAAGCAGAAGCATCCGGAGGAAGTCGCCGCGCTCCCGACGAACCCATTTCCGAACGCCCTGACGGTTATTCCAAAGCGAGGCGAGGACGTCGAGAAGGTGGCGCAGCTCTTCAAAGCGAGCCCGTCGGCGGGTATCGACAAGGTCGACTACGGCAAGCAGACGACCTCCCGAGTGCTCAAGCTCGCCCACGTGATCGAGATCTTCTTCGTCATCGCGGTGTTCCTTCTGCTCTTAGCATCGACGTTGCTGATCGCGAACACCATTCGCCTGTCGATCTTCTCGCGCCGTCGTGAGATCGAGGTGATGAAGCTCGTCGGCGCGACGAACTGGTTCGTGCGCGGCCCGTTCATGCTCGAGGGACTGTTGTGCGGGATCGCGGGGGCCGTGGGAGCGGTGATCCTGCTGGTCATCGGCAAGGAGATCGCGCTGCCGTCGCTCCTCCACAGCGGGCCGCTCAAGGCCGGTGACGACGTGAACGCGATCGCGTTCTCGCTCAACGCGCTCATCCTGCTCGGCACCGGTCTCCTGCTCGGGGCCGCAGGCTCGGGTGTCACCATCCGCCGCTTCCTCAAGGTCTGAACGACCACGACCTCCTCGTAGTCGAGGTCGACAAGCGCGGCAAGCTGCTCGTCGGCGAGCCGTACTTCGTCCCCAACGTCCCGGTTACGATCGACCGGAAGGGCAGCGGCGACATCCGCCCTGGCGATCTGGTCGTGGTGCGAACAGGCCGCGGCCCCGCGCGGGTCGAGCGGAAGCTCGGCAAGGCGAGAGACATCCAGGTCGTGCTCGAGGGCCTGCTCGTTCACTCGGCCGTGCGCACGGAGTTCGAGCCGTACGAAGCACCCGAGCCCGATCTGTCTGACCGCGTCGACTTACGCGAGCAACTCTGCTTCACGATCGACCCGGAGACCGCGAAGGACTTCGACGACGCGATCTCCGTTCACGAGGAGGACGGCGGCATCCGCTGGTGGGTGCACATCGCCGACGTGTCCGCGTATCTGCCGACGGGAGTGCGGCTGGATCGTGGCGCGTCCGATCGCGCTTTCTCGACGTACGTTCCGGGTCGGGTTGCGCCGATGCTGCCGCCGGAGCTGTCCGAGAACCAGTGCAGCCTCCGCCCGAACGAGGACCGTCTCTGTGTCACCGTCGAGATGCCGCCCCACGGCGAGCCGAAGTTCTACCGCTCGATCATCCGGAGCCGGGCGCGGCTGACGTACGCGGAAGCCGAGAGGCGAGACACGGACCCCGAAGTCGCGGCGGCGCTCGAGGTCACCGATCGTCTCACCGCGGCGATGCGCGACAAGCGGTTCGCGCGTGGCGCGCTCCGAATCGAAACGCCGGAGATCAACTTCGAGTTCGACGGCAAGGGCGGCGTCGCGCGCGCCTGGAACGAAACCGAGCCGACCGCGCACCGCCTGATCGAGGAGCTGATGATCGCCGCGAACGAGGCCGTGGCCGAGCTGCTCTCGGGACGCAAGCGTCCGGCGCTCTATCGCGTCCACGAACGGCCGGATCCTCAGGCGATCGAGCTCCTTCTGAAGAAGCTCGCCGATCTCGGCGTGCCGACCCCGCCTGCGCCGAAGCAGCTCTCACCCGCCGCGGCGGCCGAGGTCGCCGGGGAGGTCAGCGAGAGGGTGATGGATTACATCAAGCGTTCGGGTCGCGGCAGGGAGGCGTTCCCGTCGCTCCTGCTTCGTTCCCTCAAGCAAGCCCGCTACCACCCCGAGAACCTCGGCCACTCGGGTCTCGCGAGCCGCGCCTACTGCCACTTCACCTCGCCGATCCGGCGCTACCCGGATCTCGTCGTCCACCGCGCGCTCCTGCGCGAGCTGGGCCTCTCCGACGATCCGCCGCCGTCCGACCTCGACGGCCTGGCCGAGCACACCTCGGCACGCGAGCGGGAGGCGGCCCAGGTCGAACATCTGGCCGACGACCTCTGCCTCTCGTGGCTTCTCGAGGCGACCCTGTACGAGCGCGGCTGGGACGACCCCTTCGACGGCGAGATCGTCGGGATGATCGCGTCGGGCCTGTTCATTCGGTTCGGAGAGGTCTTCGAGGGCTACCTGCCCGTGAGGCGCCTGACCGGGGACTATTTCGAGCTCAACGAGGTGGGAACGGCAATGGCCGGCCGGCGTGGGGGCGGCACGTACCGCCTGGGAGACTCGGTCAAGGTCCTCGTGGAGAAGATCGAGAAAGCTGAGGGCAAGGTCGAGCTCTCACAGGCAGGCCGCCCCAGAAGGTAGGGAAAACCGTAACGACTTCGCGCGTCTTGTAGACGAGACTCAGGACATGAAGAAGCGACTGTTCATCATCTTGCTCGTCATCGCAGCCCTCGCCCTCGCTGGCCTCGGGATGATCATCGGGACGGGTGGCGACTGATGCTTTCCCTGGCAGTCGCCGCGCCGCTCGCCTTCCTGCCGATCTTCAGCTTGGCCGGCACGCTGGCCTGGATGGCCCGCAGCTGACGCGCTGTCAGCGACGGATCAAGAAACTTCTGACGCCCAGCAGCGCTCCGTAGTTGGCCTCGCTGCGGGGGCCCAAGCCAGGCCATACGTACCACTGGTAGCTCCCAGGCCCGAGCGTGTACTTGCGGCCCTGGTATCTCCACGACTTCTTCAGAACGAAGGTGGTCTTGGTGGGCCACGCGACGAAGATGCGAACACCGTTCCGGAACAGTTGGAGGTTGTAGTAGTTGGCCTCCCCCTGCCGGGCCCACGCGAGCTTCGGGGGCTTTTTCAGTTGCGCGCCGTCTTTGGGCGATCGCAGCATGTTTCGCAGGGGCACCGCGACGATCGCGACGCCACCTGAACGGTTCCCCGTGGCGTCGACGCACCTGACGACGTAGCGGTATTCGACGCCGTTCTCGAGCCCTTGATCCGTGAAGCTGGTGCCTTTTCCGGAATAGACCGCCTTCTCGTCACTGCCGTCGCTGTTCGACCGAGAGACCACGACGTGATCGCAGCCGGCCGGCAGAAGCCATGTGAGAGCGAGGGCGCCGTCGCGCGTGGCCAGCGACAGTCTCGCAACGTTGGGCGGGATCGAGGCGACCACAGGCGGCGGGAGCGGAGGTGCGTTCACCGGTGGCTGCGGCAGCACGGTGAGCGAGACATCGCGGGTCACGTCGTTGCCGCTGAAGTCGTGTGCGAAAAACCTGATGGCCGTTACGCCGATGGGAAGATCGGCGTGCAGGTCGGTGCCGACCACCGGCTGCGGATCCACGATGTCAGTTGCCCTCGCCGCCTGCACGAAGGCGATCACCGCGGGATCGGAGTCCGTGACGCCGAGCGGCGTCGTCGCGTAGACGCTGTGGGGCGCTGGGACGATCAGCGTCGGAGGTGTGGTGTCGCGCACGGTGACCTTGAACGACGCCTGCCCTGTATTGCCGGCCGAATCGGTTGACGTGCACGTGACGGTGGTTTGGCCCAATGGGAAGGTCGACCCGGACTCCGGACTGCAGGTCACGGGCCGCGGGCCGTCGACGGCGTCGGTTCCCGTCGGCGTCGAGAAGTTCACAGCGGATCCGCCAGGCCCGTTCGCCTCGACCACCGGGTCCCCAGGGACCGAAATCGCGGGCGGGGCCGTGTCGACGACATTGACGGTGAAGGAGGCTGAGGAGCTGTTGCTATGCGAATCGGTTGCAGTACACGTCACCGTGTGCGAGCCCAACGCGAGAGTCGATCCGGAGGCCGGTGCGCAGTCCGACGCCGTCACGGCGTCGTCAGGATCACTGAAGCCGACCGAGTAGCTGATCGCTGCTCCGGCGCTGCTGGTCGCCTCGAACGTCAGTGTCCCCGGAGTCGTGATAGTCGGCGCCGTCGTGTCGGGCGGCGGCGGGGGAGCTGTCACGGTTACCGTAAAGCTGGCCGTGGACTTGTTCAGAGCCAGGTCTACGGCGGTGCAGTTGATCGTGTGCAAGCCGATTGCAAGGGTCGCACCAGAGGCGGGATCGCAACTCCAGGTGTCGAGGTCGTTATCTGGATCGTCGACCGTCACTGTGTATGTCACGACGGCATCGACCCCGTTCGTCGCCTCGACTGAGAAGTCAGGGGGCACGTGGATCACCGGAGGAGTGCCAGCCAGCAGGCGAACGCTCCTGTCCGTCATCGCTGACGCCAACGGTGTGCCGCACAGCACGACGAACGCGCAGACCGCTATGAGCCCCCGGACCCTCAGTGGGCGCCGCAACTAGGGCCCGCTCATGAAGTAGAACGTCAGGGTCGCCACGAGCAGTGTCAGTCCGGTGAGTGTCAGGTCGATCTGCCGCTCCGAGATGAAGATTGCGACGGAGCGCCAGGGCACCGATCTCGCAGGAATCACGGCGATCGAGAAGCAGATGATCGCAATCCCACAGCCGAGGATGAGGAGAAGGGAGCCGATGTCGAACCGGCTCCCTTGTTTTGCCTGCTGCTGCGGGAGGAACCCGACGGCCGCGCCCAGCACCTGGTTGACCTTGACCTTCGCCGCCGGCACCGTTCGCTTGGGCCGGACCGTCGCTTTCGCCTTCCGGTGCGGTCGGTGAACGGGTCGCACCCTGGCCGGCGCCGACGCAATGTTGGGTGCGCTCTGCGTAGGCGTTGCCGCGACCTGCGGGGCCGGTGTTGCGGGGCGAGGCTTAGGTCGCGCTGCAGGCGTCTTCCGGGGCGGCGGCGTCGAGCGCGGCGGCGGAGAGGGTGGCGGAGCCGGGACGGGCGTGGGCAGGGTCGGCGTCGGCACGGTAGTCGGCGGAGGATCGTCTGCACGTGCGGGTCGAGACGCGAACAGGCCGAACGCAACGCCCCCGGCCAGCAGCAGGAGAACGAGCGGCATGCGTGTCCCCCATCCCTTGGACGAGCGTGTCGTTAACGGCAACCTTCCCAGTCCTCTCATACGACCCCGAAGAGGCGATTGTAGACGCAATCCGGCTAGGCCTAAAGGCCGCGAGGGCTGCCTGTGGAAAACCCCGCGCGGAGGAAGTTACGGCTTCTGCTTGGGCTTGGTCTTCGGCTTCGGCTTCGGCTTGGCGGTCGCCGTGACCTGGAAGGTGGCCGAGCCCATCAACGGGCCGTACTTGGCGGCTTCGCGCGCACCGAATCCGGGCCAGACGTACCAGGTGTAGACACCCTTCGTCATCGTGTAGGTGCGGCCCTCCCACTTCCAGGGGCTTGCGAGGACGAAGCTTGGCGTAGTCGTCCAGGTGCTGAGGATCTTTTTCGCCTCCGCCGCAGTGCTCTGGAACAGGAGCGTGCCGCCGAGGTAGAGCTGCAGGTTGTAGTAGGAAGCCTTCGGATCGGCCACCCAGACGAACTGCTTGGGAATCTGCTTGAGCCGGGCGCCGTCCGCGGGGGTCTTCAGGAAGGCCCGCTTCGGCACGACGACGATCGGAACGCCGGCCGCCTTGTTCCCGATCTTGTCGACGGAAGCGATCACGTATCGATACTCAACGCCGTTCTGCAGGCCCTTGTCAGTGAAAGTCGTGCCCTTGCCGCTGTAGACGACCGTGCCGACGCCGACTGCCTTGAAGCTGAGACTCGTGGTGCGCGTGATCTCGGTGTGGTCGAAGTCCGAATCCGTCGGATTCGTCCACTTGAAGGTCGCACGCCCGTCGCCGCCCTTGGCCTGAAGATTCACGACCGGTCCAGGCGGCTTGTTGTCACTGGGCGGAGGCAACGGCGGCGGCGTCGTGCCGGGGGCCGGCTTCGGAAGCACGGTCAGCTTCGCGCTGGCAGACGCCTTGTTGCCGCTGGCGTCGACGGCGGTGAACTTCACGACCGTCGTTCCAACCCCGAAGAACTGGGGGTTGTCTGCCGAGACGATCGGATTCGCGTCGGCGATGTCCCCAACGTGTGAGCCGAAGATGAAGGCCTTAATCGGCCCGTCGCTATCAGGAGACCCCGTCTCGGTCGTCGCGTACACACTCGTGTCGCCGGGGGGAATAAGCGTCGGCGGGGTCGTGTCCACGACCTTGACCTTGAACGTCGCGGTAGCCGCGTTCCCGCGGCCGTCGTTGGTCGAGCAGGTGACAGTCGACACACCCAGCGGGAAGGTCGAACCGGATTGGGGAGAACACGGGACGCTCACGATTGGCGTGCCGAGATCGACCCCTGTCGGTGGTGTGTAGTTCACCTTCGACCCGGCCGGACTATTTGCCTCGACGGTGATGTCTGCCGGAACGTTGCTCAGCTCCGGCGGTGTCGTATCGACGACGTTGACATCGAAGGTGGCCGCCGCCGAGGTGTTGTTCGAGGCGTCCTTGGCGGTACAGGAGACGTGCGTCGTGCCGAGCGGGAAGGTGCTGCCGGACGCAGGAGTGCAAGTCGTCGTGGGCGACGGATCGATCGCGTCGCTGGCCGTCACGACGAACGAAACAGCTGCACCGCTCCCCGACGTGGCCTCCTTGGTGATCGGTCCAGGAACGCTGACCGCCGGCGGAGTCTTGTCCTGGACGGTAACGCTGAAGCTCTTCGGAGGGGAAACATTGTTCGCCGAGTCCTTTGCCGTGCA
>JALYST010000026.1 GCA_030854665.1 Actinomycetota bacterium
CCTGCTCGTCGGCAGCGTCTCGTTGCCGCGCGCGGAACGGCGGCCCGCGGTGAACGACATGTACTCGCAGTTTCCACTGCTCGCGGAGCGGCGCCGCCAACGGGCGGGCACCCTGTCGGGCGGGCAGCGCAAGCTACTCGCGATCGCCCGCGCACTCGTGACCAGACCACGGGCGCTCCTTCTGGACGAGCCCTCCGCCGGGCTCTCGCCCCAGGCGGTGGATCTCGTGTTCAACCAGCTCGCCGAAGTGAAGGACCGCGGGATTGCGATCGTGATGGTGGAGCAGAACGCGGTGCGTGCCCTCGGACTGGCCGACCGCGGTTACGTGCTCGACATGGGCAGTAACGCGTACGAGGGAACCGGCGACTCGCTGCTCCGAGATCCCAAGGTGGCGGAGCTCTACCTCGGCCGCTCCACGATCGCGTCGAGCTCGACTTCGACGAGCGCACCTTCGGGAATCAATCCACCGACGTAGTACGTCGTGTTCGCGGGATCAATGCCGGTGAACGCCTCCGCGTGCGCACGAGCGGCCTCCCTCCAGTCGCAATCAGGTGCGAGCAGCAGGCGCGTGCGAACGACGTCCTCACGAGCTGCCCCGAGCTCGGCCGCTGCGGCAAGCGCCTTCTGGATCGCGGCCCGGGTCTGCAGGAAGGAGTCGCCGGGATGCAGGACTCGGCCCTCGCCAAGCGGCGCGGTGCCGCTCACCGCGACGTGGGGCCCATGCCGCACGGCGCGGGAATAGGCGGCGACTTCGCCGAAGCCGCCGCCATCCCTGACTCGTTCCCGCACTACGGCTTGAAGGTGATCGTTCTCTGCGTGCTGATGGCGCCGTTCGCGTATTTCCAGATCTCGTACACGGCGGAGCCTGGGTCGCCGTTCTTGTCCCAGTCGATCGGGCCCCACGCACCCTCGTAGTTGATGTCTTTGCCGGCGAGCAGAAGCCTCACTGCCTCATCGAGCTTCTTGTAGGTCACCTTCTTGCCCGGGGGACCTGACACTGCGCGGAGTTGCGTCTTGATCTTCGGCCCGGCGGCGGAGCAGGCTTTCACCGACGCGAGGAACGCGAGGTTGGCTGCATCGAAGGCCGTCCCCTCGAAGCCCGTGTACGGCTTCGCACCCTTGACCACACGCTTCCAGAGCGCATCGAAGGCCGCGCGGGCCGGTGCGCCCTCGGATGTGGCTGCCGTGCCGCGAAGCCCTTCGACCGGAGCGCCGAGCTTCTTTAGCACGTCTTCGTTCCGCAGCGCCTCCGTCATCAACGTGCGAGATGCGTCCCACTTTCCCGTCCGAACTAGCGACGGCGCGAACTTCTCGAAGGTCTCCGGGAAGTCGATGATGACGTACCCCGCGGGGCTGCCGCTCACCAGCCTGCCTGCCTCCGTGTCGTAGTTCGCCTGGTCCGGGTTCCAGCGGAGCGTCTCCCCGACCTTGCCGCCGAGCTTCTTGTACTGCGCGACGAAGAGCTGCTCGAGCGCGGTTCCGAACGCGTCGTTGCGTGCGCCCACGTTGACGGTCTTACCTTTCCCGAAGGCGCCGATCGCCGCCTGCGCGAGCACACGTCCCTGCAGGTAATCCGACGGATAGACGCGCCAGAGGTAACCGTTGTCCGTGATGCTCGTGATCTGAGGCGCACTCGACGTCGGGCTGATGACGACGACGCGGTTGGGAATCGCCACCGACTGGGCCATCGGGATCGTGGCGCCCGAGGCCATCTCGCCGATGATCACGGTGACGTGATTTGCCTTGACCAGCTTGGTCGCTGCCTCGACAGAGGCCGCGGCCTGGGTCTGCCCGTCTTCTGAGGCCACGAGCTTGACCGACATCTTCGTCAGCTTCAGGCGCTTGAGCGTCGCATTGTCCATGCTGACGGCGAGCTTGACAGCGCGATCGAGATTCGCTCCGTAGGCCGCGAGACCGCCGGTGAACGGCAGGACGTCGCCAATCCGGAGCTGAAACGAGCAGGTCCTTTGCGCCGCTTTTGTCGACGCGGTTCCGCCGGTGACCCCGGCCACGGCCGCGATAGCGGCCAGCAGCACGGCGGCCCCCACCGCCTTCCGCCACTTCTTCACGGCAGCCTCCCTCAGTCGGTGAACGCGCAGAAGCGCGCGATCTCGATCATCCGCTGAAACGAGCCCCGATGCAAGGTGGAAGCGCCGGGCACGGCCTCATATGCTGAC
>JALYST010000045.1 GCA_030854665.1 Actinomycetota bacterium
GAACGATCGGCCTCGTCCGCGCGGCCGAGAAGTTCGACTATCGCAAAGGCTTCAAATTCTCGACCTACGCGACGTGGTGGATCCGCCAGGCGGTCGCGCGAGCGCTCGCGGACAAGGCGCGCACGATCCGCATGCCCGTCCACGTGGTCGAGAAGCTGAACAAGATCGTCCGCTCCGAGCGGAAGCTCCGTGCCGAACTCGGCCGCGAGCCCACCCCGATGGAGATCGGCAAGGATCTCGACCTCACGGGCGACGAGGTGGAGCAGATCCGCCGCAGCGCCCAGGCGCCGGTGTCGCTCGAGAAGCCGGTCGGTGACGAGGACGAGTCCGAGTTCGGGCACTTTCTCACGGACGCGAACCTGCCGCTGCCCGACGAGGAAGCCGAGACCACGATGCGCAAGGAGACCCTGCGCAAAATCCTCGGCACACTCTCGAGCCGTGAACAGATTGTGCTCGAGCGGCGCTTCGGTTTCGGCGACCAGCGTCCCTGCACGCTCGACGAGCTTGGCCGGGCGTTCAACGTCACGCGGGAGCGGATCCGGCAGATCGAGAACCAGAGCCTGAGGAAGCTCAGGACGCTCGCGAGCGTGGAGAAGCTCGATCTTGACTTATAGAACCACGTTTGTCGGTGGTGCGTCTCGTCCTTCTCGACGATGCAGAGGCGTATTCTCTCTGACGCTCTCCGACGGGACTCCGGCTACTACTCACCGTTGAATGCCCGCTCGGCACAGTCGAGGCAGTAGAAAACAAGCTCGTTGTCTGTATCGAGGTAGCAGCGCCACCGTTCGTTATCGTCAGGTAGCCAGATCTTCCGACATTCGGCGCACTGTGGGATGAGGCTGATCTGCTCAGCGCTCACGGAGGCAATGGACGACGGCACTGAGCCCGTAAGCCCCGGCGATATGCCGCAAGGTCTGGGCGGCGGCGTCGCCGCTCTGTCCGGGTAGCGCCTGAAGCCGGGTCGGCCAGTCGGGCTGGCCGCTCGCTTTCGTGGCGACCAGCGCGGCGCTCAAGATCTCGAGCGGCCCGAGCTCGCCGGAAGAGCGCCTTCGCGTAGAGGTCGAGCGCGGGTGGCGACCATCCGTGGCCCGTTGGCTTGCGGGCAACGCTGCTACATGAGGTGGAAGTACAGCGCGGTTAGCAGCTCGACCGCCGGGTTCGAGGTGTGCAACTGCACGTCCGGCGGCACGTCGAGCAGCGCCTCGGAGTAGTTGAAGATGATCTTCACGCCCGCCTCGATCAGGTCGTTCGCGACCGGCTGCGCCGCGCTTGCCGGCACCGCCATCACGCCGATGAGCATGTTCTTGTCGCGGACGCTCTGAGCGAGACTGTCGTACGGCGAGACGGTCACCTGCCCGACCGAGCGCCCGACCTTGTCGCCGTCGGTGTCGAAGACGGCCGCGATCTTGATCCCGTGCTCGGCGAAGATCGGCGAGCTCGCGATCGCCTGGCCGAGCCGGCCGGCGCCGATCAGCGCGATGTTGTGCTGCCCCTGCGTCCGCAGAATCTTGCGGATCTCGCCGAGCAGCGAGTCGATGTTGTAACCGACACCGCGCTTGCCGAACTTGCCGAAGGCGGACAGGTCGCGGCGGATCTGCGTCGCGTTGATGTTCGTGTAGGCGGAGATCTCCTGCGAGGAGATCCGCTCCTTGCCCATCTTCTTCGCCTGCGTCAAAACCTGCAGGTACCGAGACAGCCGCGCCGCCACACCGACCGTCAGCCGGTCTCCCGTCACACCTCTTGCTAGTGCTTGCGTCACATCCGACCTCCCAGCGAGCGCCACTAGCCTATGCGCGGGCGTCTCCGCGGAGCGTCAGCATCTGACCAACCAAACAGTGCAGGCGCAGAAACGGGCGGGGATCAGACGCGCATGTCTGTACTCCGCCACTCCGCCACAGTGCGCGGGTCGGCGGAGTGGCGACCGTGAGGGGTTTCAAAACCCGGGTTCATGCTCGCGAATCAGATATCGCTGCCAATCCCGTACTCGACGACCTCAGCCGGCCCGTTTGGTTGCAGGATTGCGGAATGGCGCCTGGAACGCTTCGTCAGGCGACAAGACGTTGCACACAGCATCCCCCCGCAACCAAGGAGGGCGAAGTGGGACTCGGAGTCAGCATGTTTTTGATCGCTGTAGGCGCGATCCTCACCTGGGCCGTCAACACCGAGGTATCCGGCCTAGATATCACTGTCGTCGGCGTGATCCTGCTTATCGTCGGGATCCTCGGTCTCGTACTTTCGATGATCTTTTGGTCATCGTGGGGTGGCTTCGCCGGCGGAACCCGGCGGCGCACCACCACCCAGGTGGACGACGGCCCACCGGTGTAGCTCTCTTCAAGGGGTGGGCGCTGCTCGCCCCTATGGGTGCGTAAAGTCGGTTCGCCCTGCAAATCGACGATTTCATGTTTCGGATCGAATTTACGCACCCCCACACGCTTCATTCCACGACTCTAGGGTAGAGCGTCGTCCGGGTTGTACTCGGGGAGCTCACGCAGACGCTCGCGAAGCGGGCGAACCGCCAGAACCTGATCTTCAACCGGCTCCGACCCCCGATCGTCTCGGGAGCGGAAAGCGCGTGCGTCGCCGGTTCTGGTTGTCGCAGATGAGCCGAAAGGCGACAGGCACGACCGCTTCGTCGACGCGACCAGCGAACCGGTTGTCCGGCTTGTGCGACTCTACGGTCGCAATGAGGAGGTAATGGGCATACGGCTAACGTGCTTCCAGCGGCGGGTTCTGGACGTTGTGCTCGGCGGCGTACGCGTTCGTCAGCTGGTTGACGACGCCCATGCCGTCCCCGTAGGCGTAGTTGATCTTCACGAACGGCTCCCACTTGTCCGGGAGAGCGTCCTCCGGAAAGATCGCCTCGACCGGGCACTCCGGCTCGCAGGCGCCGCAGTCGATGCACTCCTCTGGGTCGATCACGAGGATGCGGTCGGCCTCGTGGATGCAGTCGACCGGGCAGACGTCGACGCACGACAGGTCTTTGATGTCGATGCAGGGCTCGGCGATGATGTACGTCATCGCCGAACTCCTTCCTCGCTGGCGCCTCGCGTCGGGCTTGCCCCGTTTCCGAGCGTCTTCTTGACCTTGTGCAGGCCCTCGACGAGGCGGTCGATCTCCTCGGGGATCGTGTAGAGGTAGAAGCTGGCCCGGTTCGTGGCGGCGACGCCGAGCCGGGCCATTAGCGGCTGGCAGCAGTGGTGCCCGGCGCGGATCGCGACGCCCTCCCAGTCGAGGATCTGGGCGACGTCGTGTGGGTGGATGCCGTCGATGTCGAAGGAGACGATCCCCGCGCGCCGCTCCGCCGGCG
>JALYST010000070.1 GCA_030854665.1 Actinomycetota bacterium
GCGCGACCCTTCCGAACGGCAAGCAGGTCGCCGTCAAGGTGCAGCGCCCTGGCGCGCCGCGACAGATCGAGGCCGACGTGGCCCTGCTCTATCAGGCGGCACGCATCGCCAAGGAACGGGTGCGCGCACTCGACTTCATCGACGCGCACCAGCTCGTGGACGAGTTTGCGCGCTCGATCAGGCAAGAGCTCGACTACCGGATGGAGGCGCGGAACGCGGACACGTTCCACCGCAACTTCGCCGGCCATCCACACGTTCGCGTGCCGCGCGTCTTCTGGAGCTACACGCGCAGTCGTGTGCTCACGCTCGAGTGGATCGACGGGATCCAGGTGGCCGACATCGATCCGGAGCATTGGTCGCTCGAGGACCGTCGCGACCTCGCGTATCTGATGACGGAGACGTGGATGACGATGATCTTCCGCCACGGGTTCTTCCACGGCGATCCGCATCCGGCAAACGTGCTCGTGCTCGGGCACGGCGACCAGATCGGACTCGTCGACTTCGGCGCCGTCGGGAAGCTCACGGACGACGACATCTCGAAGCTGACGCGTATCTTCATAGATGCTGCTGCGGAAAACGTCGAGGCGTTGCCCCGCCGCCTTGCCGACCTCGGCGTTCGCTACCCGAAGGAGCGCGAGGAAGAGTTTCTCGCCGAGCTGCGCGAGATGTACTACAGGTATTACGGGGCGAGCCTCGCCGAGATCGACCCGATGCAGGTGATCCGCGAGGCGTTCCAGCTGATCTACTCGATGAACCTCCGGCTACCTACGCGGTTCCTGCTGCTCGACAAGGCGATCGCGACTCTGGGTTCGGTTGGCGTGGATCTCTACCCGGAGTTCAACGTCTTCGAGGTGGCCCGCCCTTACGCACGCGGCTTGATGCTCGAGCGGTTCACTCCGCAACGGATGGCCAACCGTGCTCGGAAGGAGTCGTTGCGCCTGGGCGCGATGGCCCTCGAGCTCCCGTACCAGATCCACGACGTGCTCGAGGAGTTCCGAGACGGCCAGATCGAGATCGGATTCGTGCACAAGGGGCTCGAAGACCTGATGAACCGCATGGACGTCGTCTTCAACCGGCTCGTGATCGCGATGATCGTCGCCGGCGGCCTGATCGGGTCAAGCCTGATCGGAATCTTCGCGAAGGCGGGCCCGCACGTGCTCGGGATCAACGTCATCTCCGTGATCGGCTTCGCGTTCTCCGGCTTGCTTGGGCTCTGGCTCCTCTGGGGCGTTGTCCGAAGCGGCCGTTTGTAGACCGTTCGTCACGCTTTTGCGTGAAAGGACATCTGGTCGCGCGGCGATGCGGGCGCTACGTTCGCTCACATGTCGACAGCGTTGCTGCTCGCCGAGCCCCAGCCCGAAACGCGGGGCTTTCTCGAGCGTCATCTGACGAGTGACGGCTTCGAGGTCGTCGACGAGGGCGCCCGTCCCGACCTCGTGCTGCTGGGAGACGCGGCGGCGTTGGACGCCTGCCGCGCGCGTCATGGCGACGTCCCCGTCATCGTCCTCGGCGAACCGGAATCGGACGCGGTCGACCGTGTGCGGGCGCTCGACCGCGGCTGCGATGACTTCCTGGCGAAGCCGTTCGACTACGAGGAGCTGCTGGCGCGGATCCGGGCCGTGTTACGACGAACGACACCTGCGGCGCACGAGACGCTGCGCGCGGGGCCGATCACCGCGGATTTGGCGACGAGGTGCGTAAGTGTCGACGGCGTGCCGGTCGCTCTGGCGGCCAAGGAGTACGAGCTCCTGCTGAAGCTGATGACGGACCCGACGCGGGTGTACACGAAGGAGAGCCTGCTCAGGGAGGTCTGGGACTTCAGATCTTTGGGCCGGACACGGACGCTCGACTCGCATGCTTCGCGTCTACGGCGCAAGTTGCACGCCGCGGGGCAGGGCGTGTTCGTGCTCAACGTGTGGGGGGTGGGATACCGGCTCCTGGATCGATAGTCAGAGTCGCCTCGCGGCGCGAGTGTGGGCGCTAGGCTCACGTTGTGAGCGCCTTCGCCGGTCTCTCCTCGCTCGACCTGCAACGGATCTGGAAGAGCGTGTACGGCCGCGTCGTGCACGGTGAGAAGATCACGCTCGGCGTGATCGAGCTCGATGCCGACAGCCACGTGCCGGAGCACCAGCACGAGAACGAGCAGCTCGGGATGTGTCTCAGTGGCTCGCTCGTGTTTCGCGTTGCGGACGAGAGCCGCGAGCTCGGTCCCGGCGACACGTGGTCGATTCCCGGAAACGTCCCGCACGAGGTCGAGGTCGGGGCAAAGGGTGCGGTCGTGATCGACGTGTTCGTGCCGACGCGTGACGACTGGCGCGAGGCCGAGCGTGTCGACCAGCGCGCGCCGCGCTGGCCGACCAGCTAATCGAGGACTTCGACCGTGTCGCCGTCCTGCAGTACGTGCGCGCGGCCGACCTGCTGACCGTCGAAGCGCGCCGACGGGCCCCAGACCCGGGCGCCCGTGCAGCGAGCGCCGAGATCGTGGTGAATGGTGTCGGCGACGTCGAGCACCGTCGCGGGCGGGTGCAGGGCGATCGGATGCTCGCCGTCACGTAGATAGACGCGCATCAGTCCCGTCAGTTGCCAGATTGTCTCGCGCAGGCGCTCGACGCTCGCGTCGTCTAGCACGCTGACCTCCACGACTTGAAGCTCCGGGAACGCTGCCCGCAGCGCGGTCCCGTCGGTCTCGTCGCTTTTGGTCGCGGCGAGGATCGACGGGCGTTCGATCCCGGCCTCCGACACCTCCTCCATCACGGCGCGCAGGTCCTCGACCGGCGCGCCCGCGTCGTGGCAAAAGAGGATCGCGTCTGCGCCACGAAGCACGCCGAGGAGGGGTCGTGCGCCGCCGCGCCCCGCCGACGCGCCCTCGATCAAGCCCGGGATCTCCACCAGTTGCACGAGGACTCCGCCGACCCGGGTGAGAGCCGGTACCGGTCTCGTGGTGGTGAACGCGTAGGCGCCGGTCTTGATCTGGATGTTGGAGAGCGCCTGCATCAGGGACGACTTACCGGCGTTCGGCGGACCGACGAGCGCGATCTGCGCGGCGCCCTCACGCCGGACGGCGATCGAGTCGCGATGAGTCACGCGTTTCTGCACCCGCGTGTGCTCGAGCTGGGATTCGACCCACTTGCGGATGTCGGCGTACGGGCCGTTCTTGTACCCCGGCAGCTCGGCGAGGATCGTCCTCAGCTCCCGCACACGTTCGGAGCCATCCTTGCCGACGAGCCGGCGTTTGATCAATTGCATCTGCGTGCGATGCGGCATGGGCATCGCGTCACCTTCCTCTCAGACTTGCGGGAAGGCGCGCGCAACCACGACCTGGGTCAGGTGCGCGTCCTGTCCCGCCGCTTCCACGGACGCTGTAGTCGGAAGCGGCGGACAGGGAGGCCTGATGTGAAATTCCGCCGGGCCGGATGACGCTCCAGACGCGGCGCCGGATCAGCACGCTCGCCCGCGGCACGTAGCGCCGCTACGCACCGCGAACGACCGCACTGCCCGGCTTGGTCTGGAGCGCCCCCGACGGCGGCGTAATTTCACATCAGCCCTCTAGTGGTGCTGCGTGCAACAGATGGCTCGCCAGCGATGCATGGGTCGAGCCTACAGGATGGCGCCTTCGAGTCTGAGCAGCGCCTCCTTGCGCTCGAGCCCGCCCGCGTAGCCCGTGAGCTTTCCGTTGGCACCGATCACTCGATGGCACGGGAGGACGATCGGCAGCGGGTTGCGATTCATCACCGTCCCGACGGCGCGAGCGGCACGCGGTCGTGCGGAGCGCGCTGCGAGCTCGCCGTAGGTGACGACCTCGCCGTAAGGGACGCGGGCGAGCTCGCGCAGGACGCGACGGTTGAAGTCGGCGAGCAGAGCGACGTCGAGCGGTAGGTCGAACTCACGCCGCGTTCCCTCGAAGTACTCGTCGAGCTCGCGGCGCGCGGCATCGATCGGCTTAGCCGAACGCAACACTCGTACGCCGAAGTTGCGCGCGAGGCGGTCGAGCTCGAGCTCGGGGTCCGCGTCGTAGGAGATCCGGCAGACGCCACGCTTGCTCGCCGCCACGAGGAGCGGGCCGACCGGCGAATCGACGAAGTCGTAGGCGGCGTCGAGCAGCCCCTCGTCGGCGGCGGCGTTGCGGAAGCGGCGATCGAGATCGGGGGAGACGGCGTTCATCGAAGCTCCTTCTGTCGTAGCCGGCGAATGCCGGCGGATGCGGCCTGGCGGGCGGCGGTCGCGTTCGACCCGAGTGCGGCGCCTATGTCGGAGTAGTCGAGGTCGTAGCCGTAGCGCAGGACGACCGCGGCGCGCTCGGCCGGCGGCAGCTGGTCGGCGAGGTGTTCGAGCTGCGCAAAAGCGGGTCGTCCGTCCAGGGACGCGAGCTCGGGTAGATCAGCGTCGGCGCGCGGACGTCGATGTTCGTCGACTGCGATCCGGCTCGCGATCATGTACGCCCAAGCGCGGAGGTGCTCGCCGTGTTGCAGCTTGGGATACGCGCGGAGCGCGCGAAGGAATGTCTCCTGGAATGCATCCTCGGCGCGATCCCGTCCGAGCCGACGGATGAGGAACCCGAGGATCTCTTCCCGGTGCTGCTCGTAGAAGCGCTCGAAGGGCGGCAAGGTCATCCTCGACATCTTGAAACGCAGAAGGGGGCCCAGGTGTGAGGATCCCACCATGAGGGTCGCCGTCGTGGGTCACATCGAATGGGTCGAGTTTGTCCGGGTCGCCGCCGTGCCGCTTCCCGGCCAGATCACCCATGCCTTGGAGACCTGGGAAGAGCCTGCAGGCGGCGGGGCGGTGGCAGCGGTGCAGCTTGCGCGGCTGGCGGGCTCCTGCTCGCTCTTCACGGCACTGGGTTCCGACGAGCTCGGCCGCCGCTCCCGCGCCGGGCTGAGTGGCCTAGGCGTCGACGTCCGGGCGATCCCGGAGACCGAGTCCACCCGGCGCGCATTCACGTATGTGGACGACACCGGGGAACGGACGATCACCGTCCTGAACGAAAAGCTCAAGCCGCGCGGCGGGGACAGCCGGCTGCCCTGGCGAGAGCTCGCCGGGATGGACGGCGTCTTCTTCGTCAGCGGCGACGCAGAGGCGCTGCACCACTGCCGCACGGCCCGAGTGCTCGTCGCCACGTCCAGGGAACTGCCGACGATTCAGGAGGCAGGCGTGGAGCTGGATGCGCTGGTCGGAAGCGGGGAGGACGAGGCCGAGCTCTACCACCCAGGCGACCTCGCTCCGCCACCAAAAGTGGCGGTGACGACGGCCGGCGGACTGGGCGGCTGGCTGCAGCCGGGAGGCCCGTTCCGGCCCGCCCCGTTGCCGGGGCAGGTCGTCGACACGTACGGAGCCGGCGATTCGTTCGCCGCTGGCCTGACCTTCGCACTCGCCCGCGGAGATGCCATCGAAGACGCCGTGGCCCTGGCTGCCCGGTGCGGTGCTGCAGTCATGACCGGCCGCGGGCCGTACGCGGCGCAGCTCGGCGCCGAAGCCCTAACCCCATAGAGAGCCAAAATCCCCCTTCCGGGGTGGACAGGTGGGGAGTGGTGGTTTAAAGTGGGGCGAAGTGGTAATCTCCACACGGCCCCCAGGATGCTCCTAGGCGCATACGACCACACACTCGATGACAAAAACCGTCTCACTCTTCCGGCCAAGTTCCGTGAAGCCTTCCTTGACGGTGTTGTCGTCACCCGCGGCCTCGACGGCTGCCTGTACGCCTTCCGTCGTGCGGATTGGGATCGACTCGTCAACTCGCGACTGTCCACGCTGGATCCGCTCAGCCCGGGGGGCCGGCGTCTCCAGAGGCACTTCTTCTCCGGAGCGTCCGAGGCCGAGCTCGACAAACAGGGCCGCGTGATGATTCCTGCCCAGCTGATCGAGCACGCGAAGCTGGGGAAGGAAGTCGTCATCGCGGGTGTCAACGACCGGCTCGAGATCTGGGACCGCGCCGCCTGGCGCAAAGAGCTGGCAGAAGTCGAAGGGAGTGCGGAGGATGTTGCCGAACGTCTTGCAGACCAGCGCGACTGATCACGTCCCCGTTCTCGCCGACGAGGTGCGCGAGCTCCTCGCGGTCCGGGCCGGGGAGACGGTCGTGGATGCCACCTTCGGTGCCGGCGGACATGCGTCGCTGCTGGTAGCCGACCTACAGACGAACAGGGGGAAGCTGATCGCGATCGATCGCGATCCGGGCGCCCGCGAATACTTCGACCGGCTTGCGAAGCGAACGCCTGTGCAGACGCGGTTCCTGCGCGGCGACTTCTCGGTCATCCTCGAGCAACTGGCGGGCAATGGTGTCGTAGCGGACGCGATCTTGCTCGACCTCGGAGTTTCGTCGATGCAGATCGATCGCCCCGAACGCGGCTTCTCGTACACGGCGGACGCGCCGCTCGACATGCGCATGGATCCCTCGGCCGACGTGAGCGCGGCCGGAATCGTCAACGAGGCCGCAGAGCGGGATCTGGCCACGATCTTCAAGCGCTACGGCGAGGAACGGTACGCGCGCCAGATCGCGAAGGCGATCGTGCGCCGCCGCAAGGAGCAGCCGTTCGAGAGAACAGGCGATCTCGTCGAGACGATCAAGGCCGCCATTCCGGCACCGGCCCGGTTCGGCGAGGGACACCCTGCCAAGCGCGTGTTCCAGGCATTGCGGATCGCGGTCAACGACGAGCTCGGCTCACTCGAGGCCGCCCTGCCGTCCGCTTTCTCGATGCTGCGGCCCGGCGGCCGCCTCGCGGTGATCAGCTTCCACTCGCTCGAGGACCGGATCGTCAAGCGCTTCATGCGCGATCGCGAGCGCGGCTGCGACTGCCCGCCTGACTTCCCGGTGTGCGTTTGCGGCAAGACGCCGGAGCTCCGCTCGACCTCCCGGAAGGCGATCCGCCCAAGCGCTGCCGAGACCGCGGCCAATCCCAGGTCCTCGTCCGGGCGTCTCCGCGTGGGAGTCAAGGTCTAATAGTGGCCGCCTGGGCCGCCGCAGCCAGGGCCGAAGAGACAGTTGCCGTCCCGCGCTCGCGGCCGCGCGTGGTCAAGCGCGAGCGCCGGGTTACGGGCGGGGTCTTTTGGATCGGGATCGTCGCGACGCTGCTCGCGGGCGTCGTTGCGACCAACGTCGCCGTCCTGCGCCTGAACATGAAGCTCGACAGCCTCGGCCGCGAGCGGGCCGACCTGCGCGCTCAGAACGCGCAACTCTCGTCGCAGCTGTCGAGTGCCGCCTCCGCTCCGCGGATCCAGAAGCTCGCCGCGAAGCAGCTGGGGTGGGTTCAGGCGACTTCCGACCAGACGACCTACTTCAACCTCAACCACTAATTGGATCTGTGAACCGCCTCGTCAACCGGCGGATCAGGCTCTTTCTCGCGGCGATCGCCCTCGCGTTCGCGGGGCTGCTCATGCGTGCGACGTGGTTGCAGACGGTGCGGGCCGAATCGCTCTCGAGCCTCGGACTGACGCAGCACCGGGAATCGGTCACCATCCCGGCGGGTCGCGGGACGATCTTCGACCGCAGCGGCGTCGAGCTCGCGCTCGGCGAGCGGGCGATGACCGTCTACGCCAACCCGATGCAGATCGCGAATCCGCGTCGCGTGGCGGTGGCCGTGGAACGCACGCTGGGGCTGAGCGCCGATCGCGTCCTCCCGATCCTCGCGGACCGTTCGCACGGCTTCGTCTACGTCGCCCGTCAGGCGGACCCCGCGCAGGCCGCCGCGCTAGAGCGCCTGAAGCTTCCCGGCCTGGGCTTCTATCCGGAGGAGCGCCGCACCTACCCGCAGGGATCGGTGGCGGCGCAGGTCCTCGGATTCGTCGGCACCGACGGCAACGGCCTTTCGGGCCTCGAGTTGCAGTTCGAACGAGCGCTTGCAGGCCGCGCCGGCAAGGAGACGGTCGTCAAGGATCCGGGCGGCCGGGTCATCGACGTGCAGGGTGAGCGTGCCGAGGTCCCGGGTCGCAACCTTTACCTCACGCTGGATCACAGCATCCAGGCCAACACGGAGGAGGTGCTGCGCGACACCGTGCGCAGGTGGGCCGCCAAGAGCGCGAGCGCCATCGTGCTGGACCCGCGAACCGGCGCGATCCTCGCGATGGCGGTGCAGCCCGGTTACGACGCGAACCGTTTCCCGTCCGCGCCGATCGACCTGCAGCGGAACAGAACGGTCACGGACACCTACGAGCCGGGCTCGACCTTCAAGCTGATGACCGTGGCGGGGGCGCTCTCGGAGCGGATCGTCGCACCGTCGACGCGCTTCACTCTGCCGTACTCGTTGCACGTGGCCGACCGCGTGATTCACGATGCCGAGGAGCGAGGCACCATGAACTACTCCGTGGCGCAGATCCTCGCGCACTCATCGAACATCGGCGCGATCACGCTGGCGCAGATGCTCGGCCGTACTCGTCTGTCCTCCTGGATCACCAAGTTCGGATTCGGGCGCACGACGGGCGTTGACTTCCCCGGCGAGAGCCCGGGAATCGTCCTGGAACCGGACAAGTGGTCCGGGTCGACGATCGGGAACGTACCGATCGGGCAGGGAATCGCAGTCACGGCAGTCCAGATGGCGGCCGCGTATGCGGCGATCGCCAACCGCGGCATCTGGTCCCGGCCGCACCTCGTCGACCACGTCGCCGGGGGAGGGCGGCCCTCGCTCAACAAGCGGCGGCTCGTCTCTCCGGGCACCGCAGAGCAGCTGATGGTGATGCTGAAGGACGTCGTCGCCGAGGGAACCGGGCAGTACGCGGCGATGCCGGGGTACCAGGTGGCCGGCAAGACCGGGACCGCGCAGAAGCCCGACTCCCACGGCGGCTACGCGACCGGCCGTTACGTCGCCTCGTTCGTCGGGATCGTCCCCGCATCGCGGCCGCGGTTCGTCATCCTCGTCGCGGTCGACGAGCCACGCGGCGCGATCTGGGGCGGCACCGTCGCTGCGCCGGCCTTCCAGCAGATCGCGCGCTTCGACCTGCAGTACCTCGAGGTTCCGCCCGACGCACCTTCCGGCCAGTAAGCCCGGCGCTCTCGCGTGTACCTATCAGACGCGGCTCAGGCAGCAACGCCGTAGGGCGCTCACACTAGACTTGGGCGGCGAGATGCAGCTGGAGCGGCTCATCGGAGCGCTCGCTCCGACCGACGTCGTCGGAGACGGTGCCCTCGAGATCCGCGAGCTGGCGTACGACGCGCGGGAGGTGCCGCGCGACTCCCTGTTCTTCTGCGTCCCGGGGGCGAAAGCGGACGGGCACGACTTCGCCGGCGAGGCACTGGAGCGGGGAGCGGCTGCGCTCGTGGTCGGGCGCAGGCTCGAGCTCGACGCTCCGCAGCTGGTCGTGCCGAGCGTGCGTGCGGCGATGCCCCGGGCCGCGGTGGAGTTCTTCGGCGATCCGACCGCACGGCTGCCGGTCGCGGCGATCACCGGCACCAACGGCAAGACGACGACCGCGTACCTCCTCTGGTCGATCCTCGCGGCCGCGGGGGAGCAGCCCGGGCTGCTCACCAACGTGGAACGTCGCGTCGGCACCGGCGTGCGTGAGGTCGGTCTCAACACGCCCGAGTCGATCGACTTGCAGCGGCTCTTCAGCGAGATGCTCGACCGCGGCAATCGCTCGTGCGTCATGGAGGCGACGTCGATGGCATCCGCCAAGGGCCGACTCGAGGGAACGCGCTTCGCCGTTCTCGTGTTCACCAACCTGACCCAGGACCATCTCGATTTCCACGGGACGATGGAGGAGTACTTCGAATCCAAGCGGCGCCTGTTCGCGCAGGCGGACCGTGCGGTCGTCAACGTCGGCGACGAGTACGGCGAACGGCTCGCTGCCGAGATTCCCGACGCGATCGCTTTTCGGTCTGGAGATGCTCTCGGCGAACTGGACCTGAAGCTGCCCGGTCGCTTCAACATCGAGAACGCGCTGGCAGCGGCCGCCGCCGCCCGCGCGCTCGGGATCAGCGAAGAGGCGATCAAGGAGGGCATCGAGGCCGTCGACCGCGTTCCGGGACGCTTCGACCGGGTGGACGAGGGACAGCCGTTCGCGGTCTTCGTCGACTACGCCCACACTCCCGGTGCCCTCGAGAACGCGCTCGAGAGTGCGCGCGATCTCGTCCGCGGGGGCCGCGTGATCTGCGTGTTCGGGGCGGGCGGGGATCGGGACCGGGCGAAGCGGCCGCTGATGGGGCAGGTCGTCGCCGAGCTGGCGGATGTCGCACTCGTGACGTCGGACAATCCACGCAGCGAGGACCCGGCTGCTATCGCCGCCGAGGTCATTGACGGACTGGATCTTGAGGTGGAGCTCGACCGGCGCCGCGCGATCGATCGGGCGCTCGAGGCCGCCCGGCCAGGAGATGTCGTCGTGATCGCCGGCAAGGGACACGAACAGGGCCAGGAGATCGGCGGACGCAAGCTGCCGTTCGACGACCGCGAGGTCGCGCGGGAAGCGTTGCGCCGCCTGGGGGCGCCGACGTGATCGCGCTCCCCACCCGTGGCGTGCTCGACGGGCTCGGGGACATCGACACACGTGCGGACAGCTTCACGGGCGTCCAGGTCGATTCGCGTCGGATCGCGCCCGGGGATCTCTTCGTCGCCGTCGGCCGCGGCTCGGAGTTCGTGGACGATGCGCTCGCTCGCGGTGCAGCCGTCACGCTTGTGCCGAGCGACGCGTTCGCGGCGCTTGCACGTATCGGGCGAGCTGTACGCGAGCGCAGCTCGGCGCGCATCGTCGGGATCACAGGCTCGATGGGGAAGACCTCGACGAAGGACATCCTTGCCGCATTGAGCGCTCCGTCCGCGCGGACGATCGCGGCCGAGGCCAGCTTCAACAACGAGATCGGAGTGCCGCTGACACTGTGTCGCCTGGAAGCGGACACGGAGGTCTGCGTCCTCGAGCTCGCGATGCGTGGCTTCGGCCAAATCGCCGAGCTCGCCGAGATTGCGCAGCCGCAGATCGGTGTCGTGACGAACGTCGGTCCGGTCCACCTCGAGCTGGTGGACTCGCTCGACGGCGTCGCGAGGGCGAAGGGCGAGTTGATCGCGGCACTGCCGGCCGGTGGGACGGCGATCGTGCCCGAAGATTTTCCGGTCTCCCGCGACGATGTCGAGGTCGTGCGCGTGGGAGCGCCGGAGGCGATCCGCGCGGACGACCGAACGTCCGTCGGCGGTGTGAGCTTCAACTTCACCGCCCAGCATCAGGTCCAGAATGCGGCGACAGCGCTAGCCGCGCTCGACGCGCTCGGCCTGCCGCGGCCGGCATCGGTCGACGTGGATTTCGCCCGCTGGCGCGGGGAGGAGCAGGAGCTTCGCGGTGGGGGCCTCCTCATCAACGACGCCTACAACGCCAACCCGGTCTCCATGCGCGCCGCGCTCGCCTATCTGGCGGAGCGGGCCGGAGACCGGCGCCGCGTGGCGATTCTCGGCGACATGGCCGAACTCGGCCGCACCGGGCCCGAGTACCACCGTGAGGTGGGCGCCGCGGCGTCGGAACTGGGTGTGGACGAGCTCCTCGCCGTCGGAGAGCTCGCCCGCGGGTACCTTGAAGGCGGCGTCCCCGGCCGTTGGGTCGTAAACGTCCACGACGCGCTGCGTCAGGTCGACGAGCTCGTTCGCCCGGGCGACGCGGTGCTCGTGAAGGCCTCACGAGCCGTCGGTCTCGAAGCTGTGGCAGCCGCACTCACTCAGATCCGGGCAACGACGTGATCCGCGTCCTGGCAGCGGCGGTGGTCGCGATGATCGTGTCGGTCGTCGTCGGTCCCAAGTTCATCGAGTTCTTGAGAAGGAACGAGTTCGGCCAGCACATCCGGGAAGAGGGGCCAGAGGGCCACCGCGTCAAGCAGGGAACGCCGACGATGGGCGGGTTGCTGATCCTCGTGGTCGCCACGGCTGCGTTTCTCGCCTTCTCGAAGTACAAGGTCCCGGCGCTCACCGTGCTCTTCGTCACGCTGGGCTGCGGAGCGATCGGCTTCCTCGACGACTTCATCAAGCTCACGCATCGTCGTTCGCTCGGGTTGCGTGGACGCTGGAAGATGCTGCTGCTCGCCCTGATTACTGTCGGTGTCGGCTTCGCAGCAGATCACCAGCAGCTACCCACGAACGTCTTCATTCCGGTCGCTCACTGGAACCTCGAGCTGTCGTGGGGTTGGTACGTGCTGTTGTTCCTCGTGATCGCGGGAACGGCGAACGGGGTCAACCTCACCGACGGCGTAGACGGGCTAGGGGCCGGAACCGGAATCATCGCCTTGATCACGTTTACGGCGATCTCGGTGGTGACCTACATCCGTTCCGGCAACCCCGGCGGGCGCTTCGACAGCCGCCTCGATCTCGCGATCGTCGGCGCCGCACTGATCGGAGCCACGATCGGATTCCTCTGGTACAACGCCTTCCCTGCGGAGCTGATCATGGGCGACACCGGTGCGATGGCGATCGGCGGCGCGCTGGCCGCGATGGCGATCTTCACGCAGACAACCTTCCTGCTCCTGTTCATCGGCGGGATCTTCGCGATCGAAGCCCTCTCCGTGATCGTGCAGGTGATCTCCTTCAAGTACTACGGGCGCCGCGTGTTCCTGATGGCTCCGATCCACCACCACTTCGAGATGAAGGCGTGGTCCGAGACGAAGATCATGGTGCGGTTCTGGATCATCACCGCCATCCTCTGCGCGATCGGCTTCGCCCTCTTCTACCGCGACTTCACTTTCTTCCGACGCTGAGCGAGGGGCCCGGCGATACCGTCGTCAAAATCGGAGCGGGCGATTCGGTCTCCGAGCTCGCCGAGCGGGTCGCCCCGGAGGGCGACGTGCTCGTGGTCGACCGCTCCGTCGACGCGCTGGAGCGTCTGCGGGGATCCACCACGGCCTCGAACGTCTTCTACCTGGTCGGCTCGATGGACGTCTTGCCGCTGACCGACGCGAGCGTCGACGAGATCCTGGCGACCTCCGTGCCCAACGGGGAGGCCGCGGCCGAATTCTTCCGCGTTCTCCGTCCGGCCGGTCAGGTGGCCGTCGCGACGGACGAGGACCCCACAGGGGTCGCGTTGAACTTAGAGGCCCATGAGGTCGAGCGACTCTTCACCGATGCCGGATTCGACGCCGTGACTGTCGCGGCTGCTCAGGGCCGGCTCGCGGTCGCCGCGCGGAAGCCGTGAAGCTTCCACGCCGGGCGCTCGTCGTGGGGCTCGCCCGCTCAGGTCAGGCAGCCGCCCTGGCGCTTTCCCGCCGCGGCGTGCCCACCGTGGGCGCCGACCGGTCAGCCGACCTAGACACCGGGAGGCTTGCCGAAGCTGGCGTCGAAATTCACCTCGGGACTGAGGAGGAAGGTCTGCTGGACGACGTGGAGCTGCTCATCAAGAGCCCGGGCGTGCCCGGGGAATCGCCGCTGGCGGCGGCCGCGCGTGCGCGCGGGATCCCGATCTGGAGCGAGGTCGAGCTCGGCTTCCGGCTGCTCCGCAACCCGTTCGTCGGAATCACGGGAACGAACGGGAAGACGACGACGAGCGAGCTGCTCGGCGCGATGTTCCGCGCTGCGGGTACGTCCGTGGCGGTCGCCGGGAACGTCGGCCGGCCGCTGACGAGCTTCGACGGCGCGCTCGGTAAGGAGGCGTGGATCGTCTGTGAGCTCTCGAGCTTCCAGCTCGAGGACGTTCACCGCCTTAGGCCCCGCGTTGCCGTGCTGCTCAACCTCGAGCCCGACCACCTCGACCGCCACGTTTCGTATGACGCGTACAGGGAAGCCAAGCTGCGCATCTTCGAGAACCAGACGGAGGCAGATGTCGCCGTCGTACCGCGCGACTTCGGAGCCGTTCCCGGGGGCGCAGACCGCGTCGAGTTCCATGCGGACGACCCGCTCCCCGCGGAGCCGCTCATTCCCGGCGACCACAATCGTGAGAACGCCGCCGCGGCGACAGCCGCCGCCCGGGCTGCGGGAGTCGAAGAGGCCGCGATCGCGGAAGCGCTGCGCACGTTTCCCGGCGTCGAGCACAGACTGGAGCTGGTGGGCGAGCTCGACGGTGTTCGCTACGTCAACGACTCGAAAGCGACGAACACAGCCGCGGCTCGGCGAGGCATCGCGGCCTATACAGGCCAGCCGCTCCGCCTGATTCTCGGCGGCTCGTTGAAGGGCGAGTCGTTCGACGAGCTCGCCGAAGGGCTTCCCGCCTCCGTGCGCTCGATCGACCTCATCGGGGAGGCGACCGAGGACCTCGCGGCGTCGTTGGGCCGCGCGGGCCGCACGTTCCGCCGTTCGAGCGATCTCGCAACAGCCGTGGGCGCCGCTGCCGGAGATGCCGAGCCGGGTGACGTCGTGCTGCTTTCGCCCGCCTGCGCGAGCTACGACCAGTTCCGGGACTTCGAAGAGCGCGGGGAGACCTTCCGCAGACTCGTCGGGGAGCTGTGGTGAAAAAAGGGCAACTCGAATCGCACCTGCTCGTGCTCGTGACACTCGCCCTCGTCGCCTTCGGCCTGGTGATGGTGTACAGCTCGACGTCCGCTCCCGCCGCCCTCGCACGCACCGACCCGATGTCGTACCTGAAGAAGCAGGGCGTGTATGCCTTGATCGGAGTTGCGCTGATGATGTCTGCATCGCGATTCGACTACCGGCGCCTGCGCCTGCTCGCGCCGGCTTTGGTGCTGACCGCGCTCGGCGGCTGTCTTGCCGTGCTCGTCATCGGTTCGCGCATCAACGGCGCACGGCGGTGGATCGAAGTAGGCCCGGCGACGTTTCAGCCTTCGGAGCTCGCCAAGCTTGCGCTGGCCGTGTGGGCCGCGGCTTACCTCTCCAAGCACCCGGCGCCGCGGTCCCTGAGGGAGCTGTGGCGCCCGATCGGTCTGCTCCTCGGCGTCTTCTGCGTGCTCATCCTCGCCGAGCCGGATCTCGGCACCGCGATCTCGCTCGTGGTCGTTCTGCTGGCGGTGCTGCTGATCTCCGGGACGCCGATCCCGACGCTGGCAGCGGGAACCGGAATCGCGGTCGCCCTCGGTCTCGTCGCGATCTGGTTCGAGCCCTATCGGCGCGCCCGCATCTTCAGCTTCATCGATCCCTGGAAAGATCCTCAGGGCGCAGGCTTCCAGACCGTGCAGGCGTTGATCTCGTTCGGGTCAGGGGGGTTCCTCGGTGCCGGGCTCGGCCAGGGCGTGGCCAAGATCAACTATCTGCCCGAGGCGCACACCGACATGATCTTCGCCGTCATCGGTGAGGAGCTCGGGCTGCTCGGCGTGACGGTGGTGATCGCTGCCTACGGGACGTTCGCCTTCGCGGGCCTGCGCGTCGCGCTGGCGTGCACAGATCCGTTCGGCAAGCGTCTCGCGGCCGGGATCGTCGGGCTCGTCTGCGGGCAGGCGGTGATCAATCTCGCCGCGGTCCTCGGCCTGGCTCCGTTGACCGGGATTCCGCTGCCGTTCATCTCCTACGGTGGCTCAAGCCTCGTTGTCGGGCTCCTGGGAGTGGGGATCCTCCTTAACATCGCCGGCAAGCATGGAGCAGCAGAAGCGAAACGTGCGGTGCCTGATCGCAGCCGGCGGGACAGCGGGGCACGTCGCGCCGTCGCTGGCGGTCGCTGAAGCACTGCAGCGGCGAGGCGTCGAGGTGACCTTCGCCGGATCGCCCGATCGTATCGAGGCTCGGCTCGTTCCAGAGGCGGGCTTCGAGCTCGACACGTTTCGCATCTCCGGCCTGCCACGCCGGCCCTCGCCCGCGCTGGCGCGCGCGCTCCTGCTGGCTGGACGCGCTCCACGCGCCTGCGCGCGCATCCTCGAAGTGCGGCAGCCCGACGTCGTGCTTGGAGGGGGCGGTTACGTCGCGGGACCGATGGTGTACGCGGCGGCCCGCCGGAAGATCCCGACGGCCTTGATGGAGGCCGATGCGCATCTCGGCCTCGCCAACAGGCTTGCCGTTCCGTTCGCGCGGCGCGTGTTCCTCTCGTTTCCGATTGCGGGCCGTGAAGGGCCGAAGTACCGCGTCACCGGCAGGCCGATTCCCGCGCGCTCGCGATCCGTGCCGCGCGAAGAAGCGCGCCGGCTGTTCGGTCTTCCGGAGACGGGGCCGGTACTGCTCGTCTTCGGCGGCTCGCTGGGGGCGCGCGTGCTGAACGAGCTTGCGATCGATGCGTTCGGCGAAACGGGGCCAGCGGTGCTGCACCTGGCGGGCACGCGCAACTACGACGAGCTGACCTCGAGAGTGACCAGGCCGGACTACCGTCTCTCTGCGTTCACCGAGGAGTTCGGAGCTGCACTCGGAGCGAGCGACCTCGCCCTCGCGCGAGCCGGCGGCTCGGTCTGGGAGCTGGCCGCGGCGGGCAAGCCTGCGGTGCTCGTGCCCGGTCTCTTCGCCACAGGCGACCACCAGGAAAAGAACGCGCGTTATTTCGAGGAGGCCGGAGGCGCGGTGGTGGTGCCGGAGACGGAGGTCGGGCGCGCGCCCGACCTGATCCGCTCGCTGCTCGACGATCCGCACCGCCTTGCGGCGATGTCCGCCGCGATGACGCGGGTCGCCCGGCCCGATGCTGCAGACGAGATCGCCGAGGAGCTCATTGCCCTCGCCTCTTGACGGACGCAGATTCTGGATCGCCGGTATCGGCGGGGCGGGCATGAGTGCGTACGCGTTGCTGGCGCGGGCATGGGGGGCGGAAGTCCGCGGCTGGGATCGAGCGCAGACCCCGTACCTCGAGCAGCTCAAAGGCATGGACGTCGAGATCTCCGACGAGCCGTCGCAGCCCCCGAACGGCTGGGAGGCATTCGTGTCGACGGCGTTCGCGGGACGCGTCCCGGGGAAGCCCCGCGCGGAGCTGCTCGCCGAGCTCGTCTCGCTGCGAGACTCGATCGTGGTTGCGGGCGCCCACGGCAAGACGACGACGAGCGGCATGATCGCCTTCTGTCTCCAGCGGCTCGGCCGCGACCCTGCCTGGCTGATCGGCGCCGACGTTCCCCAGCTGGGAGGGAACGCCGGGACCGGAAAGGGATGGCTCGTCGTGGAGGGCGACGAATCGGACCGGACGATTGCCGAGCTGCGGCCACGCATCGCCGTCGTGACGAACGTCGACCTCGATCATCACGCGACTTTCGGCTCGCGCGCGGAGGTCGCCGAGCTCTTCGAGGATTGGCTCGCGAACGTCCCAGCGGTCGTGCGTGGCGAGGAGCTTGCCTTGTACGACGGACCGCTGGCGGTCGCCGGTGAGCACAACCGGCGCAACGCCGCGACCGCGCTGGCGGCCCTCGAGCTCGCAGGAGTGAGCCGTGAGGAGGCATCAGACGCGCTCGCGGAGTTCCGCGGCGCAGCGCGGCGACTCGAGCACCGCGGCGAGACCGGCGGAGTCGACGTCTACGACGACTACGCCCACCATCCGGCCGAGATCGCTGCGACACTGGACGCGTTGCGGAATGGACAGGGCGGCCGCTTGCTCGTCCTCTTCCAACCGCATCTCTATTCCCGCACGCGGCATCTCGCGCGCGAGCTGGCGGACGCGCTTGCTGCCGCCGACGTCGTCGCGGTGACCGATGTCTATCCCGCGCGCGAAGAGCCGGTCGAGGGAGTGACGGGCAAGCTCGTCGTCGACGCGCTCGCCGATCTGCGGCCTGGGATGCTGATTGCGTGGACGCCCTCGGTCGAGGAGGGCGCCCGCTTCCTCGCCGGTGTCGCGCGTACCGGCGATTGCGTCGTGACGATCGGGGCCGGCGACGTGGATCGCGCTGCGGGAGCTCTCCTGGAGGCAATCGGGTGAAAATCGATGAAGGCGTCCGTCTTTCACGCTTCACGACTCTCGGGACGGGAGGGCCCGCGCGTGCCTTTGCGCGACCCGAGACGGTCGAGGAGCTCCAGAGCGCGCTTGCGTTCGCGCGCGAGCAAGGCTTGACCGCGGCGACACTCGGCCTGGGCTCCAATCTGCTCGTCGCCGACGACGGCTTCGAGGGTCTGGCGCTCAAGCTCGGCGGCGGGCTCGCGCAGGTCGACGTGCAGGGAGAGCTGCTGGTAGCGGGCGGCGGAGCGCCGAATGCGGTCGCCCTGCACCGTGCGCGGGCCGCGGGGCTCGGCGGCTTCGAGTTCGCGTGTGCGATCCCCGGCACTGCCGGCGGTGGCGTCTGGATGAACGCAGGTGCGTACGGCGGAGACTGGGCAGGCATTCTCGAGCGCGCGCTCGTCGTCGACGGCGACGGCGCTGATTGGCGGACGGCGGACGAGCTCGGGCTCAGCTACCGGCATTCTGACCTGGAACGAGGCCAGGTCGTCGCGCGCGTCGAATTCCGGCTCAGCCCTCGCCCGCCGAGCGAGATCAAGGTGATCGTCGCCGACCTGCAGGCGCAGCGAAAGGCTGCGCAGCCGACGAACAAGCGCACCTACGGGAGCGTGTTCAAGAACCCTCATCACGAGCTTTCCGCCGGCAGGATGCTCGAGGCCTGCGGCCTCAAGGGTCACAAGATCGGCGGCGCCCAAATCTCGCCTCGTCACGCGAACTTCATCGAGAACGCGGACGGCGCCCGCTCGGCGGACGCGATCGCCCTGATGACCGAGGCCAGACGACGCGCCTGGGAGCAGTTCGGCGTCGAGCTGGAGCACGAGGTCGAGTTCCTCGGCGCGCTGGATCTGCCTCCCATCTCCGGGTAGGACGCAAGGCGGCAGCGGCGAAGTCACCCGCGTGGGCGAGAAGGTTCTCCAGCTCCCGCGCAGGCGGAGCTTCGACATGCTGCGGTTTGCACCGTCCGGCCGGTCGTTCGCGATCGGCGCTGCGCTCGTGCTGGTCGCCGGTGGGCTCTACGCCCTGGCGCGCGAGACCTCCATGTTCGCCGTGCGTTCGGTCGAGGTCGACGGTGCGTCCCCGGCACTCGCTGCGGAGGTGCGTGCCGAGGTTCGCTCGTTCGATGGCCGCAGCCTCGTCGCCTTGAACGGCGATTCCGTCGAGCAACGCGTTGACGGGCTGGCCGCCGTTCGCGGTTCGGTCGTCGACCGGGCGTTCCCTCACACGCTCCGGATCCGCATCCTCCCGGAGCTCCCGGTCGCAGTTCTGCGGCGGGGGGCGGAGTCGTGGCTGGTGTCGGCCCGCGGGCGTGTCGTCTCAGCGACCGGGCTCGGCGCTCGGCGCGACCTCCCCCGGATCTGGCTCCCATCGCGTACCGAGATCGCCAAGGGCGCCTTTCTCACCGATGAGCCGGGCGCGCTCTCGGCCCGTTCGCTTGCCGCGTTCGTGGGCAGCGGCTTCTCGAGTCGCGTCGCGTTCGTCCGCGCGCTCGACGGTCAGATCACCCTTGGATTGCGCGGCGGCCTGGAGATCCAACTTGGCGTCCCGGTCGACCTGCGCCTGAAGATCGCGATCGCGCGGGGCATCCTGCCGACCCTCGCGTTGCCCGGCCAGGGCGGTCCCGACTATCTCAACATCACGGTCCCCGAGCGCCCGGTCGCGGGCCGCAACCCCCAACCCTCAGGTTGAGCTTGATGGTTGTCCGCGTTGACACTCCGGTATCGGCAGCGTACCCTGCTGCGGAGAAGGCGCTCGGCTGCCCCAACGCTTTAGTCCAGCTTGAGGCCGAGTCATCTCCAGTGTCATGAGCCAAACAGGCAATTACCTCGCGGTCATCAAGGTCGTCGGCGTCGGCGGCGGAGGCACCAACGCGGTCAACCGCATGGTGGACGCCGGTCTGGCCGGCGTCGAATTCATTGCGGTGAACACCGACGCGCAGGCCTTGATGATGACGGACGCCGACGTGAAGATTCAGGTCGGCGCGCAGGCAACACGAGGGCTCGGCGCAGGCGCAGATCCCGAGATCGGATTCGCCGCCGCACAGGAGAGCCGCGACGAGCTCAAAGAGGCCCTCAAGGGCGCGGACATGGTCTTTGTCACCGCGGGGGAGGGCGGCGGCACCGGCACGGGCGGCGCGCCGATCGTCGCCGAACTCGGGCAGGAGCTCGGTGCGCTAACGGTCGGCGTCGTCACAAGGCCGTTCGCTTTCGAAGGTCGCAAGCGCGCCGATCAGGCCGAGCGCGGCATCGACCAGCTGCGCGACCGGGTCGACACGCTGATCGTGATCGAGAACGACCGTTTGCTTCAGGTCGTCGAGCGCCAGACCTCGGTCGTTGAGGCGTTCCGGATGGCAGATGACATTTTGCGGCAGGGCGTCCAGGGGATCACCGACCTGATCACGGAGCCGGGACTCGTGAATCTGGATTTCGCCGACGTCAGGACGATCATGCGTGACGCCGGCTCGGCGTTGATGGGCATCGG
>JALYST010000115.1 GCA_030854665.1 Actinomycetota bacterium
AGTCCGCGGAGGCCGGGACGCCGTCAGGCCAGCGCCTGATCTCGATTACGCGGGGCGCGGACGAGGTCTGGTTGTCACTGAGCGAAGCGGTGATGCGCGACCCGCTCGGGGCCGTTGCGGGCCGAATCTTCGCCTTCCGCGATATCTCCGCCGATCGCATGGTCGAACAGGTCAAGTCCGACTTCGTTGCAGCCGTCTCCCACGAGCTGCGCACGCCGCTGACGTCCATCTACGGCTTCGCCGAGACACTGCTTCGGCAGGACATCCCGTTCGGCGAGGAAGAGCGGCGCATCTTCCTCGGTTACATCGCATCGGAGTCGGAGCGTCTGACCGAGATCGTCGACCAGCTGCTCAACGTCGCGCGGCTCGACGCGGGCGACCTGCAGGTCGTGCTCGGCCGGATCGATCTCGGTTCCGTCGTCTCGGAGCTGGTGGAGACCGTCGAAGAGAGCGGTGTCATGAACAGCCATCGCTTCGAGGTCGACCTGCCCGACGAGCCGCTCGCGGCCGAGGCCGATCCCGACAAGGTGCGCCAGGTCTTCAACATCCTCGTCGAGAACGCGCTCAGATATTCGCCCGGCGGCGGCACCGTTACGGTTGGCGCCCGCCGGTCCGACGACCGCGTCGAGGTTCGCGTCGCCGACGAGGGAATCGGGATCCCGGCCGCGGAGCGTGAGCGAATCTTCCGGAAGTTCTATCGGGCCGAGTCAGCCGCGCGAGACGGCGCGGCCGGCACCGGGCTCGGCCTCTTCATCGCAAAGGAGCTGGTGACGGCGATGGGCGGCCGGATCTGGGTCGAGTCCACCGAAGGGGAGGGTTCGAGCTTTTCGTTCGAGCTACCCGCCGCCCGCGAATAGTTCGCAGCCTGTGTGGGTATAGCGGCGGCGACTGCCGGGTGCGTCCGCTCATGACCAAAGTTCTCGTAATCGACGACGAGGCTCCGATTCGTCTGCTCTGCCGAGTGAATCTCGAGGCGGAAGGGATGGACGTGATCGAGGCTCCAGACGGCCCTTCCGGGGTGGACAAGGCGCGCGACGAGCGGCCTGACGTGATCCTCCTCGACGTGATGATGCCCGGGCTCGACGGGTGGCGGGTCGCGGAGCAGCTTTTCGAAGACGACCGGACGGTTGCCATTCCGATCATCTTCCTCACCGCGCGCGCCGAATTTCGCGACCGGGCCCGCGGGCTCGACATCGGGGGCGTCGACTACGTCACTAAGCCGTTCAACCCACTCGAACTGGCGCCGCTCGTGCAGGGCCTCCTCGACCGTCTCGATCGCGGCGAGCGCGACGAGCTGCGCGCCGAGAAGCTCTCGGAGCTCCGCTCCCTGATGGAATCCGAATAGCGCCACGCGCCCTTCTCGGGCGAGCGGTTGGGGAGTACGGTGTGAAGATGAGCGGTCGGCCGCTGCCGTTGCGGCATCCGGGCCGGGCTGCGGCCATCGCCGCGGCCTTCGCCTTGGCGGTGGCTGTGTCGGCGGCACTCTCAACTCCGGTTTCGGCTGCTTAGACGAAGCTCCCGCCGGGAACGCTCCGAGGTCCGATCGACCGTCTTCAGCAATACCCGACGCTCTCCCTGGCGACGACCGGGGAGCGCGCTGCCGCCGTGCGCCTGCTCGACGCGACGCGACGGGCGACCCGTGAGTGGAGAAACCCGAAGGCCGCCGCGGCGGCGGGCCTCAAGAATGCACGGTCCGTCACCGGGCGGCCCGATCACGCTCTGGCACACGCACTGGGTTTGCGCGCGCGGCAAGCAACGTGGCGTTGCCCCGCGGCGTGACGGCTCGTGCCCACGCGGGAGCAAAGGGAGGCAGTGGAGCGAGATGCTGCACATCTGGTTCACGCGCGATCTCCGCAGCGCCTACGCGGTGCACGCCCCCGAGCCGGAGTTGTGCGTGGCCGGGCTCCTACCGCGCGGCTATTGCCGTCACGCGGGTCATCACGGGGGCCATCACTGAGGAAGCGCAAGAGAGGCCGTCTCCCCAGGCGACCTCCCGTGCTCTGTTTCTCCCGACGGCGCTAGCGTCCTGCGAAATCGGCCGTAACGACCGCGGCACCACCGTGTCCGGCGAACGTGCCGAAGGAGATGCCGATCCCGACCCGGCGGAAGCCGGGGCGAAGCATCACTGCTCGGTGAGGCGGGCTTGCGAGCCACTGATTGACGACCCACTGAGCGGTCACGCCCGTGCCCCAGGCGAGGTCCTCGCCGAAGACTGGGCCGTGCGCACCCTGGGCCAGCGCCCGGCCGGCGACAGACCCATGGGCGAAGTACTGGCGACGCAACATGTCCGCGGAGTGACCGCGGGCGGCGCGGAGAAGTCGAACGTCGACTCGCAGGGGAGCGAGAGCATGGCTCGTCCGCACCGAGTTCATCGTCTCGAGGAGCGAGGCCTCCGAGCTGCTCAACGTTCGCGCCTGCGCCCCGGCCGCCGGGCCGAGGAGAGCGAAAGCTGCCAGAAAAGCTATTAGAATCTTCTTTTTAATGAGCATTCGCGGCAGTCTGGAGCTGGTTTTTAGGGGTCGCATCCCCCAAAAGGGGTAGATCGGCTTCGCTCAGAGCGGCTTTTTCAGCGAGCCGTCTGGGCCAGCCCGATCCCGACCAGGGTAAGAGCCGCCCCGGACAGCTGGACCGGCTGGAGGGACTCTCCCAGCCACGCCCAGGCCACGATGATGGCCACCACGGGCTCCAACATGGCGGTGATCCCCGCCCGCGTGGCGGAGATGTGGCGGAGGGCGCTCACGATCAGCGCAAAGGGCACGATCCCGCCCAGGACGATCATCCACAGCATCAGCAGCCAGAGGGGCAGATGTGTCGACGCCAGGTTCCCGAGCAGCGAGACGTGGTCGTCGACACGCCGCCCCGGGAAGCTCCACCACGGTGCGAGCAGCGACCAGATGATCGTTGCGAAGAGAAACCCCCACGCGGACAGGGAGATCGGATCGCGGCCCCGCACGCCGTGCTCGGCGATCAGGAAGTACGCGGCCAAGCTGATCGCCGCCAGCCCACAGGCGGCCACTCCTCCACCGCTGAGCCGTCCGCCGTGCCAGATCTCGACGATGAGCGTGAGCCCGGCGAGCGAGAGGGCGAGCGCCGCCCAGATGCGGCGGCGGACGGGCTCGTGGAAGACGAATCGAGCCCAGAGCGCAACGAAGATCGGCGCGACGAACTGGATCAGCAAGGCGATCCCGATGTCGAGCCGGTGAATCGCGAAGAAGTAGGCCCACTGAACCGTCGCGAGGCCGATGCCGAGCGCGACCAGCAGGGGTAGGTCAGAGGTGCGAACTCGCAGCGACCTGGGACGCGTCGCAACGGCGATCAGCGTCAGTCCGATCAGCGAGCCGGCGCAACGGACTGCCGTCAGTTGGCCCGAGCTGATGTCCGAGCCGAGGATCACCTTCGAAACAGTGCCGTTGACGGCGAAGAGCGTCGCGGCGATCGCGACCATCGCGTAGCCGAGCGCTGGGCGTGGCTGGACCATCGCGCGAACCTACACATGTAATCTGCGCACGGCGGGGCGTAGCTCAGCCTGGTTAGAGTGCTGCCTTTGGGAGGCAGAAGTCGCGAGTTCGAATCTCGCCGCCCCGACTTTGGTCGTCCTCCTTGCCGCGAGCTCGGCGCTTTTCTTCGGCGCCCTCGCCGTCACGATCCGTCTCGCGCTCGCCCGCGGCATCGATGCGGAGGCGGCGTCGCTCATCACCACCGCCATCGCGGGAGTCATCTGCGCGCTGCTCGCTCTCCTCACCGGTGACTTCTCCGGGGTCGCGTGGCGGGACACGTGGCCGTTCTTCGTCACCGGGCTGTTCGCGCCGGGGATCAGCCAGATTCTTTTCACCCGTTCCGTCGGCGTCATCGGGCCCTCGCGCACAGCGATAGCGGTCGGCATCTCGCCGATGCTGTCGGCCGCGATTGCGGTCACCCTCCTCGGCGAGCCGCTGCACGTAGCGCTCGTGCTGGGGACGCTGTGCGTGGTGGCCGGCGGTACGCTGCTCGTCGGCGAGCGCGGGGGGCCGGCCGGGATGCTCTCGGTGGGAATCGCGCTCAGCCTTGGCGCAGCCCTCCTGTTCTCCGTCCGCGACAACCTCGTCCGCTGGGCTGCGCGCGGCACCGACGTGCCCGGGTTCGTCGCCGCCACTGCATCGCTCGTCTCGGCGACGCTGGTGATCCTGCTCGTCGTCGCTTCGCGGCCGAGTGCGCGTGAACGGATCCGCCGTGCAGCACTTCCGTTCGTGCCGTCGGGGCTCGTCTACGGGATCAGCTATGCGTGCCTTTACTCCGCGTTCGACCGCGGGCGTGTCACGATCGTGGCGCCGCTGGTCGCAACGGAGTCGCTCTTCGCAGTGCTGATCTCGATCGTGCTGCTGCGCCGTACGGAACGCATCGGTCCTCGCCTGCTCCTCGCCGCCGCGCTCGTCGTCGGCGGCGGCGCTCTCATCTCGAGCTTTCGGTGAACACGCCTGCGATGTGCTCGGTGCGCAGAAAGCGCGTGAAGAAATAAGCGAACACGGCGAAGAACACGATCACCTGCTCGACCGCCATCGTCACGCCTGCGATCTGCTGGTCCGTGCCGTCGGAGAGGCCCCAAAGCTGCGGAGCATCCTTGTAGAAGTCGTAAATCGGTCGCGGTAGGAGTGCGAGCAGCAAACCGAGCGGCGCGGCGAGCACGAATGCGCCGAACAGGTACATCGCCTTGACGCCGTCGGAGTAGCGACCGTGGACGACGGGCCACCACATGAGCACACCGGCAAGGAAGTACGTCAGATGCTCGAGGTTCAGGAGCCAGCCGGACTGCTCGAGGGCCGTGTCGTAGATCGGCGGGGCGTGCCAGAGGAAGTAGGTCCCGAGCCACAGCGGCAGCGCAACGAGTGGATGCGTCATCACGCGAACCGCCGCCACGCGCTCGAGCTCACGCGCGAACGAAGGTGCGAGCGCGAACACCATAAGGCCGGGAGCCCACTCGGCCGTGACGACGTTCTGCAGGAGATGAATCGAGAGCAGGTAGTGGAGCGCGATCGTGTGCAGCGGAGTCACGTAGACCGCCAGCAAGAGGATCACGGCGAGGTCGAATGCGGCCTTGCGTGTCGCATCCGCTGGCCACCGGCGCTGACTCCAGAGGTAGCCGGCGACGAGCACGCCGATCGCCAGCAGAACGTCCCAATGCAGCGACCACGACTGCGGATCCATGGCGCTACGCTACTTGCCAGACTGCGGGCGTAGCTTAGTGGCAAAGCACTAGGTTTCCACCCTAGGTACGCGAGTTCGATTCTCGCCGCCCGCTTGCTCGTCGCGTCCGACGCTGCCCGTATCCTGTTTGCTATTATGGCAACGGCGAGGCGAGCGAAGGCACGAGAGCTAAGGGGACAACAGGGCATGTCCATGAAGGCGATCGCCAAGGAAGTCGGTGCGTCGCTCTCTTCCGTTAGCCGTTGGGTCAGAGACGTCGAGCTCACCCCAGAGCAGCGGGCAACGCTCGAAGCACACGCCTTCAATGGGCACGTGAAAGGACGAGCCGTCAACTCGGCTGTACGTCGGAGCGCGCGTGTGCTCGCTCAAGAGGAAGGGCGCCAACTCGCCGAGCGTCGCGAGGCACTTCATGTAGCGGGATGCATGCTCTATTGGGCCGAAGGTGCCAAAGGTCGCAACCAGATCCGCTTCACGAACTCCGATCCCGAAATGGCGAAACTCTTCGTCAAGTTCCTCAGGACGTACTTCAACCTTGAAGACGAGAGCATCAAGATCACCTGCAACCTCTTCGCCGACCACGTCGAACGACAACGTGAGATCGAGCGCTTTTGGCTCGAGACCTTGAGACTGCCGCCGTCCTCACTTTGCAAGTCCACGGTCAACATCTATTCGAAGTACTCGAAGAAGAAACGAATAAACAAGCTTCCGTACGGCACATGCCGGGTCGTTGTGTCGAGAACGCGCATCGTCCAGAGCATCTTCGGCTCGATCCAGGAGTACGCCGGTTTCGAGCGCAAGGCCTGGTTGGAATAGAAGGCCTATGGCCGACGAGAGCAAGGAAGACCGGCACAACCGGGAGCTGATCGAGCTACCCAACGAGCTCCGCGTGGCGCTACCGGGCGTTCAGGTGCTCTTCGCCTTCCTGCTCGCGATGCCCTTCGCCAACGGGTTCCCGAAGCTCGGCAAGCTCGACCGCGACATCTTCTTCGTTGCGTTCATGGCAACCGCGCTGGCGACAGTACTGCTCATTGCCCCGAGCTCGTATCACCGGCTGCGCTGGCGCCAGAACGACAAGGAGCGGCTGCTCGTCATCTCCAACGCTCTGACGATCGCCGGGCTGGTGTGCCTCGCGGTGGCGATCACCAGTGTCGTGTTCGTGATCACCGACTTCCTCTTTCACCGGGTGTGGGCGGCGATGTTCACCGCCTTCATCGCGGCGTGCTTTCTACTCCTCTGGTACGGGCTGCCGCTGGCTTCGGCTATTCGGGACCGTCAGAAACCGAGACGCTCTCGATGACGACGTCGTCGTGCGGCTTGTCGCGCGCGTCTCGGGGCAGCTCGGCGATCTTGTCCACGACGTCCATGCCCTCCGTCACGCGCCCGAAGACGGTGTGTTTCCCGTCGAGCCACGATGCAGCCTCCGTGGTCACGATGAAGAACTGGCTGCCGTTCGTATTGGGCCCGGCGTTCGCCATCGCCAGTGCGCCGCGCTCGACCTTGTGGTCGTTGAACTCGTCCTCGAACGTGTAGCCAGGGCCGCCGGAGCCGGTTCCTGTCGGATCCCCGCCCTGGATCATGAAGTCCGGGATGACCCGGTGAAAGATGACGCGGTCGTAGAAGCCGTCGTTCGCAAGCTTGACGAAGTTGTCGACGGTCTTCGGGGCGTCGTCCGGATATAGCTCAACGTGGATCGGGCCGTGGTTGGTCTGGATGATCGCCTGCATCGCGCCGCCAATCTACCGTCCGGCCTGGCCGCGATGCTGCAGTGGTGCCGGAAGGCTCTGTGCGCGTTGTCGAGTTTCTCCCACGGGCGGTGTTCCGGGTGGTGGGGATCCTGCTCGCAACGGCTATCCTGCTCGAGGTCGTCTGGATCGCACGCCACGTCCTAACC
>JALYST010000174.1 GCA_030854665.1 Actinomycetota bacterium
TCTCCGCGTGCCGGATCATCGCGGGATGCGTCGTGTCGAGCACGTGCAGCTGCTTGGCGCCGAACGTGCGCTTCAGCACCTCGGGCGCGAGTGACGAGCCGCCCATGCCGAGCAGGACGAACGTCTCGAACGTCTTGCGCGCCTCCGACGCGAACTCGGCGATCTCGCGGGCGCGCTCCTGCATCCGCTTCGGCTCGTCAAGCCAGCCGAGCCACTTGTCCTCGCCCGCGCCGGTCCAGACGGTCGCGTCGCGCGCCCAGATCCGCTCCACCAACTCCTGTTGCGTCGCGACGCTCACGCCGGTGCGAGTTGCCCGCGCTTGCCGCGGATTCCTTCGAGCAGTTCGTCGAAGGAGTCGCTGAACTTCTGCACGCCCTCGCGCTCGAGTGTGTCGGAAACGTCGGCGTAGTCGATCCCGGCGGCCGCAAGATCGTTGAACAGCTTGCGCGCGGCATCGACGTCCTTCGTCAGTGCCAGCTCGACCTTGCCGTGGTCCTGGAACGCGCGAATGGTCTCCTCGGGCATCGTGTTCACCGTCTCGGGACCGAGCAGCTCCTCGATGTACATCACGTCGCGGTAGTCAGGGTTCTTCGTGGACGTCGACGCCCACAGGCAGCGCTGCTTCGTGGCGCCTTTGGCCTCCAGTGCTTCCCAGCGTGGCCCCGCGAAGGTCTCGAGGTAGTTCTGGTACGCGAGCTTCGCGTTCGCGATGCCGAGCTTGCCCTTGAGCTTCTTAGCGTCGCCGCCGACCTCGTCGAGCCGCTTGTCGGTCTCCGTGTCGACGCGCGAGACGAAGAAGCTCGCAACCGAGTGCACCTGCTTGGGGTCGCCGCCGCTCTCGACGAGCCGTTCGACGCCGCGGACGTACGCCTCCATGACCTCCCTGTGGCGCTCCAGCGCGAAGATCAGCGTCACGTTGATGCTCTTCCCCGAGGCGATCATCTCCTCGATCGCATCGAGACCGGGCTCCGTCGCCGGGATCTTCACGTAGAGGTTCGGCTTGTCGATCCAGTCATGCAACCGGCGCGCC
The DNA here is from genome assembly GCA_030854665.1 of Actinomycetota bacterium. Taxonomy (GTDB): domain Bacteria; phylum Actinomycetota; class Thermoleophilia; order Gaiellales; family Gaiellaceae; genus 3-1-20CM-4-69-9. The sequence continues at coordinate 1,031 of JALYST010000174.1, forward strand.
TCGGCGATCGTCCCGTCACTGTCATACGCGAGTGTCGGGTCGACCTCCCAGGAGACATACCCGTCGAGCCCTTCGCCTTCGTCCCAGACCTTGCTCAGCAGGTCGCAGGCATCTGAGATGTCCTGCGAGGACAACTGCAGGAAGATCTCCTTCGGATCCTCCTCGCCGGACTCGAGGATCTTCTTCAACTGCTCGTCGTACGCGTCGCCCTCGGCGATCGCCTTTTGGAAGATCGTCGGATTTGACGTGACGCCGACGACGGCGTCCTCCTCCATCATCTTCGCGAGCTTGCCGCTCTGCAGCATCTGCCGCGAGAGGTAGTCAATCCACACGCTCTGGCCGAGCGCGGACAGCTTGTGCAGGTTCGATTCAGGCATGAGAGGCATTCCTTTCAAGGTCTTCGATCATCCGGAGTCGTTTCACGTAAGGCTCACCGCCCTCGAACCGGGCCGCTACAAACGTCGTGACGAGGTCGCGCGTCAGTGACGGTCCGACGACCTCGGAGCCGAGGCAGAGGATGTTCATGTCGTCATGCTCTACGCCCTGGTGGGCGGAGTAAACGTCGTGGCAGATCGCGGCACGGATCCCGGGCAGCTTGCAGGCTGCAATCGAAGCGCCTACGCCCGAGCCACAGACGAAAACTCCACGCTCGGCGTTGCCGCGGAGAATGGCCTCGCCGATCTCGCGGGCCTTGTCGGGATAGTCGAGCCGAACGGCGTCCGTATCGGTGCCCAGATCCACCACGGAGTGCCCGGCGAGCGCCTCGAGGACAGCGTCACGCAGGCGGACGCCCCGGTGGTCGAATGCGACGGCCACCTTCATGGTCTCTCCACTCCGGCCTCCGCCCACGCATCGTCGGGCTTTACGAAGAACTTCATGTACCGAATCTTGCCGTTCTCGACTCTCCAGAGCATGGCTCGGTGCTCCCTGTTGGACACCTCGCCCGTCTCCTTCCACCGGTAGACCTGATCAGTCTCGGACAGAACCCCTCCATCTGGGAGCTCGTGGATGCCTGCCTCCACGTTCTCGAGCAACAGATGGTCGAATTCCTCCGGCGGCTCGCTCAGCCACCCGGTTAGCTCTGTGTACCCGACGGTTCCCTGAGGGAAGACCAACTCGAGGTCCTGTGAAAGGAACGCGATCGCCTCCTGGGCGCGTTCCCCGAAAACGAGTTCGCGGTAGCGGCGCACCACCTCGAGACCGCTCGTGCTCATGAGTGGACCGTATCCCACCTAGAATGGCCGGCGATGGACGCGAACGAACTCCGCGAGCTCGGCCAACAGTTCCGCGTCGATTCGATCCGCCCGGCTGCCGTCGCCAAGTCCGGGCATCCCACCTCTGGCATGTCCGCCGCCGACCTGATGGCCGTCCTCGTCGCGAACCACCTCCGCTACGACTACGACAGCCCCAAGAGCCCGGCGAGCGACCGCCTGATCTTTTCCAAGGGCCATGCCTCCACCCTGTATTACGCCATCCTCCGCGCCGTCGGGGCAATCACCGACGAGGAGCTGCTCACATACCGCAAGTTCGGCAGCATGCTCGAGGGGCACCCGACTCCTCTCATCCCGTGGGTGGACGTCGCGACCGGCTCGCTCGGGCAAGGACTTCCGATCGGCGTGGGCATGGGGCTCGCAGCGAAGTACCTCGACCGCCTTCCTTCGCGCGTCTGGGTGCTCTGCGGCGACAGCGAGATGGCGGAGGGCTCGATGTGGGAGGCCTACGAGCATGCGTCGCACTACGAGCTCGACAACCTGACGGCGATCATCGACGTCAACCGGCTGGGCCAACGCGGGGAGACGATGATCGGCTGGAACACGGGCGTTTACATCGAGCGCGCGCGCGCTTTTGGTTGGAACGCGATCGAGATCGATGGGCACAACGTCGAGGAGATCGACAGCGCGTACAAGGAGGCGGCTGAGACGACCGGCCGCCCGACGGTGATCGTTGCACGCACCATCAAGGGCAAGGGCGTCAAGGCTGTCGAGGACAAGGACGGCTGGCACGGCAAGGCATTGGACGATCCCGACGCAGCGATCGAGGAGCTCGGCGGCATCCGCAACATCCACATCGACGTCGCGAAGCCCGAGCCAGGGGAGCCGCACCATTTCCCCACTGGACCGCTCGAGCTGCCGCGGTACGAGCTCGGCCAGGAGGTGGCGACGCGCAAGGCGTACGGCGAGGCGCTCGCAGCACTCGGGGCCGCCCGTGGAGACGTGGTCGCCCTCGACGGCGAGGTGAGCAACTCGACGTTCGCCGAGATCTTCAAGGAGGCGCACCCTGACCGCTTCTTCGAGATGTACATCGCGGAGCAACAGCTCGTTGCCGCCGCGGTCGGCCTGCATGCGCGCGGCTGGAATGCATTCGCCTCCACCTTTGCGGCGTTTTTCTCGCGCGCGTACGACTTCGTCCGCATGGCGGCGATCAGCCGCGTGAATCTGCGCCTCGTAGGGTCGCACGCCGGTGTCTCGATCGGCGAGGACGGCCCTTCTCAGATGGCGCTCGAGGACATCGCCTCGCTGCGCGCGATTCACTCCAGCGTCGTGCTGCATCCCTGCGACGCGAATCAGACCGCGAAGCTCGTCGTGGCGATGGCGGACACACAGGGCATCGTGTTCATGCGCACACTCCGCCCCAACACGCCCGTGATCTACGGGCCGGATGAGGAGTTCGAGGTCGGCGGCAGCCGTGTCATTCGATCGTCGGACGATGACGACGTCACGATCGTCGGCACGGGCATTACGGTGCATGAGGCGCTGAAGGCGGCCGACGCGCTCGAGGAAGGCGGCATCACCGCCCGCGTGATCGACGCCTACTCGATCAAGCCCATCGATGCCGGCGCGCTTCAGGCGGCCGCGGAGGCCACGGGCAAGATCGTCACCGTCGAGGACCACTTCCACGAAGGCGGCCTCGGTGACGCTGTCCTGGCCGCGCTCGCCGAGAAGGACGAGCACCCGCGCGTGCTGAAGCTGGCGGTGCGAGAGATGCCGCGCTCCGGCAAGCCGGAGGAGCTTCTGAACGCGTACGGCATCGACGCCGAGCACATCGCGGCTGCGGCGCGTCAGCTCGTCGGTTCGGAAGTCACCACCTCGTAGAGCCTCCGCTGCCGTTCGCGGGCGGCGCGGAACACGTCGACCTTTTCGGGGCGAGGCTCCACGACCGCTCCCAGCGGTGCGGGAACCGGCGTCTCGCCCAGCCGCTCGAGCACGACGACTGCCGCTCCGCGCAGCGACGCCTCTTTGATCGCGGACGTCGTAATCGGCCGCCCGAGCGCATCGGCCATGATCTGGACCCAGTCGGGATCCCTGAGCAGCGCGCCGCCCGTGGCGACGATCTCCTCGATTCCAGACATCAAGTCGGCGACCTCCGCGAAGCGGAAGGCCACGCCCTCGAGCCCCGCCTGGCGCAGATCGAGCGGTGTGGTGTCGAAGGTCAGCCCGTGAATCGCGCCCTTCGCGTGCTGGCGCCAGCCTGGGCTGCGCTCGCCGCCGAGGAGCGACAGGAACGTCAGCCCGTGCGAGTCCGGATCACGTTCGGCAAGCGAGCCGCGCGCATCCCGCAAAGTCCGGTCTGTCCAGAGGTAGAGATTTCCGCCGTCCGACAACGAGCCGCCCTCGACGACGCGTGTCTCGTCGGCCCAGTGGAGAAAGAGCGCAGGCCGAGGCTTCGGCTCCTGGGTCTCGTACACGACTCGCATCGCCCCCGACGTGCCGATCATCAACGCCGCGCGCTCGCGGGTCACGCATCCCGCGCCGAAGTTCGAGCAGGCGCCGTCGAGGAGCGCCGGGTACCAGCCGTCGACCGGCTCATCGGAGATCTCCGGTAGGCGCTCGGCGTCGAGGCCGAGCGTGTCGAGCAACTCGGCGTCCCACGTTCGCGTTGAGAGGTCGACCAGGCCCGTCGCGGAAGCAATCGAGATGCCGGCAGTGACGTCTCGTCCGAGTAGCTGTGCGTAGAGGTAGTCGCAGAACGAGACGAAGCGGTGCGCAGAGCCGAACACATCCGGCTCTTCCTGCGCCAGCCACGCCAGCTTCGCCGGCCAGTAGCTCGTATGGATGTGACAGCCCGTTCGCGCATGCACGGCCTCGTTGTCGAGGCGTGTCAAGAGCCGGTCGGCCGCGTCCGCGGAGCGCGTGTCGTCCCAGCCGAGGATCGTCGTCAACGGCCGGCCGCTCTCGTCGAGCGCAAGCAGGCCGTGGCCGAAGCAGGATGCGCCGACCGCGTCGACCCGCTCCGCTCCGCCCGCTTCCTCGATCGCCGCGAGCGCATGCGCGAGGATCCGTTCCGGGTCGGATTCCCCGGGGTAATCGCGCCGCGCGGGAGCATCACGCTCCTCGGCCCTCTCGTCGAAACGGCAGGCCCGCACGGAGGACGTGCCGATGTCGAGAGCGAGAACCCGGGCCACGAGCCGTACCCTTACAGCCGTGGCAGTCCTGATCGCATCCAACCTCCGTAAGGAGTTCTCGGGCGACCCGCTGTTCGACGGGGTCTCGTTCAAGGTCGAGCGGCGCGACCGCGTGGCGCTCGCCGGGCCCAACGGTGCCGGCAAGACGACCCTGCTGCGAGCACTCGTGGGCGAGACAAACCTCCACGGGGGCGACATCGTGTTTCAGAAAGGCGCGCGTGTCGCGTTGCACGACCAGCGGCCACCGCTCGAACGACGCCTCACGCTGCGCGAGTACGTGCTCTCTGGCGCGCGCGACCTGATCGCGCTGGAGGAGGAACTGCGGCGGTTGGAGCGTGCGATGGCGGCCGGAGATCACGATGGCGCAACGATCCGCAGGTACGGCGAGGCGCAGGCGCGGCTCGAGCACGCCGGCGGCTACGACTGGCGTGAGCGCGCAACCGCGGTCGTGCGCGGGCTCGGCTTCGCGGACGAGCAACTCGACCGCCAGCTCGACACCTTCTCCGGCGGCGAACTGACACGCGCCTCGCTAGCACGCGCGCTCGGCGGCGATCCGGATCTCCTCCTGCTCGACGAGCCCACCAATCACCTTGACGTCGAAAGCCTGGAATGGCTCGAGCGCGAGCTGCAGTCACTCGACGCCGGAATCATGATCGTGGCGCACGACCGCTGGTTCCTCGAAGCGGTGACGAACGTCGTGCTCGAGCTCGATGCGGGACGCTCGACGTACTTCAAAGGACCGTGGCACGCCTGGCGCCTCGAGAAGGCAGCCCGCCTACACGCTGCGTCCAAGGCTGCCGAGCGCGTGGGCCGCGACATCGAGCGGCTGGAGCGCTTCGTCGCCCGGTTCCGCGCCTCGACGGAGAAGATGGCGCGCAAGGCTCAGGTGAAGCTGACGCAGATCGAGCGCCTGGAAAAGGAGCGCGCGAAGTCGAAGAGCGAGATCGATCTGCTCACGCGCAGGACCAGGAGCCTGGGCTTCGAGTTCCTCAAGCCCGCGCGCAGCGGTCGGACCGTCCTCGAGGCCGACGGGCTCGGGCTCCGGATCGGCGGTCGCGTCTTGCTGGAAGGCACGAGCTTCGCGATCGAGCGCGGTGAACACGTGGGGCTCGTCGGTCCGAACGGCTCGGGGAAGACCACGCTGCTGGAAACCATTCTGGACCGGCGCGAGACGGACGAAGGCTTTGTCCGCCTCGGCCACGGCGTCGTCCCCGCGTATTTCTCCCAGCAAGAGATGGAGCTCGACACGCGCGGATCCGTCCTGCAGTGCGTCCAACGCGCGACCGGCCTACAACGCCCCGACGCGCAAAAGCTGCTCGGCCGTTTCCTCTTCTCCGGCTGGACCGAGCACGAGAAGCCGGTCGTCATGCTTTCCGGCGGTGAGCGAAGGCGGCTCGCGCTGGCGCTCGTCGTCGCTTCCGGCGCGAACTTTCTCGTCGTCGACGAGCCGACGAACCATCTCGACATGGAGAGCCGCGAGGCACTCGAGGCGGCGCTCGAGGCATTCCCGGGCACCGTCCTCCTCGTCTCACACGACCGCGCGCTCCTGGACGCAGTCGCCGAGCGAACGATCGCAATCGAGGACCGCCGGCTCAACTCCTACGACGGCGGCTGGGCGGAATACGTCCGTCAGCGTGAAGCGCGCAAGGCGCCGCCTCCTCCACCGCCGGTCAAGCGAAAGCCTGCGAAGCCGCGAAAGCCGCCTGCGAAGGCGGAAGCGCCCTCGGAGCTCGAGCGGATCGAGGCGCAGATCGCCGAACATGAAACGACAGTCGCCGAGCTCGAGCGCCGACTCGCGGAAGACTGGAACGACGTCGAGATGCTGGCGGCTCACCGCCACGCCCGCGACGAGCTCAAGGCTCTGCTGCAGCGGTGGGAACGGCTCTTCGAACGGGCACACACGTGACCGAGCCCCCGGTGAGTCGCTGGACGGGGCTCGGTGGGGCGCTGACAAGGCTCGGCCTCGCCTGCGCCGGCCTTGCGGTCGGCCTCGGCGCCGTCGCCGTGGTGGTCGCGCTCGCGACGGATCACCGCATTTCAGCCACGATCGCCGTCGCGTACTACATCGCGGGCTGCCTGCTGTTCCTCATCGGAACTTTCCCAACGGGCGGTTTCTCGCTCTTTCGCGGGACGATGACGCAGCGCCGCCCGACGGGCGTCCGGGGAGAGCCGATCTTCATCTTCGGGATCGTCCTGATCAGCCTCGGAGTCATCTTCGACATCATCTCGTTCTGAAGGTCACTCAAACGTCGCGATCAGCGCGTCCGCAACCACTTTGAGTGGACGCCCGGAAATCTGGCTCGCCTTGCGCAGCCGCGCGAACGCATCCTGCTCCGAGAGCCCTTCCTTTTCCATCAACAGGCCCTTGGCTCGTTCGATCGCCTTGCGCGCCGCGAGCGCTTCCGCCAGCGACTCCGCCTCCTCGCGGAGCGCTGTGAGCTCCTCGTGCCGCGCGCGCGCCGTGCGGATGGCCGGCAGCAGGTCCTGCTCGCGAAAAGGCTTGACGAGGTAGGCGAACACGCCGGCTTCGGCAGCGCGCTGGACGAGCTCGTCCTGGCCGTAGGCGGTCAGCATCACGATCGGGATCGGCCGCTCCTCGAGGATCCGGCGGGCGGCATCGATCCCGTCGAGCTTCGGCATCTTGACGTCCAGGAGGGCCAGATCCGGCTGCTCGGAGCGCGCGAGGGCCACTGCCTCCTCGCCATCGCGGGCCTCGGCGCACACCTCGAAACCGGCGTGCTCGAGCAGGGCCCGCAGGTCGAGCCGGATGATCGTCTCGTCCTCGGCGACCAGGATTCTCACCTCTGGTGGGTGAGTCTGGCGCATACCGCTCAACCGAGGGATGGTGCCGGCCTGTGGCCCGGGCGATCCTCTCAAGTGCGGCTCCTCATGTCTGACCAGGAATTCAGCCCCCCAAAGCCTCTCGTGCTCCGCGTGGAAATCTCGGCGGAGCAGGCTGCCTCGCTTGCGCCCCTCCTCGGTGGCCGAAGCGATGTCGGGCAGCACCCGATTTCCGAGCACGCGGCGGACGCCAGGGTGATCGAGCTCAAGCGCCTCGAGGTCGACCTCGAGCAGCGTGAAGCCGAGTTCGAGGCCGACGTCCAGTTCCGCGAGGACCGGATCGAGCGCTGGCGCACCGAGCTCGAGGAGCTCGAGCAGACGCTCGACCGGCGCGAGAAGGACCTCGTCAGCTACGTCGACCAACTCCAGGGCGCTATGTCCAGCCGTGACGGCGCCTGGTGGTCCCGGCCGGCCGGCGGCGACGGCGGCGTCCGCTAACGCGCTCCGCGCGAAAGCTTCGCTTTCGCTTGGCATTGGGTACGGCGCTTCGCGCTGAACGTGCGCGGGCCAAGCCCGCACACTCCTACCGCGTCTGCGGCTCGCGATCGTCATCAACCGTCCGGGCACGGGCGCTAAAGCGGCCGCGCCCGCATGAGTGCGCCTCCGCCTAAGCCCGGCTTCGCCTGGTCTTAGCCTCCGGCCTCGATGGCCGGGTTGGTCACGGGGGGAAGACCACCTCGGCTCTCGTGCCTGCCTCGCTGCGCAGATCGAGGCGTCCCTGTAACTCATCTCGCACGAGCGCCTGGACGATTGATAGTCCCGTGCCGCCCGCGTCTGAAGGAATGCCTTTGCCGTCGTCCGCGATCGAGAGGATGACCTCGCCGTTTCGCTGGGCGAGCTCGATCTGGACCCTGTTGCCGCCATGCTCGAGAGCGTTCTGCAGCAACTCGCTGAAGACCAGCGCAAGCGCGGTCGCCCTGTTGCCCGCTATCGACACGGACTCGAGATCGGCGTGGACTTCCTTGCCTCCAGCCAGGCCTTGCACGAGCATCGCGCGCAACCGTTCGAGCAGCTCGCGTAGGTCGACGACCTCCTCACGCTGTTCCGTCAGGACTTCGTGCACGGCCGCAATGGCCAGGATGCGGTGGACCGAATCCTCGAGCGCCTTGCGCGGGTCGGTATCCGTCGCCCGAGCCTGCAGGCGCAGGAGCGACGCGACGGTCTGGAGGTTGTTCTTGACACGGTGATGGATCTCTTGCGCGAGCACGCCCCGCATGACGGCACGCCCGTGTTCGAGCGCCACCGCTGCGTGATGCGCGATCGAAACGAGCA
>JALYST010000198.1 GCA_030854665.1 Actinomycetota bacterium
AGCTCGTCGTCGAGCTCCGGCAGCACCTTCTCCTTGATCTCCTTCACGACTGCCTCGACCCTGATCGGCTCTGCTTCGCCGGCCCGCTCGAGCTCGATCTCCTTCGTCTCGCCTGCGCTCATCCCGACAAGCTGTTCCTCGAGCTCGGGGAGGAGCCGGCCGGAGCCGAGCTCGACGACGTAATCGCGCTGGCCACCGTCGTCGGCAAGCAGATCGAGGACGATCGTGTCGCCGTTCTCCGCAGGCCGACCCTCGGCCGGCTTCAGCTCCGCGACCGTCGAACGCAGGACGTTCAGCTCGTGGTCGACGAAGTCCTCGGGGATCTCAGGCTCGACGTAGGGCACCTGCACCTTCGTCCAGTCGGCGACCTCCGGCTTCGGCAGAACGGACACCGTCGCCGTGAAGCGCCAATCGGAGTCCTCGGAGTCGGGCAGCTCGTAGTCGAGCTCCGGCTGCTCGACCGGGCGGATGCGCTCCCGGGACGCCGCGTTCCAGAACCAGCCGGAGATGTGGCTCTCGATGGCTTCGCTGAAGAGACGCTCCTTGCCGATGTGCGACCGGAGCACGGGCATCGGAACCTTGCCCTTGCGGAAGCCTGGAATCTTGACGCTGGACGCCAGGTCGGAGGCCGCGTGCTCGACGGCGTGATGGACGTCGGCACCCGGGACATCCACCGTGAGCCGGACTTTGTTGTCCGGAAGCTCTTCGACCTGCGTCGCCATCGAGCCATTAGACCAAACGGTTCGAAGGCTGCGACTGGCATAGCCTGCCGGTCGTGGAGCTCTACGTGCTCTCCCGGCATGGCGAATCGACCCTGAACTTCGAGAACAGGATCAACGGGGACCCGGCGGTTCCCGTCGCCCTCACGGAGAAGGGACGGGAAGAGGCGAGGCTCCTGGGCCAGCAGGTCGCCTACATCCATCTCGACGTCTGCATCTGCACCCGGTTCACGCGCACGCGAGAGACCGCGGAGATCGCCCTCGCAGGCCGCCGCGTGCCGATCGAGGTTGAGCCGCTACTGGATGACATCGACGTCGGCGAGCTCGAGGGAGTCGCGCTCGAGGACTACCGGGCGTGGAAGCGGGAGCACACGCGCAGGGATCCGTTCCCGGGCGGCGAGTCCCTCGACGCCGCGGCCCGGCGCTATGCGCGGGCCTTCGGGAACCTGCTGGCGAGGCCCGAGACGTCGCTGCTCGTGGTCACGCACGAGATCCCGCTCCGCTATGCGATCAACGCGGCCGACGGCTCCGATGACCTCGATGGGCCCGCTCACCAGCTGGCGAACGCCACGCCCTACCTCTTGGACGAAGAGGCGCTCGGCCGGGCTATGGAGGGCATCGAGCGCCTAGCGTAGGATCGAATTAGAGAGATTCCGACGGCGAAGGGAGCGACATGAATCTGATCGAACGAATCGACGAGGCACGGGCACGCTGGAACGTCCTCGACCACCCCTTCTATCTCCGCTGGGAGCGCGGCGAGCTGAGCCGAGACGAGCTCGCGTTCTATGCGGGTGAGTACCGGCACGCCGTCGTGGCGCTCGCCGATGCGGCAGCCGTCGGCGGCGACGCCGAGCATGCGGCCGAAGAGGCAGCACACATTCAACTGTGGGACGACTTCGCCGTAGCGCTGGACGCCTCGCTCGACCGCGAGCCCACCATCGAGACCCGCGAATGCGCAGGCGCCTGGCGAGCTGAAGACTCCCTGGCGGCGCGAGCCGTGCTCTACGCAGTCGAGTCCGGCCAGCCGGACATCTCGCGGACGAAGCTCACCGGCCTCGTCGACCATTACGGCTTCACTGCCGGCTCGAAGAGCACGGGCTACTTCGAACTGCACTCGGACCGCGACCACGAGCACGCCGCAGCGTCTGCTGAGGTGTTGCGGCAGTCGGCGCCTGAGGATGCGGACCGACTCGTCGGCGCGGCCACCGCAGCGCTCGAAGGAAACTGGCGGCTGCTCGACGGCGTCGAGTCGAAGTGCGGGCGAGAGGACTTGAACCTCTAAGGAGCAAGCTCCACCGGGTCCTAAACCCGGCGCGTCTACCAATTCCGCCACGCCCGCACGGACAACTCAGAGTAGCCCTATGGCCGAGAAGAAAGCAGAAGAGACAGTGGAGCCGAAGGAGTGCCCACGCGGGCACGGCCCGATGCGCCTGCGCACAAGGTGGGCTGGCCAGCAGGCCCATCCAGGCCGCAAGGGCTCGCACGCGGAACCGATCACCGAATGGGTGTGTGCGCGCTGCGGCCGCGCTGCACCACTGGACTGAGCCGCGCATTCGCCGAGGGCGGCGGGCTTTGCCCGTCGCAGCCACGGTGCCGGGATATCGAAGTGCGAACGCGGGAAAGTCATCATGGCCCGCGCAGCGGGCCGGACTTTCCCGCGGAGTGGCCCCGGGAGGAGTCGAACCTCCGCGCACGGATTCGAAGTCCGTCGCTCTATCCGCTGAGCTACGGGGCCGTGCGCAGCAGCGTAGCGGCGCCTAAGGCCAAATCGAGCCGGCGTCGCCAAGGTCGAGCTTGCCGCCCTTCCGGCACTCGGCAGAGCGGTATGCGGACAGTTCTTCGCCGTAATGGCGCCAGTACGTGCGCACGAGCGTTGCCGCATATACAGGGCTCGCGCCGAGCTTGATCGCCGTTGCGTTGGCGAGCTGGATCGCATTGCACTCGGCAACGGACTCTTCTGCGATCCCTTTGCTGTGCTGCGGCTCGTGACTGAGGGTGACGACTGCGGCGGCGAGCAGCAGCTGCTCTGATTCGTCGGTCGGCCGAACTCCGTTGTACGCGAGGTTCACGAGCCCCTCACACACAGCCGGAGCGAGATTGACGCGCGACCCCCCGATGCCCGCGAAGCCGAGCGTCTCTGAACCGAGCTGCCCATGGGTATAGCTCCGCTCCTCGCGCATGAGGTGATGCCAGTCCGCGGCGGACCAGCAGCGAACCTCTAGCCGCTTGCCTCCGAGCGCGGTCGCTATCTGACCGAAGCGAGGTTCGATTCGGCTTTGCTTCGTTCCCCCGGCGATGACGGGAAGTGAGCGCACCTCGCCAGGCGGGAGCATCTGGTCTGCCTGCAAGAGGAGCGCCGCAGCGCGGCTCGCCTCTGCTCGCGCCGTGCCGATCTTCGAGCCCTGGCTTTGGTCGATTGCAAGCGTGATCGCACCGTGAAAGCGTTGCAGGTGCGTGCAGGCCGCAGAGAAGGTGTCGTAGGCGCGCTGCAGGCGCACGCTCGGAGCCGGCCCGACCTCCTTCGTCAAGTCCGCAGCGCACGAGCCGGCGGGCTCGAGCGCGCGCGAGTGCTCGACCATCGTCTTCCCGTCTCCTTGCATCAACTTCTGCGCCAGGCGGGGCGTCGACTCGACGCGGGCGGCCGACTGGAGCCCGCGCAGGAGCCGGGTGTCCCATGCCCCGAGTTTCTCGAGCCAGTCGAGCTCGGCGGGAGTAGCCCATGACCCACTCTCGACACCGGCCCCTAGCACCTGACCCTCGGCCTGGCGGCTCGAGAGAGCACAGCCGACGGCAAGGAAAACCGCAGCCATGCTGCCAAGCAGGCCAAGGAGAAAACGGATGAGAAAGCCCCCGGAGCTCACGCCGACACAACGGCCCGGGCGACGGGCTAGTTACGTGACAA
>JALYST010000216.1 GCA_030854665.1 Actinomycetota bacterium
GCGGCTCGTAACTCGCGTTCAAAACCAGAACCTGCTGCATCTAGGCGGAAATGTAGCTGAGTGAACGGGGTTACCCAGCCATGGCCCGCTCGACCGCCTCTTCCTCCTCGGGGGAGAGAGCCACGGAGGGACGGCCGTGGTCGAGCTCCTTGACGTAGATCCGGGCGTAATCGCGGCCCTGGATCGCGGTCAGGACGACGCCGCTCCGGCCCGCGTCGAGGAGGGCGATCGAGGCCGACTGGTGGCCGCCGGCGCCCTCGTAGGCGTCGTACCGCACGAGCGAGGTCTTCGAGACGGCGGTGTCGACCCGGCGATCGACGCGCGAAAGTCCAGCGGCGACCTCGTCGACCGCTCGGTGCAGGTCGTCGATCCGTCCCTGGAGCGAGACCGCGAAGTCGACGAAATCCTGCTTCCCGCCGCCGAGCAGGACGAGCTGGGACGCACGGACGGCGCGCAGCTTCCACCAAGCGAGGCCGGCGACGAGCAGCGCGACCCCTGCAGCGGCGGCGGCTCCGATCGCGATCCACTCCGCGGTCTGCATCAGTGCCCCTGCCGGTGATGCTGCCGAGTTTCTGGGTCGCGAGCACTCTGGCGCCGCGTGATCGCGGGCCAGAAGCCGGCACCAAGGCATCGCTTGCGATGCCGACCATTAGAGGCCGTGCCGGCTTTGCCGGTGCGGCCGTCGTGTATTGCCGGTAGGGGCACTAACCGCCGAGGGAGAAGATGACTTTGTACTCGGACGAGTTGTTCGTCGTGGTCTTTTCGCCCGGCACGGGCTCGATGTCGACCTTGACCGTCGTCGGTAGCCCGAAGAGGCCGTTGATGTCGATGTTCGTGAACGTGACCGTCTTCGTCTCGCCTGCGTTGATCACGTCGATTTTCTTGCGCAGCACGATCGACTTCGGCGATTTCTGGATCGTGAGTGTCACACCCACGTTGAATTCCTGGAAGTCACCCGAATCGGACACGGCGACCTTGAAAGCGAGATCGGTCGACGCCGTGATTGCGTTGTCACTCGCCGCGCCGTTCGGATCGAGCCGCTTGCCGTCAGGAAGGGCCGTGACGGAGACGAGGGCGCTCCCGTGGTTTCCGGTGGTCGTTCCCCCGCCGGTCGCCGCGCCGTGGACGCGCAGCCACACCTGTGTCATCGCCTGGGTGCTCGCCAGCTCGGGGTTCGGGATGATGTTGGAATCGGGGACCGCGCCGATGTCGCTGATGCTCTGGTTCTGCAGCTCGAGCTGCGTCGGCTCCTTGAAGTAGAAGTCCCAGTTGACGTCGCTGGCGACCAGCAGACGCGCCTGGTCGGCGATGAGTCTTCCGGAGATCGTCGAGTTGCGCGCCGTCGCCGTCGCCGTCTGGCGGAAGGCGTCGGCCAGCCGGCTGAGACCGTTCGAACGCAGCTTCAGGACCTCGATGAGGTGGTCGTGCTCGACGCGGAGCGGGCCGGGCGGGTTCAGCTGGACTGCCTGGGCCACTTCCTGCTGCTCCTGAGCGGCTAGCCCGCTGATCTTTCCCTCGAGATCGGTCTCCTTGATTCCCGTCGCGCTGAGGGCCGCGTTCAGGTCCTTGCCGATCTGATCCGAGCGCTTCGCAATCGCGCGAACGTCCTGGATGTACCCCTCGTACTTGGCGTGCTTGCCGCTGGACGCACAACCGCGCACGCCCACGACGAGCAGGACAGCGGCCAGAATCAGAAACGCGATCAGCCCGGCCAGGCGGAGCATCGGGATCAGGCCCTGGGGAGGGCGCACGGGGCGGCGTGGACCGCCCGGCGGGGGGCGCCGGGGCGTGCGGACACGCTCTGAGGCCTCCTCGGTCTCGGGCTCGTCGAAGAAGTCGAATTCGATGTCGGATTCGTGCTCGGTCATGGCGAGGGACCCGGCCGGGGGAGTCACAGCCGAGGCGGCGTTCACTCTAACCCGTACCTACCCGGTTCTCCACGGGTGAAGGACTTGTCCGTGCCCCCGCCAACCCTGGAGAGCCGGTGTCCAACGCAGCCCCAGCCCTTGTCCAGAGCGAGCTCGTCCTCGGGCGCTACCGCCCCCTCAGGCCGCTCGGGAGTGGGGGTTCCGGCTCCGTCTGGCTCGCCCGAGATGAGCAGAACGGGCTCGACGTCGCCCTGAAGATCGTGCCCCGGGAGGGGAAGGCGGCGTCCCGCGCCGAGCGGGAGGCGGAGGCCGCCGCCCGCCTGCGCCACCCCTCGTGTCAGCGCGCGTATGGCTTCGGTCGTGACTCCCAGCACGTCTACATCGCCTACGAGTACGTGCCGGGGCGGACTTTTCGCGAGGCGCTCCGAAGTGGCGACCTCGACGACAGCTCCGCAATCGAAGCGTGCGCCCAAATTCTCGAGGCACTCGCGCACGCGCACGCGCGCGGGATCGTTCACCGCGACGTCAAGCCGTCGAACATCCTGCTTGCGGAGGGGAAGGACGTGTCTGTGCGCGTGCTGGACTTCGGGCTGGCGCAGATCCAGCAGGCCGAGACCCTGACCGCGCAGGGCGACGTGCCGGGCACCCTTGCCTATATCGCCCCGGAACGCCTGGCCGGGGCGCTGACGACTGAGGCAGCAGACGTTTGGGCGGTGGGATTGATGCTCTGGGAGGCGTTGGCCGGCCGCCACCCGTTCTGGCGCAGTTCCCTGCTGGAGACAGCCCGCGCAATCGAAGTCGGTGCGCCGTGCCTGGAGACGGTGCGGCCGGATCTGCCGAAGCCGCTTCTCGCCGCCGTCAACCGCGCCCTCGATCTTGATCCAACCCGGCGGCCGAGCGCGGCCGCCCTCGCCCAGACGGTGCGGCTCGCCACCCGCAAGCGGCGCGTGCGGAAGAGCGGGGGTCAGACCCTGGCCGTTCCGGCCGTGGTTCCGCGACTCGTCCCCGCAGCGCTCGCCGCAGCCGTGGCCGGCTGGAGCGCGTGGGCGCTCCCGTTCTTCCCCTCCGGCTGGCCCTTCGGGCTCGCAGCTCTGGCCGCCACCGCCGCGGGCGTGAACGCCCGCCTCGGGCTCGCCTTCGCGCTTGGCGTTCCGGTCTTACCGCTGGGAAACCTCGCGCTCGGCGCGGCTGCCCTCTACGTGCTCGTTGCAGTGGGGCTCCTGGCGATGATGTGGCGCGAACCGGAGCGTGGCCTCCTCTTCTCGCTCGGAGCGTTCCTTGCGCCGATCTCAGGCCTCGCTCTCTTCCCGCTGGCGGCTCTTGCCGTGCGCTCCCCGGCCCGGCGCGCGGTGCAGGCAGTGGCCGCCGTGCTGGTGGCCGCAGTCGTGGCAGGGGTTCGCGGCGCGCCGTTGCCCTTCGACAGTGCATCTGCACCGGATCTCGGGATCGTTGCGAGCGGCGATCCGCTCACGGTTCTGGCGGCGATCTGGGAGGCGCTGCTTTCGAGACCAGTCCTCGCTGTGGAGGCGATCGTCCTTGCCGCCGTCGCGGTCCTGCTCCCCCTGGCTCGCGCGCGGGGCCTGTGGGCGATCGCCGGGCTCGGGGCGGGGTTCCTAGCTGCGGCGTTGCTCCTGGCGCCGGGGGCGGCTGTTGCCCCGCTCGTGGTGGCCGTGTGGGCCACCTGCCTGGCAGTAGCGGTGCGTTAGCATCGCTTGCCGGGGTATTCCCGGCACATGGTCCTCCGCGCAATCGAACAAAAAATCGAGTCCCTTTTCGAGGGGATTTTCGGCCGCGCGTTTCGGACGAACGTCCAGCCGGTCGAGCTTGCGCGCAAGCTCGCGAAGGAGATGGACGAGCACCGCACGATCTCCGTCTCCCGCGTCTACGCTCCGAACGAGTACACGGTGTACCTCTCGGCCGAGGATCGCGAGCAGTTTTCGAGCTACGAGGAGAATCTGATGGGCGAGCTGCAGGAGTACCTGTCCGAGCACGCGCGCCGGGAGGATTACGCCCTCCTGTCGCCGGTTCGCGTCCTCATGGAGACGGACACCGATCTCGACGTGGGCGAGTTCGGCATTGCGACCCGGATGGTGCAGCCGGATCGGCGCCGCGCGGCGTCCGGCGAGCCGGAGGGGGACGTCGCGCCCGGCGCAACGATGATTTACAAGCCGAAGGCTCCGGCGCCGACGCAGGCGGTCAGCGCGGAGGAGCTCGGCGTCGAGGCCGAGCTGGTGACGCTGAGCTTCGACGGGACGCTCTACGAGGTGAAGCAGCGCCGCGTGGTGATCGGACGGTCGCGCGACTGCGACATTCAGCTCGCGGACACGAACGTTTCACGGCGCCATGCCGAGCTTCGCCAGGAAGGGGCGTCCTACTGGATCGTCGACCTCGGCTCGACGAATGGGCTCGAGGTCAACAGTAGGCGCGTGAAGCGAGCCAAGCTGAGCGACGGCGACACCATCACGATCGGCGCGACCGAGGTGACCTTCGGCCAGGAACAAAGATGATCTTCGACTCGGCCGCCGTCGACGAGGTTCTACTCGTCCTCAAGATCGCCTTCCTCTTCCTGCTCTACACGTTCATCTGGCGAATCGTGCGGACCGCGAGCCGCGATCTGCGCCTCCCACAGGAAAGTTTCGTGCTCGCTCCGTCTGCAGCCGCGGGCATGCAGGCTTCCCGGCCCGGACTGCACACCGGTCGACTCGTAGTCGTGAAGAGCGCGGATCTCGAGAGCGGTGAGGACTTCGATTTGAACTCCGCCCAGCTGACGATCGGGCGCGGGAATCAAAACGACATCGCGATCGCCACCGACGAGTACGCCTCTGCGCGTCACGCGCGCTTCGAGCCTCGCCAGGACGGAGTCTGGGTCCAGGACCTCGGCTCGACGAACGGGACCTATCTCAACGGGACACGGCTCGACCGACCGCGCCGGCTTACCCGCGGCGACATCGTCCGCGTCGGCGAGACCGACCTGAGGTACGAGCAATGACGGGTCTCGGGCACGTCGGCGTGATCACGGACACCGGCCGCAAGCGGCGGCGGAACGAGGACGCCTATGTCTGCGAGCCGCCACTCTTCGCGATCGCCGACGGTATGGGCGGCGCGCAGGCAGGCGAGGTCGCGTCGCGTCTCGCGGCGGCTGCGCTGAAGGAGAGCCATGCCGACGCCGGCGGCGAGCACCGCATCCAAGACCTCATTCAGGAGGCGAACCGGCGTGTGTACGCGCGGTCGAGCACCGATCCCAACACGTCGGGGATGGGCACGACGATCACGGTGGCGCTCGTCGAGAACGGCAATGTCGCGTTCGGACACGTGGGCGACTCCCGCGCTTACCTGATTCGTGACGGGCGCATGGAGCAGGTGACGGAGGACCACTCGCTCGTGAACGAGCTGATGAAGAGTGGAAGGCTCTCGCCGGAGGAGGCGGAAACCCATCCGCAGCGCTCGGTGATCACACGGGCGCTCGGTACGGATCCCGATGTCGACGTCGACACCTTCACGATCGAGGCCAGGGCGGGCGACGTCTTTCTTCTCTGCTCGGACGGGCTCACCGACATGGTGGGAGAGCGCGAGATCCAGGAGCTCGTCGAACGGAACCGTGATGACATCGACGTCGCGCTGAAGGCGCTCGTAAAGGCCGCAAACCGCGGCGGCGGCGAGGACAACATCACGGTGGTGGCGTTCGAGATCGCAGAAGGGCAGACGCTGGCCAACGACGGCGAGACGCGTGAGAACGTGCTTCCCAGTCCTCCCGCGCGCGATGACGAGGACACACTGACCGAGGCAGATGCCGTGCCCGCGGTCGACACCGCGGTGATCTCCACGGAGGACATCCAGGCAGAGCTCAAGGCCAAGGAAAACCGGGACCGCGCGGTGAGGCGCCGTCACCTGCGCCGACGCGTCCTCGCGTGGCTGGCTCTGATCGCGATCGCGGCCGGGATCGCGATCGCGCTGTACCTGAGGTTCGCGCGCTGAACCTGAGCCCGAGGAACCGTGAGCTCGCGTTCCTGTTCGTCGTCGGAGCCCTGACGGCCGTCGGCTTCGCGAGCGTCTACATCGCGCGCCAGGACGTCGTGTCGACGGCCTCCCTGACGTACGCCGGCTTCTTCTTCGCGCTCTACCTCGCGGCGCACCTCGTTACGCGCTACACCGTTCCGTTTGCCGACCCGTACCTCCTGCCGATTGCCGGTCTGCTGACTGCGGTCGGCCTGACGGAGATCTACCGACTCAATCCCGACGATGCGTTCAAGCAGGGAATCTGGATCGTCGTCGCGGTCACGCTCTTCGCGGCCACCCTCTTTCTGCTGCGACACGATTATCGCCGGCTGGAGACGTACAAGTACCTCTTCGGCATCTCGGCGATCGCTCTGCTCCTTTTGCCGATCCTGCCGGTGTTAGGTCTGACCGTGAACGGCGCCCGCCTGTGGGTACACATCGGCGCCCTCCGCTTCCAGCCGGGAGAGCTTGCGAAGATCATGCTCATCGTCTTTCTCGCGGGGTACATGCGCGAGAAGCGCGAGGTGCTGGCGCAGGGTCGTCTGAAGGACTGGGGGCCGCTCCTCGTCATCTGGGTGCTGGCGATGCTCGTCCTGCTCGAGACGCGAGACCTCGGGGGCGGTCTTCTCTACTTCGGGATCTTCCTCGCGATGCTCTATATGGCGACCGCCCGCATCGGGTATGTCGCGGTAGGGCTCGGCCTCTTCCTCGTGGGCGCCGTCGGCGTGTGGAGGGTCACGCCACACGTGCAGGACCGCGTGACGATCTGGCTTCGTCCCTGGACCGAGCACAAGATCTACTGCCCGATCTCGGGCCAGCTCGACCTGCGCCAGAACTGCCAGAGCTTCCAGCTCGTGAAGTCGCTCTACTCCATCGGTCACGGCGGGTTCGGCGGCACCGGCCTCGGCAAGGGGACGGTCGAAAACCTCAACGGCAAGCAGATCATCCCCGACCTCAACACCGACTTCATCTACTCCGCGCTCGCGCAGGAGCTCGGTCTCATCGGCGCGG
Organism: Actinomycetota bacterium; assembly: GCA_030854665.1. GTDB lineage: Bacteria > Actinomycetota > Thermoleophilia > Gaiellales > Gaiellaceae > 3-1-20CM-4-69-9. Next base: position 6,876 of record JALYST010000216.1, read on the forward strand.
CAGCGCTGCTGCTCGTCTACATGATCTTCGTGTTGCGCGGGATGCGGATCGCGCTGCTCGCGCAGGACGGCTTCTCCAAGCTCGCCGCCGCCGGGCTGACGTTCGGCTTTGCGCTCCAGACGTTCATCATCGTCGGCGGCATCCTGCGGTTGATCCCGTTGACCGGCATCACGCTGCCGTTCGTGTCGTACGGGGGATCGAGCGTCGTTGCGAACTTCGTGCTCTTAGCCGGGCTCCTGCTCGTCTCCAATCGGGCCAACAGAGAGATGTTGCGGTGAACAAGCAGGTCTCACACATCGGTATTGCAGCACTCGTCCTGCTCTCCGCCCTCATCATCGGCACCACCTACTGGCAGACGTGGGCCAACGCGGGGCTCGCCAACCGGCAGGACAACGACATCCGGCTCGTCGCGCAGTTCACGATCAAGCGCGGGAAGATCTATGCGGCCGACGGCCGCACACTGCTCGCGACGAACGTGACCAAAAACCGTGCGGGGCAGA
>JALYST010000225.1 GCA_030854665.1 Actinomycetota bacterium
CCGCCCGCGACCGCAAGCTCCTCGTCAAGGATGGGGGCGAGGGTCGCAACGATCCCCGGCGCGCCATGGCACCACTGCGTGCGGATCTGGCCGTCGCGGTTTGCGCCGAGTTGCATCCCCGCGAGTCCCGGCCAGTTGACGAGCCCCTCCTCCTCGACGGCGAAGCGCCGGAGCGTCTCCGAGACTGCGGCGACATTCCCGAGCGCAAGCACACACCCCGCGAACCCGTGTACCGGGCCGAGAAAGCGCCTGCTGTGCCCGGACAGCTGTTGCGTCCACAGTCCATCCGGGTCACGTTGGCCGTGCAACCAATCGACGCTCGAGGTCACGTCGAGGCCGAGCTCGCGACCCGCGAGAATCGTGCCGGGGCTACCCCACATCAGTTCGCAACGTTCGTCTCGCTCGTTCGCCGCGACCAACTCCGACAGCCGGTCGAGATTTGCCTGGGAGGGTGCGAGCCTCTGTAACACGAGCCGGATTCCCACCTCGCCTGCCAACAGGCTGCGTTCCGAGTCCTCACGAGGGAAATCCGGCTCAGCCTCGACCGACCGTTCCAGATACGGGACGTAGTCGCGTCGTAGTTCGATGGAGCCCCGCCGCGCGAGGCGGTGGAGTGCATCGACGACCCCGGTGCCTCCGCAATAGACCCCCCGGAACCGTGCAGCCGGGTCGTCGTCTTCCTCCTTGTCCTGCGGATGCAGCGGCCAACCGTCGTCGAATGCACTCTCCGCGTCGGCAACGATGGAGGCGATCGCCGTCCGCATCCTCTCCGCGCTCCATGGTTCGTCCGCGATGGCCTCGTGCGCTTCCGGCGTAAACAGCATCGCTATTCGGGTAGCCAGCCCTCGCGGTACCCGGTTGGTTCGCGCTTGGTGAATGGCGCGTAAGCCTGCTTCGGCTCGGTCGTTTCCTCCTCGACACCGGCGCCGTGGCGCAGCGCGGCCTTGTCCACCGTATAGCCGCCCCAGGCTGGACCTGTCGAGTGCTCGCGTGCGCCGACCGCGAGTATCAGGCAGGGTGCGTCTCCGGCCCCGATGATCGTGTGCTTGGTCTCGGGAGGGCAGTGCACGAAGTCCCACTGCCGGAGTGGGCGCTCGCCGCCCTCGATGATCAGCAGCGCGTCCCCGGCGAGTACGAGGAAGTCCTCCTGGTCTGCCTCCCAGTGGTACATCGCCATCGCCTCGCCCGGCCTGAGGAGGCTGAGATTGATCCCCAGCTGCAAGAAGTCCTGCTCGCCCTCGAACGCACCCTCGAACTGACAGATGGCCGAGCGCCCTTCGGCGTGGAACCAACGCGCCTCGCGGGCGTTGAGCACGAACCAACCTTCCCCTTTGGGGACGAGCCCGTGCTCCGTCGATTCGAGCCGCGACTCAGGGACCATCGCTTGTAAGCCTGCCGGAGCGCGCCAGACCGCGCAACAGCGACGCGGGTAGATTCCGGCGGTGCAGCACGACGATGGCTACTTCGACGAGCGCGTCGCCGCGCGCTACGACAAGTCCGCTGAGGTGATGTTCGACGCGGGGGCCGTCGACCCGGTCGTCGACTTCCTCGCCGAGCTCGCCGGGAGCGGGCGCGCGCTGGAGCTCGGGATCGGAACGGGCCGGATCGCGCTCCCGCTTGCGAAGCGGGGAGTGCCGGTGCACGGGATCGAGTTGTCGAAGGCGATGGCCGCGAGGCTGCACGCGAAGCCGGGCAGCGAGGAGATCGGCGTGTCGATCGGCGACTTCGCGACGACGACGGTGGACGGGACGTTCTCCGTCGCGTACCTGGTCTTCAACACGATCATGAACCTCACGACGCAGGCGGCGCAAGTTGCGTGCTTCCGCAACGTCGCGGCGCACCTCGAGCTCGGCGGCTGCTTTGTCATCGAAGTAGGGGTGCCCGGACTCCAGCGGCTCCCGCCGGGCGAGACCTTCCAGGCCTTCCACGTGAGCGAAACCAGGTGGGGAATTGACGAATACGACGTCGCGAATCAAGGACTCACGTCTCATCACTTCGAGATCGTCGACGGAAGACTCGAGCGCACCTCGATTCCCTTCCGGTACGCGTGGCCTGCCGAGCTCGACCTGATGGCAGAGCTTGCCGGAATGAGCCTGCGCGAGCGCTGGAGCGGCTGGGAGCGGGAGCCGTTCACGAGCGACAGCCGAAAGCACGTCTCGGTCTGGGAGAAGCCGGCATCGAAACGAGCGACCTAGCGGCCGCGTGTCACACGAACGTTTGCAGCAAGCCAACTCTTCCGCGCCCGTTCGAGCAAAGGATCCAGGCGTCGAATCTCCGTCTCGTTCCCTTCCGCTTGAGCCGCCTCCATCTGGCCCAGGAGAGTGAGAAACCGTTGATGTAAAGCGATCTCCTCCGCTCTCGGTTCGTGGCCGTGATGGAACTCGTAAGTCACGGCCGGAACGTAACCCAACGTAAGCTGCTGTGCCCATGGCTGAGCGCTCGGTGAACGATGGCCCGACGCCCGCCGTCGCGGAGGCGGTTCACAGTGCGGTTGGGAAAGATGCGGTTGAGTGGGAATCGGTTATTGGCGGCGGGTATACGCGACAGGCAAAGTGGCGCGTTCGCTTCGCAGATGGCTCGACCGCGTTCGTCAAAGCCGCTCGAGAGGAGCCATACGCGAGCGCGTTGAGACGCGAGGTCTCTGTCTACGAGACCGTTGACGGTCCATTTCTTCCGCGGCTGGTGGGTGCGCGCGACGACGGCGCTCTCGTTGTGCTCGCGGTGGAGGACCTTGTCGAGGCTCAGTGGCCGCCGCCGTATCCGGACGACGTTGGTCCTCTCTTCGAGGCGCTCGACGCACTCGCCGGCACGCCGGTACCGGCCGGGCTGCGAGCGTGGACGGTTGCCAGGTCGAACTGGCAACAGATTGCCGATGACGCAGAGCCGTTCCTGGCGCTCGGCCTTTGCTCGGCTGCGTGGTTGGAGCATGTGCTCGAGCGTTTCGTGCAGGCGGAGTCGCGCGTCTCGTGGGCGGGCGACGACTTCGTCCACTATGACGTCTACAGCGGGAACGTGTGCTTCGTCGGAACCCGTGCGCTACTCGTGGACTGGGACACCGCCGGCCGCGGCAACCGTTGGATCGATGTCGCGTTCGCGCTCCCCAACGTACGGGCAGAAGGAGCACGGCTACCTGATGTGGGGCTGCCGCAGGAGGGCGATTACGCGGCGCTCCTCAGTGGGCACTTCGCCGTCGAGGCGCCGGCGCCACTGCCGTCGTGGGCCGAGGGC